>NZ_JBOGCL010000007.1:0-186155 GCF_050689095.1 Anaeroglomus insulsum
GTCAGCACAGTCCGTCAGCGTATCGGTACAATTCAGCCAGTTCGCGGAAATCAGCACTGCAAAATCCTGCAGGTTCACCATGCAGTCATGATTCTGATCTCCGGCATCATACGGCTGACCAGTACTCATATGGGATGCATCACAGGAATCGGTTCCAACAATAATCACAACTGTATCGGCTGCCTGCCGGTTACCGTCATCGGCTTTCAACTCAAAGAGATAAGTACCACGGGTAGTGATTGTTACCGAGGTATCATCCGTATTACTCGGGCTGATGGTGACAGCTGGACCGCTAATCTGACTCCACTGAACTGAATACCCAGGCGTTGGCATGCCATCATCCGATGTCGTTCCGTCCAGAACAACAAGTTCCTGTCCCGGTATGCCGCTTTTGCCCAGCCATACCACCTGGTCTGGACCGGCGTCCACTTCCGGCGCTGCATTATTATTGGTAAAGAAACTCCACATCTGACCGTAAATCACATCCGGCGAACTGCTGTCATGCACATCCACCTTCCAGTAATAGGTCTGTTGATTATTGAGTGCTCCATATTTAGGAAAATTAACCTGATTCACGGCCACGGTGGAAATACCCGCTGTCAACGTCTTTTTATCCATCGTCAGAACATTGGGTTCTGTTCCCAGATACACGTCGCAAACCAACACGCCGCCGGGGGAATTGGGTTCCGGGTTGGTCCACGACAACGATGCCAAATCAGTCTCGACAACCGCCTCATCGGCCGGACTGGGATTGTGAGCTTTATCAGGATTTTTTCCCAATGCGTAGGTCAGAGTCAGCACCGGTTCCAGAGGCTGCCCGACGTTCCACAGGTATGTCGTGCTGCCGGCAGTAAAGATAAAGGTAATTTTGCCATCGGTGTCAGTGTTTAAAAATGTTGTCAGTGCTGGCCGGTTGGCCGCCGGTGTTTCCGACATCACATCCAGCACAGGCACAGGGATCGATGCAGAGTACAGCGAGGTCGTCTTGGATGCAATCAAACCGGTACCGCTGTTAATGTCATTACCCGGCGCATTATTCCAGGTTAGTGTCGATGCAACCCAGTCCTCCAGACCGGCCGCATCATTGAGACCACTAACGACATAGCTTTTGGCACCTGTTTCGGACTTGCCGCCATAAAAGATCAGTTTGGCATCAAGAATATTGCCCGGAATACTGGAATCTTCCGCATACAAAGAGGTCAGATCAAATTGCAGCCATGATTTTTTGCAATCATTGCTGCCCGAAACACTACGCGTCATCAATTGGGTGGTATTGCCCATAACCGTGTCCGGCGTTCGCCAGTCTGTCGCTTTACCCTGTGAGGCTTTGACAGAAACCGTTCTGTCTGCCTTGGCAATGGAATGAAATACAAGCAGGAATGTCAATAACCCAGCCGTCAGGAAACATAATTTCTTCATATTAGGGTCTCCTCAATTATGTTACTGATCGAGATATCGCAGACTCATTTCGGCAGCGCCTCTCCCTGCGCTGCACGACACGTCTGTCACGTTTTCCAGCTTTCGATAACCGCCAGACACCTGTTTTTTACTGGTATCCGAAGCTTAAATAAATAGCTATTGCGGTATGTGGAGATTCTCCCGCTCTTTAACGGCGTCTGTTCAGCATCGCCAACCCACCCAATGCAAACAGCATCAGGCTCGCCGGCTCCGGAATGACCAGGGTCAATACGGGCACGTAGTCTGCATTATAGTAAGCGCCTGGCAGAACATTATACATATAGGTAGTTCCGCCTGCAGTAAAGATAAAGGTTACCAGTCCGTCTGTATCCGTATTCAGAAATGCTGTCACATCCTGGGTCGCCGCCCCATTAGCGACGGTCGGATTGACGGTGTACAGCATAACAGTCTGATCAGCAAGCAGTGCCGTACCACTGGTCGTATCATTACCCGGAGCAGAGAACCAGTCAATGGTGTCCGCACTCCAGGCCTCATTACCGCCATCCTTCAAACCGCTGACCACATAAGATTTGGCGTCGGTGATAGCATAAATGGTGAGGGTTGCACTGGAAATATTACCCTTCAACCCGGGATTTGCTGCATATAGACTTGTAAGATCGAACTGAAGATAAGACTTGTTGGCATCCAGCGTATTGAGTGCCGGATCGTCGTCCCAGACTCCGGCCGTGCGAGTTTTCAGACGCGTTTCAGAAACCCAAGCCCCCGAGTCGTTCTTGTACTGGATTGCTTTTCCCTGAGTTGCAGAGATAACAACACTCCCCTGGGTAGGACTGGAAAACACCATGATCGTGATGAGCAGCACAATCAACACCTGATAATAAGTCATTTTGTTCATTTTACCTCTCCTCTCAATTCAATGCATTGCACATCGTAAATTGCTCCACTCAGGCACAACGCCTTCCGGAATCCCTAATGCCTAAAATGACCCGCCGTTGGTTTTTCTTGATTTTATATTATCTCACACTCAATGCATCAAAATAAGGCAATGTTGCGCAGAAATAACCACTTTTTTGCGCAAATAAAAGACATACTCTTGCATTTAACCAAAGAATGATTTGCCGGAACGCCTTGACAACCCTTGATAAACATGGTAAACGAGCGAATATAGCGTGTTGCGGCATAACTGTAAGGACCCTGTCGGACAAGTGCCCATGCAGGAAAAGACAAAAATTGCGTTTGTTCATAACAGCATCACCCAAAATACCTAGAAAATCATGTCCGGAATTACAGACTATGTTAAAGCCAACACAAACTGGCAATTGATTGTCTGGCCGGATAGTTCCATCGAATCCCTTGCGTTTTTGAAGAGGCGAAATTGCAAAGGAGCTTTTGTGAGCGTCCAAACCTCTACCAAGGCCCAGCAGATTCTTGATATCGGGATTCCAGTCGTCGCCTTTTCAACGCTGCAAACCATGCATTCATTACCTTATATCAGCGCGGACTCCGAAAAAGTCGCCCAGACCGCCTATGACTATTTTGTCCGAAGACGATTTACCAATTTTGCCTTCTTTGGACTGACTGAGGCACGCTGGTCTCTGGAACGTATGAACCATTTTGCCCGATGTGCTGCTGCCGATGGACGAACACTGCACGTCTATAAGGGGGGCCAGATTCCGCTGGCCAATGACCTGGTTCCATTCAATCAGCTCTGGATCGGCATGACCCTCAATCACGGCCAGCAGGGGCTGGTGGACTGGCTCAAGCAGTTGCCCAAGCCCGTAGCGATTTTAGTCAGTTGCGACATCCTGGCTTGTTATCTGATCAATACGGCTCGCGAAGCAGGCCTTGCCATTCCCGAAGACATTGCAATCCTTGGTGTGGATAATGATGAGGCGGTCTGCACTATTTGTGATCCGCCGCTGTCGAGCATCTCATTCAACCTGAGCAAGGCCGGATATGACGCCGCGGCCCTGCTGGATGCCATCATTTCGGGACGTGATACACTCCGCGGCCAATGTATCCGCATGCAGCCGGCCGAGGTTAAAAGCCGCGGCTCAACCGATATTTTTGCTGTTGATGATCCCGATATGGTTGAGGCGCTGAAGTTTATCTATGATAACCGCAGCCAGGCCATGCAGGTAGATGATATTGCCCGCCATCTATGCATTAGCAAGCGGTCCCTGCAGATGAAATTCAGAAAGACCCTCGGACGTTCCATCCATGATGAAATCATCCATGCTCATTATGATGTTGCAAGGACTCTGTTGATTGACACCGATCTGCCTCTGGACGTTATTGCTGCCCGTGCAGGCTTTAACTCTACAACCAATATGCGCCGTGCCTTTAAAGAACTGACCGGACAGCTCCCCCATCTCTGGCGTAATATTCATCGCAAAACATAACATTGATTTTTCGCCCCCCTTGCCGAAGAATATCGCTGGCAAATCACAAGGCACTGTCACTCCGTGCGAAGCGATAGGCTCCAACATGCCTCAATTCAGTTATTTTCCCGACTTGACAAGTTTTTGAGCCATTTGGTCCAGTTCCTGGAGCGTAAATCGTACGGACATGATGTAGGGTTGTTCTCCCGCGGTCCAGTGGCCGTAAGTCGTTGCGATGAAGGTTCCATCCTGCCGTACTTCCACGCCGGGATAGGCGCAGTCCCAGTCGTGTTTGTTGTCCATCAGACGGAGGCGATACTGGCCTTCTCTTCCCTCAACAATATCCTCATAGGTACCAACCCAGCCGACCCAATCTCCCCGGGTGGGGCTTTCGAAGGTGGTATCTCGGAAGGAAATAAACAGTCGGCCATCGGGGGCATATTTACCCGTGTGTCGGTCACCGGTCAGGGCGCCGGGAAGTTCACGCGGCTGGCTCCATGTTTTGCCTTCATCCTCAGAAAAAATGACATGGGAATTCTTCCTACGAGCGTTTTCGCGAAGCAGGACGGCCAGCTGTCTGCCGTCCGGGGAGCGGATAATCCCCGGTTCGCATAGATGAATCTGGTCGGACTGATACACCACTTCGGGCAAAGACCAGCTCAAGCCCCCATCGTTCGAAAAAGTCTTATACAAAGTGAACATTCCAGCTGCTTTACCCTCTTCTTTGATAAACCGTCCATCGTCATGAAACATTGCGATGTAATGGCCCCTGCCGGTCTTGAGTTCGGTTAGACATCCCATCACCACAATTCCACCCCAGTCGCCGACTTTCTGCAATGGAGACCAGGTTAGTCCATCATCTTCCGAGACCGCCATGCGAACCGGATATAGGCCGGAAAACAGGATTAATCGTTTTTTACCCTGCGGATCCACGACCCGATGAATGGTCGGCACCTCTTTGGACGTCGTCCAATTGGCCGGCGTAACAAGACGGTCACTCCAGGTCAGGCCAGCGTCGGTACTGCGTTTCATGATAATCGCTCCCCGGCCATGGCCTTTGGGATAGACACAAATCATGGTTTTGTCATCCTCAAGCAGCACAGTCGTGGGATGCCCCAGGTATTGCCCTGCCTCATAATCCACAAGGGTTTGACGATAATAATGATCTGACAAGTCAATGAGAGGTATCGAATAACCCCGCGAAACAGAAGGGGCACTGTTTTCAGCCAAAGCTGTTTGTGCGCAGGCATTCAACCAAGCCAGGATTCCATGCAATATGATAACCGCAAACAACCCTTCCTTTTTCATCATTGTGCACACCTGAGCAATAAAAAGTGTATATAGTTGTGGTTTCAGCGATGAAAAAAAACGGAGAGGGAGGGATTCGAACCCTCGGTACGGGTTATTACCCGTACGACGGTTTAGCAAACCGTTGCCTTCAGCCTCTCGGCCACCTCTCCAAGTGATATCAGACCCGTAATTTACCTCTGGATTGGCCAGATTGCAAGAGCGTTTAGTCTAAATCCGAAATTTTTCATCAAAAAAGGCTATTTTGTCTTCCTCGGCCAGACTTTACTCATTGACAAAATCCAATAATCGATTACATTAGTCGCTAATCTGACACTCTATTTTTGCCGAAGAAGAGGTAATAACACTACTAATTTATTGAAAGGGCTGAGCCATGAAATACAGGTTGAATTGTGTCGCCATTATCGCTTGTTTGGTGATGGCCTCTGTTTCGGGATGCTTTAAGGCCGACCCGAAAAATCTAAAGGCGTTCACATACCCAAACGATGCAACAGTCACAGCGAGTGACTATGTAATTCTGCCGCCGGATGACGTCACGGTCATTTGTACCTCGGTCCCGGAACTGATGGGGACAGGCTCGATGCTTGGACAGACCCAGACCGTTCGCCCGGATGGCGTGATTTCCTTTGAACGAGTCGGTGAAATTACCGTCGCTGGCAAAACCCCACGCCAGGTTGCTCAATTAATCGCAGAACGTATCGCGGGCATGTACAAAATGACCGGCGACAACCCCATTGAAGTACGCGTCCGGAATATGAGCCATTATTATTATGTAGTCGGCATGGTCAATAAGCCTGGGGCTCAGATCTTCACCGGCCGGGAAACAACTCTGTCAGCCCTAACCAAGGCAGTACCCAATAATCTGGCCTGGAAGGATCAGATACAGATTATCCGGCCTTCAACCAATCCCAAAGAACCCTCAAAAGTGTTTGCCCTGGATTATCGCAAACTGGTCGAGCAGGGAGATATGACCTGTAACGTTCTTCTGCAGGAAGGAGATATTATCTATGTTCCACCGACTATTCTTGCCTCAATTGGTTTGACTGTCCAGGAAATCGTCGGCCCGATCCTGCAGGGCGGCAGCGCTGTGAATATGTTCGCGGCCCCATAGTCAATATCAACGCTTAGAATTCCGTCATGCTGGCAGTCTGAAGGACTGCCAGCTTTACACTATGATCTCATCGAAAACAACCTTAAAACGAATCCATGTCCTTGGAACAATTTGGTTTGTTACCTGTGCAATATTTTTGTTATCACTGGCACTGCATCAGGCAGGATTCAAATGGTGGGTGGTCTTCTCATTTTCGGGGTATTCTCTTGTTTTTTTTCTGTTTTTTGTCAATGTTTATGTATTTGCCATTTTTCGTGGCGTCTCACGTCATCAAACCATTCTTGAGCATCCCTTAACAACCTCGGCATATTATATAGTACTGTACGACGTGAGTCCATTTCTCGGAAGCGTGGCGGGTTTCTTATGTTCAATCACCTTGCCGGAACTGGGCATTCTGGGCATATTGTCCACCGTTGCCGAAGGGACCCTGACGTTTACGTTTCTGGTATGGATTGTCTTTGATCCGTTGCTGGGATTTATTGAAAATCTGCTGCCGCAATGCGCCCAGCACCGCAAACAGCGTTTAGAAGCCGAAGCGGAGCAGAAACGTCTTAAAGAAGAGGAAAAACAGCAATTACTGGCCAGTCTTGAGCAAAAAGAGGCTCAGGACATACGTTTATGGAACCAGACGCTGGAACCGACGGCTGCCCAGCTGGCGGAACTGCTTTCCCGTCCGCACCTACTCGATGAACAGGCCCACAGAACCATTGTCCAGGCCGGCGCACAGGCCTGGCAGCTTGGGGGCATTATCTGTATGCGTCATCTGCACCAGATGGTACTCAACAAGACTGGACAGATTGAGATGGACTATCTGGCGTTGTGGTGGGATGGCATCGGGACCTGGCAGAAACCCCATTTCAGCCAGCTTGTGCATAATCGATAAACTGCATAAACATAAACACAGTGCTATACCCCGGAACAAATTAATTTGTCCTGCCGGCAGCTTTCTCAAATAAATCAATCAATGCTTCAGTCACCCGCCCTACATCAAACTTACTCCGAACGAATTCCTGCCCCCGTTGCCCCATTTCAAGACGAACATGGGGATTTTGTATCAGATATTCGATTTTATCCGCAAGCTGTATGGGATCTTTTTCAGGAACAAGCAAGCCTGTAATGCCATTCTGTACACCATCCGGTATTCCATTATGCAGTGTAGATACGACAGGGATTCCGGCCATTTGAGCCTCCTGCAGCACCAGCCCCTGACCCTCACAATCTCCATCCGCTGCTTCGATGCTTGGAAGAATGAATATATCAGCCTGTCGATACAGATTTAATACCTCTGCTTGTGTCTGCTCGCCCAGGAAAGTGACATCCTCGGTAATATTTAATTCTGCAGCCATCTGTTTATAATGGCCCATCAGCGGTCCATCTCCAACCATCCAGTAGCGGAATCGATAACCTCGCGACTTGAGCAGGGCCATCGCTTTAAGGGAATAGGCGTATCCTTTCTTTTCGACCATGCGTCCTACTGTGAGAAGGGTCACAACCTCACCCGAAGCAGGGCGTTCTGATAAGGGAACAAAAAATGTGTCACATCGCAGGCTTTCGTGAATGATATGTATTTTGTGCTCAGGACACCCCAGCCGGAGCATTTTATTTTTTGTAAAATGGGTATTGGCCGTAAACAGCTCACCAAGAGCAAACAGGTCTTGATAACATTTCTGCCCTGCCTGACGAGGATAGCTGTTGACATCATAACCATGAAAAGAAGTAATCAAGGGGATATCAAGTCCGGCCTTTTTCAAATCCACCAGCATGGCGGCATTAGGGCCAAAGTGGCAGTGTACCAGATCAAAGTCTGTCTTGAACAAATCAAAAGAAAAAAACAGCCGCGTATAGCAAAAACCGTTCTCACAGCGAAGATTAGCCCGGAGAATTTGGACTGCACGCCATCCCCTTCTGAAGAACAATTTCAAAAAACCCAAGACCGCTTTGCACCGCTTACCCCACTTTCCTGGAGCCATAGCCGCAGGGTATGTTACAGAGTCCATCAGTCGGTATTTCTTAATATCATCATGTATCCTGGCTGTTTGCGGTTTCGGCGATAAGGGAATGATTCTGATGCGATGTCCCGTTTCAATCAACTGTATAATCGGATTGACAATAAATGTCTCGGACAGAACAGGAAACGCCCCCGTCACAACCACAATCTCAAACCTTTTCTTATTAGTTTGGTCCATCTCACAAGTATCCCAGATCACGAAGCCGCTGTTCTATATTTTTCTCATCCTCATCGGAGTACGTATGTCCATGCCCGTTGTCGGTCTTCAGGGCCTGGTCATCCTGCATGATCGGAGGATTCTGTTTGACAAAATCGTCACTGAAAATCTCCTGCAGAATTCGGCCATCCAAATTCCCCGGAATCCCTATTCGCAGCATATACAGCAGAGTCGGCATAATATCATACAAAGAAGCGGTGATTGTGCCTCTTGAAACAATATGTTTTCCCTGGAAGATAAAAATACCATCCTTGTGATGTTTCCCGACATGTCGATCCGTGGACGGCTGAACCATACTGAACAGACCGCTATCGGCCTGATAGTGCCCCGTAAAAGAATATCCTTCTTCCGGATCGACAATCAAATCGGGAAGATGGTTCATTCGCTGGCCCTTGTAAATGTCCTCCTTGCGATATACCGCACGGACAACGTTACTGCCATTGTCGGGATCTGTAAGCCTCTGCAGTTTGTCGATGATTTCTCTTGCCAGCACGTCACGTAAGGCAGGCTCGTGTTCCAGGAGATATATAAATCCTTCATTACTCCGTCCGACAGAAAACGCACGCACACGATCCCATGCTCCGGCTCGGCTTTTCAGCACAGCGTTTTCAATCCGATCCACGTTGTCCCTGGGAATAAATGCCTTTAGAAGTGTCCCCACTCTCAGTGTCCTGGTCATTTTTTTCAACAACGATGTGTTCTCGGTGCCAGGCTTACTGAGATAGCCCTCCTGAACCAGCCAGTTGCCCAGATTGAACCGTTTGAAATGAGGTCCAAACCCGTGATCCGAAAGCACACAGGCCAGATCTATTGCACCGTTCTTTTTTTCAAATGCTGCATAGACTCGCTGAATCTGTTCATCAAGCACTCGGTAAAATCGCCTAAATAGTTCCATCTGCAGGGATCCGGAAAACCCGGGATGACGGGGATCCAGATAATGCCAGAGCATGTGCTGGATCACATCATTGGCTTGAAAATGAACCATAAACACATCGAATGCCTGTGAATCCAAAAGCCAGCAGGCCGCACTGGCACGAGTTCTGACAATATCACACAACGCCTCTGTCAGCAGAATGGGATCATCAATGAGATTTTGAGAGATAAACTGAATATTAAATATGTGGTAGCCCGGGAATTTCAACATCAATTGCTCTTTGATTTCCTGGGGATAGGTGAAAGCCGAATCCATGGACGGTGTCGGCAGCCCGCTAACCACAACACCATTGACCGGCCGGGGCGGATAAGTCATCGGAACATTGATCAGCCCCACACGGTATCCCTCTCGGCTCAATATATCCCACACGGTCTGTCCCAGGCAGTCGGAACTGACAAAAAAACTCCGCTTTTGCTCTTTATCCCAGTATTCAAAATCAAACACACCCGTCTGCCCGGGATTTCTGCCGGACTGGAAAACCCCCCATGCCGCCGGCGTAATCGCTGGAATGGTGGATGTAAGCACCCCAGACACTCCGTTGCGGCACATACTCTGCAGGAACGGCATCTGGCCGGCTTCAAATGCGGGTTTGAGTACCGACCATGAACCACCGTCAATACCGATCAACAAAATTTTATTTTTTGTCATATGCTTTGGTTTTTTTCAGATTCAGTGTTTGACAAATATTATCATCAATTATGAATTTCAGCAATGGGTTTCATTCATTCCCACACCGTATCTTTTCAAATGCTCTCAATCAATCTTCTTCCTGGGACACACTGAGCCAAAAGACGCCGATATCATGAAGATCGCGTCATCCGGCTGCGACACAAGGCAATAATTTCTGCCACTGTATCCATGGTCTTTGATTTGAATACAATATCAATCAGATACGCTAATCCCAGATAACTCACCGCTCCAATAATCATCATAATGCAAAGTCCAGGAATGGAGTCTTTCTGAAAAAAAAACATCTGGCATGCATATACAATCAAGCCCATGCACAATGATGCAGCCAATGGATAAAAAAAAGGACGATACATGGCCCAGTTGCTCGATTGTAAAAGACGCCGTGTCAAATAAAAATCCAGCGGATTAACAACCACACTAATTGCCAGCATCGTCAGGGCAATCCCTGTTATCCCGTACAGCCGGCTTAATGGATACAAGGCAACGGCAAAGATCACAATTCGCAACAGCGTATTATAGCGATTTGCATGAGGTTTTCCGATCGCATTAAACAAAGGGCCACGTGTGCCGCCAATCGCCAGAAACAACCCCCTCAAGGCAAGAATCTGCAGCACTGGAGTCATGGCATGATATTCCTGTTTGAGCACAAGCCTCACAAAAACGGGCCCCAGTAGAATAATCCCAATGGACAAGGGTGCAGCAACAAATGAAACCAGACCAATCAGCTTAAGGTATGCATCCCGTAACCGCACAATATCATCTTGGAGCATGGAAAAAGCCGGAAACATAACCTGGCCCACAATAGTTGTGATCTCCGAAAAAAGCAGGGTAGCATATCGGGATGCCTGATAATACAGTGCAATAGACCCAATACCCAGCACTCCCCAAACGATAAGCTGGTCGCCAAACGTGAGGATAAATCCAAGAATGGACATCACATAGACCCATTTACCGAATTGCCAGAGCTCTTTGGCCTTTGCAGAATCCAGCTTCAATTTGGGACGATAATCACAAATGACATATCCCATGATACAACCAAATGCACCAGCTGCTATCCATCCGGCCACATAGGCCCACACATTGCGATAGAGATATAACCATACCAGTGAAACGGTACAGTCAATCAATATTTCGGCTATTTTGACATAGGTTAGCGGACGAAAATTGATATTGCGAGTAAAAAACAGTACCCCAATATTGGATAATCCCTGGAAAAGGAACCCACACCCCATCACGCGCATCACATGGATAGCCAGCACCCGATGGGATTCATCCTTGATGCCTATCGATACAAAAAACGGAGTCAGGATATAAAAAAGCAAATAAAGCAAAATACTTCGAATTACACCGACTGTCCATGCCGTGTCAAGATAATCAAGGATATGACCTTTTTTCTGGACCAAGGCCATATTGTAGCCGGTCTCGGAAATAACCGCCAAAAAAGTCATCAACAGAAAAGCGGCACTCATAATACCGAAGTCTTCAACAAACAAAGCATTAGCGATGATGATAGTCTTGATTACGCCTATGGCATGTGACGCGATTCGCAAAACTGTAACCCAAAACCCCCCTTTCAGGGATTGATAAAATAAATTGGAGTTTTCCTTGGTTTTTTGTACCATAAATTAGTGTTAGGTTATTATCTTTTTTAATTATAAATGTTCGTCAAGCACATCCGAATTTAGGTAATTGTGCCATGCAAACAGCATACGACCGTCGCAAAAAATCTAATCATCGCCGCGTATTAAATACGATAAAAATATTATTGTCAATAACTTATAATTCGGCATAAAATGGATCGACTGGTTTGGAAATCCACTATGGATATCAAAGAATATGCAAGACATTTTTTAGAAGCCGTCCGTCAGTCCGACTATTCTGTGGCCCTGACCGGTGCCGGCGTATCAACAGATTCCGGGATTCCGGATTTTCGCAGCCCCAACGGCCTGTATTCCAAAATCTCGCAGGACACCTTCGAACTGGATTTTTTTCTGAATCAGCCGCAGGAGTATTACAAAATTGCCATTGAGTACATTCACCCTCTGGCCGACAAAGAACCGAATATTACTCACCGAATGCTGGCAGCCTTGCAACACCAAAACCTCCTGGACGCCATTATTACCCAGAATATCGATGGGCTACATCAGAAGGCCGGGGCGACCAACGTGATCGAATTCCACGGAAACGTGACCGGCTTTCACTGTATTCACTGTGGTAAAACATATGATCGAGCCTACGTTGACAAACAGATTCGGACCCACCAGGTCCCATATTGCCAGTGCCAGTCATTGATTCGTCCAGACATTGTATTCTTTGGTGATATGATACCGCAGGAATCTTTAAATGCGGCTCAGCTATCTTCCGGCTCTGCCAAAGTTTTTATAGTCATGGGGACTTCGCTTCAGGTGCACCCTGCGGCCGGAATGGCAAGCCTCGCCAGGCGGTATGGGGCCAGACTTTTTATTATCAATCGCGAACCCACCGCCATGGATACCCTGGCCGATTGGGTTTGCCACACCGAATTGGCTGCTTTTTCTCAAGCCGTCATGGACATACTCCCTCCCCAAGAACATTGAAGCCCGTTGCCCCACTCCAGAAATATCTTGGGTCTGCACAAAAAAACTCAGCCGAAGACAAACGCTCCGGCTGAGCAGGATGATATAGAGGCTGTAATCTTTAGTTTACAATCTGCTGGGTTCTGGTACTGCCGCCTAAATCCAGAGTATCAAAGACATCAACACCTTCCATTAATGTACCCTGATAAGCGCCAGTTCTCACATTCCGCCAAATGATATCTGACATTCCATCCGCATTGAAATCCGCAAAACCGGCTATCTGGATCGTTCTGGTCGTACCGCCTATATTCCCCCTTCCAACAACAGACAGGCCATCCATTAATGCAATCTCATAAGCACCAGTTCTGACATTCCGCCACACAATATCCGACATCTCATCCGCATCGAAATCCGCGAAACCGGCTATCTGGATCGTTCTGGTTGTGCCGCCCAGATCCCCAGTGGCCAAAACAGTCAGACCTTCCATTAATGCCCCCTGATAAGCGCCAGTTCTGACATTCCGCCAAATGATATCTGACATTCCATCCGCATTCAAATCCGCAAAGCCGGCTATTTGGATCGTTCTGGTTGTACCGCCCAGATCCCCAGTGGCCAAAACAGTCAGGCCATCCATCAAGGCACCCTGATAAGCGCCCGTTTTCACATTCCGCCAAATAATATCTGACATTCCATCCGCATTCAAATCCGCAAAACCGGCAATCTGAACCGTCTTTTTGCTGCCACCCAGCGATTGAGCTTGCAGCACTGTCAAACCATCCATCAGCCAGCCCTGATAAGCCCCCGTTTTGATTTCACGCCAAACCAGGTCCGTTTTCCCGTCAGCATTCAAATCCACAAAGCCAATTATCTGCATCGTTTTGCTGTTTGCAGCCAAATCCTGATTCAGAATAGCCGTACTGCCATCCATCAAAGAACCCCAAAATACTCCTGTTTTGACATTCCGCCACAAAATATCCGACTTTTTGTCGCCATTGAAATCCACAATACCTTTTATTTCAGATGTTTTGCGGCTGCCGCCCAGACTTTCAGTAGTCCCCATCTCCAGCAGGCCGTTGGGGTCAACTCCCATGGGAGAAAACAGATATTCACCGGTTTTCACATTCCGCCATAAAAGATCTTCCATGCTATCCCCGTTGAAGTCGGGATACACAACCTCTTTCTGCCAACTCAGAATAGGATAATGGGTCATTTGAGACATTTTCCAGAAATCATTGTTGCCGTTGGCTGATTCGCCAACAAAATCCCAGCCCGCATTAACAAACATCGCCCGTGATTTCATCTGCAGGGTTGTTTTGCCTGTCCCCCCAGCACTGGTTGCTTGACCGCTTGTATCCATATCCCAGAAACTGCTATTGACAGTCCCACCACTACGATCACCTATAAGGCCACCCGTATTGGTGTTTCCGCTGACAGATCCGCACGCATAACAAATAACAATCACTCCTGTATCATATCCTATCAAACCGCCAACATTATTCTGTCCCTGAATAGAACAATTTGAGTAACAGGCGGTTGCCGCCCCATTATTAGATCCCACCAATCCTCCCACCTGAGAGTTGCCCTCAATGGCCCCTGCTGTATAACATCCGGTAATCAGAGCACCAAGCTCAGTCGCTCCCGCCAAACCGCCAACAGAAGTGGCATTGGGAGCCACAATCGAAATATTGTCCAGCCCCAGATAATTGATTTTGGCCGTTGCACCAAGATATCCAAACAGCCCCACATGGTTTACCATATCACTGGTTGCATAGCTTAGATTGGCTATGACATAACCATTGCCATCAAAGGTACCGGTAAACTTGGTCACCGCATTACCAATGATGTTGTATTGTGTACCGGTATACGCAGACATATCAATATCTGCCACCAGGACAAAATACTTATCCCAGTCATCTGAATTCAGACCGATGGTATTCATCTGCTCAGCAGTCATAATCTGATAGGGATCTTCTTGTGTTCCACTGCCGCCGCCATAGACTGCAGCCTGGGAGACGGTGGATAAACATGCCACCAACCCAATCACGAGTGCCAAAAATAACTTATTCATCATAAAACCTCCCTTCAACATTGTTTTATTCGTTTTTTCGTCATTTCGATTGGCGTAAGCATCAAAAACCATAGCCCGCCAAGAATACCAACAACTACGCTTTGAGGTTCGATCGCATTTGCTCATCACGTATCCCCAGAAAAAATGAAATATCCAGAAATGGATTATACCAAAACGAGGTTTTTAATTCAAATGTGTTTTCGCTAAATATAGTGTTATTATATATACACTGTCTTGTATTAAATGTATATGGCAACGCCATATGTGATTCGTCCGATAAAAACACCGCAGAACTTCATCCCCAAACATGCCCCCCATAAAAAGCCCTCGGATATCCGCTAATGAGCCAAAATTCTTGGGATATTAATTTTTATTTCCCCGGTTGAGGACTCTGCCCTATCCAAATTTCCGGGTCATTGGAATATGCACTTATATTAATCCGCTGCAGAGATTGCCCCCCGCCGTTGGGGCCTGTCGGCCAGGGTGATGAATCCGAATAATCAATTATTTCGACCGGAATATAAATCCTTGGCTTATCCCATTCCTGGTCACCCGGAATCTGGATGGCGATTTCTTCCCCTTTATTATCCAGCTTTCCGGTATAGGGACCAAACACGCGTGTACCGACTGGCAAAATAGAACCATAAGCACTGCTGAACAACGAAGGATTTTTGGCAACAATGATATACTCGCCAGGCATAACCACAATTCCGGACGGGAATACATACCCAATTCCATCAATTGTCCAGGGCAAATCCTGCGAATTAAAGACTCCCTGAGGATTTTCCGTTGACACTGTGGCCATCAGAGACACCGCTTCAGAAGAACGGTTATACAGCTCAAGATACTCGTAATCAGCCCCTTGCACGGGATTATACATAATCTCGGTTATCACCAGCGGGGCAACCAGAGGGGTGCTGTTGGGCTGCTGCGGCGTCGGCGTCTGCATCCGGACAAAATCATACCCATTGCTCAAAGAGGCTTTTTCATACCGGCCCAAAGAAATCCCCGTTTCGGATGCATCAAATTTTTGTCGGGTTTGATAGTAGCCTGTCACCTCCCCATTCTCACCAGAATACAAATAGACCGTCTCGCCTGCCTCACTGAGAGCAAAACGTTTTTCAATCGGCTGTGAAAGACTGCCGAACGAGGTATGCTGATAGAACACCAGATAGCTGCCGCCAGGAAGGATGGTCCCGGCCGGAATCTCATATTTACGAATGGTATTGAGATCCGTATTGTCATCCGTCAGGAACCAGCCGCCGATATGGATATCCTGGTCGGTTTTATTATACAGTTCAATCCAATCGGGCTGGCTGGCATGAGAATGAGCCAGGATTTCATTGAATACAATACTGTCAGCAGCCAGTCCCTGCTCAGCCAGCCCAGGAGAGCCACCCATCACCACGCTTGCCCGCCACGACGTTTTATTATTCCATATTTCCGGAAGGCCGTTTAAATCTCCACAGAAGACCAGCGAGAATCCCTTGCCATCGGTAATGTCATCCCACTTGTCATCATAGGTAAATTCAAGAATCGTACTGTTGGTCTGGTCATCCAGACTGATGGTTTCTCCGCTGTTCGCCAGAGACCCCAGATAACCGCCCAAAATCAGCGTATTTTCCGGAACCGTATAACCGGCTGCGAACGCCGCCGGATTTTTCACCAGCAGCAGATATTGTCCGGCTTGCAGGGTTATGTTGTCCGGGAATTGATATGTAATGCCCTTGGTGAATTTGACACCGTCAAGCACTAAAGGCCCGGTTCCCATGTTAGTCAGCTCAATATATTCATAGTCTTCGGCGGAATACTCCAAAGAGGGATTGTCGGCCGGATGGTACATCAGCTCCGTAATACGCAAATAACGCTGGGCATCACTGGGATTACCAGGATAAGTTTTGGACGCTGCCAGCCGCTGAGCGGTATCGCGGATTTCGAGGGTTTCGCCCCAGCTGGACAGGTGCCCCTTGTATCCGCCCTGGACAAACAAATGCTGTCCTCCTTTGGGAGACACAGCACGTGCCCTGAAGGCTTTGGCATTGGGGCACAGATACATCGCACCGTTGGCAGGAATCACTGTACCCGGAGCGAAGGTGTGTGTCACCCCGCCGGACACTGTCCAGCCACTGACATCTGCGGCAAAGGGGTTGGGATTAAGAATCTGAATGTATTCTTCATCCTGATTCCATGACACAGGATTGTAATCAATATCACCGATTTGCAGATCCACCTGCTGGGGCTGGGCAGCAGGAATGCCAGCAGGCTCATCCGGCCAGGTTGAACCCTCCAAATGATTGACATACAAATGGGTCCGACGGACCGGCAAATACGAATTTTTTATCGCATTAAGGTTCGCGGTCAAATCGGACACGCCTTCATATGCCATCAGGGAAGCCAGCTCATCGATTTGTTTTTCATAGTACAACTGAGCGGCTGGGGTTCCCGGGGCCTGCAAATAGGCATCCATCAGTGTCCGGAGGTGCCGCAGGTACATTTGCCGAGCCACCGAATCTGCATACACAGCATCAAAAAGACGATTCCATTTATAATCAACTTTCTGATGATTCTGGCTGCCGAAAAACGGATGACTGGGCGAACGAATGTCGCCAGGCCAGTCCTGAGCGGCAGTAATACCGGAAATGTTGTGGTTGAGTCCGAATGTCAAATCCTTGTCCCATGGAATGAACATCCATTCCCCGGAACCATTCGTGTCACGATAAAGAAAATAGTTCTTGTGGGTATGGTCATTCTCATGAACCAGGGTACATACCGCCAGATAGGTAATGACGGCGGGAAGATTGACATTATCAAAAAGAAATGTGCCGCGTGTAGGGTTTGCGGGGTCGATTCCGACCGCCAGCGCCTTTAAATCGCTGTTATCCTCATACAGCCGTGTAATTTTCCGTTCCACCTGTTCGCCGGACAGAGTCGCGTTTAAATCGGAATACACTTTATAAAAAGCCCCATCGTCATCCAGTCCGGTACGTCGCAGCAGATGCCGGTCCGGCTGTTCGACAAATACACGAACATACGGATCACCGTTATTGCGGATCACACGCATGGGAAATACGATGCTGCACGGCAATCCCGCCGCAGCAAACGTATTGAACGCCAGAGAAGGACGCAGATAGGTTGGGTCTGCACCCTGTTCATTGAGATTTATCTCGTCCACCCGTTCATACTTCGGATCAAACAGAAAATGATACCCCTCATTAAAATGAATTTTACGGCCTTTGGTATAATTGCCGCCGCGCAGCTCTATGCGCACATTATCATAAAACTCGTTACGGAAAAAGACCGAGCAGCGGGTGCCGGTTTCGGTTGCTTCGGCGGCGGTATCCTGAACAAAATAGCGGAATACAGGCAGATTGGTCTGAACAGACGGATCGGCCACCACAGTTCCATAGTAACGCGGTGCATCGCTGGTAAACAGAATGGCCGGCTCTCGTGTCTGGACCGACGCGGTATCGGTTGCCCGGACAGCCCATCGCACCATATCGCCCGTGCGGTAAGCCGAAGCCGGAATCGTGCCGGAAAATATGCCATCGCCGGCAATACGATCGTCGCCCTGGCCGGCATCATTCATCGCCAAAACCGTCTCAGAGCCAAATCCGACACAGTAAATCAACTCCACCTGCTGGATGGGCTTTGCAGTCGCAGTCACCGCCGCGGTAATAACCAGATTATCCGATTCCAGCGGCGGCACGGGATTGCGTGTCACATCGCGAATCGCCGGCCCAAGGTTAAATTGACCGGGATTGTTTTTACGCCCGGGACTGGGATTCTGGAAATACGATTCCAGCAGAGAGGTTATAGCTATATTCTGGACACGCACCGCCGACAATTTGGGCAAAATCAGAAAATCAGAACTGCTGACACCTTTATTTAGGCCCTGAATGGATAGCACATTCCAGCCCTTGCGCAACCGCCCGCAGGCTTCATCCGACAAGGCAAAGGACGCATACCGTACGGCCAGCGTGTCATTACGGTCACCATTTGCCTGGGAATTCCAGACTGGAACCGCAGGCGCATTGTCTGAAGCAACCGCCCCACCCGTATTCAAATACGCAACAAATCCATCGTCGTACATTATCTCCAGGTTTAAATCCTGTAAACCGGTCAAATCATCCACCCAAAAAGGAATGCGGATATAAGCAGATGCGTTTTTCCCATACATCTCCTGCCGGAGATTCAATCCGATAAACGATTCATAGCCTGATTGCGTTTCATACCCAACCCCTGTAGTTCCCGTTTTCCAGCCTTCGGGAATAAAATCGCTGTCCGTCCAGGGAATCCCGGCGTCATTGACAGTCGGAATTTTGGCATATGCCGCAGCTCCCGGTGCAATCAGCTCCACTACCTGAGAAGTCAAACCGGTGGGGCTGGCCAATCCATACGAGATATTACCAAACTGAGCCGGGTAATTATAATGATGCACAATTGTTTTGCCATCAGGCAGAACAAGCCCCAGAAAGCCCGAGCCGGACGATAGTGAGAAATTGGTATGCAGCGTTTCACCCGGCGTGCGTCTGTCTTTGCCGGATGCAAAAATGATAATAAACGCTCCAGAGTCCAGAACAATATCCGGAATTTCCCAGCGGGTCAGATTGGCCGGGTCATCGGTCAAATACCAGCCACCCAAATGAATCGGCCATGGCGTAGTATTACACAATTCAATCCAGTCAGAAGATTGATAATCTTCATCGAGAATTTGTCCGGTCTGAAGAGGTAGTTTAGCCGTATTCAGCGCCATAAATTCACTGATGACCACAGAGGGCCCCTGCTTGTGCCATGACTGTGCCAACACCGCCATATCCGACAGAGTTACACCATTATTCCCGTCCAAATCCGGCCGCTGCCCGGCCAGAATATCCGCATCCAGCCAGGATTGTGCCAGGATTAAAAAATCTGCCACATCGACCGTACAATCCCCGGTAATATCCCCCACAGGACACAATGAGTCTGAAATTACAATAGGAACGGAGTCCGCAACCGAGAAACTTGAATTAGACACCGTCAAAGTCATCTGATATAGGCCTGCAACTGCAGGAAATTGCACAATCGGATTTAGAACACGTTGATTCGGTTCGAAAGCCAAGTCATCAATCGACACTCCATCCGGCCCAGCAGTCAGTGTCCATTGATACTGATAGGGATCCGATACCGTCCCATAAAGCTGAACATCGCCTGCAAGCTGCGTTCGAGTCTGAGGCTGTACCAGAACCTGAGCATCTCCGGCATTCACAACCGGAGGCCATTGCCCGTCCGGCTGGCCAAGCAGCTCTACCTCGGCAATCTGCATACTGTTGGCACCGGATGGGTTGCGCACAGCCGGGAAAATCAGTTTATAATGTTTATAAGCAATGGTATTCGAAAACAGAATTGGTGTAGCATTTCTTGTATAGCGAGGCCAGGCTACGACCTGATTAAAATCCACGATATCACCTGCGGCGATCAAGGAATAGGGCCCGGTGATACTGGTATTGGAACCGTAAAGTTCATAGCTTACCGGGTCCCGACTCTCAACATCATTGGCTGTTGTCAAGGACAGCCCCACAACAACGACATGGGAGTCCGTGGGCGTAACGCAAAAACCCGTGGCCTGGGTTTCGCCTTTAAAGTGCAGGTATTTTGTATTAATATTATTATCAATGGCATATTGGGGTGCTTCTGCAGGAGGCCAGTCGTTATCATTGGGTACTCCCATGATCGTGTCCCCGGGCTGCGTAATATCCACAAGAGGAACCTCGGCATATACCAGAGTCATTTTCAGGCCGGCTAAAATACAAATAAAATAGATCAATACCTTTTTGTTCCATCCTCTTGCCATACAGTCCAACATCATCTTTCCACCCCCAGAGTCATGTAATTTCAACAACATCCCTACTGATGCAGCAGTCCTTCTTTACCATCTGAGAAACAGGCATAACAGAATCAGACAAGCCGAGGTTTCCCCCGGCTTGCCTGATTCGATAAATCCCATCACTATATGCTGTTATTTAATATCCAATTCAGGATAGAATCCATGAGTCAGCCAGTTCCCTGCCAGGACGGAGAAGTCTTCAAGAGTCACTTTGCAGTCCCCGTTGAGGTCCGCAGCAGGATTGCCATAGATACAGACATTCTTGCCGGTTTCGGCATAGAACAGGTCAACTACTTCCTCGGGACTCAGAGCATAGTTGAATGCCCGCACATCGTCCAGCAGACCATCGAGCCGTTCACCGATGCTGTTATTCCGACCAATATAGAAGGTCGCTGCCGGATTGTTGGCAGGCGTAAAGCCGGCATAGGCTTTCTGTAAACCATCCACATACATCCGTGCAATGCTGCGGTCAAAGGTAACCACGGCATGATGCCATTCGTCCTGCTTAATCAAATTGGCCGGTGTATCAAAAGAAGTCAGACCATAAGACTGCATCCGCAACGCTCCAGTTCCCTGAACCACCAGGAATTGCCAGTAGCTTTCATTCCCGGAAGCCCAGCCGTCGCGTTTGGCGGCAATCATACCAAAATCATTACCCACAACATCAAGGAACTTGACCCAGGCCGAAATGGAGAACGCCCCGGTCTCTTCGCTCGGATTGAAGGCGCCTGCGCTGGCACAACTGTTCGGGTCAGAGGTCTTGATCGCTCCATTGGCAACAGCATCGCTTGCACTGTTATCACCATTGACGATACCATCAGTAAAGACCGGTGTGCCATCCACAACCGCATCATGCCCCAGACCTGTTGCATCGGCATAGGAGGTGCCATCATAACTGGCAGCATCCAGAGTCCAGTGAGCCAGGGTCTTCTTGATATACAGATTGGCCGTCTTGGAATAGACAACAAACTGTGTGCTGTTGGCAACACCGCACAAATAGGCACCTTTATCCGCTTCAGTCACATTGTTCACCGTAAGCGTGGCAGTATTGACACCCTGATACTTGCTGCCTTCGGTCAATTGCACTTCATTGCCATCTTTTTCAGTATCCGGATCATAGTACCACTGATAGGTAATGGTGCCATTCAGCGGGTCAGTAGCGTCAACAGTAAAGGTTGCACTGCCGCCGAGGTTGGCGAACGCATCCACCGGCGATTCCGGATTGACCAGAACCAGGGTCGTCTTGGTGTTGAACCGCCAGACGCGGCCTGCCACGTTGTTCGGATCACCGGCCGGATAGACCCCACCGCCGGCTTTCTTGAGGGCTTCTTCTACCATCCAGTAATAGGTGGTATTGGCTTCCAGCGTTGGACTGTATGCCGTGGTTGCCACCGGCAGTGCCGTGGGGGTCAGAAGAGTCATCTGGCTGGGATGGGTTCCCATATAGACATAATGCCCCCCAATAGCATCCCAGGTCCCGACACCGCTGTTGGGATCCGCGCCGGTTTCCCAATCCAATTGAGCATTCAGCGGAACCTCTAAAGCTGCCTCGGCCGGGCTGACATACTTGGCCGAACCCGGCAGTTCCCGTTCCAGCAATTCCCACTCGCAAAAGCCCATCAGATTACCTGAACCATTATTCGCCGTCACATTCAGGCGATAATACGGATAGGCGACATTATTGGTAAAGGTAAATTCGCGACGCTGGTAACGCCCAGTCCAGCTTTCGCCGGTGCGAGTATCAATATCCGTCCAGAGGTTTCCATCAAAAGATCCCTGCAGGGTCCAGTTTTTCGGATCCCGCTCAGGGGCATCATTCGCCGAGGTAATCGCATACCCGTTAATGGCATAGGCCCCCTTGCCGAGGAACTGAAACACAAGCCAGCCGGTAACATTCCCGCTTGCAGTCAGCCATTTGCTTGTGGTAATCCTGTCCAGAACCAGGCGGGCGCTTTCGGTGTTGCTGATTTGACTACTCCAGTATAACTGGTAATAGGCGGTTCTGGGAATGCCGTTTTCAATCAGTTCCAATTCCGCAAACTGCATCAGATTGCTGCTGCCGTTATTGAGGGTCACATTCAGCCGATAGATGCGGTACGGGGTGGTATTGGTGCATTTGAAAAGTCGACGCTGGAACCGGGCGGCAAAACTCTGTCCGGTGCGACTATCCACCACTGTCCAGGTAGTCCCATCATTGGACCCCAGAAGCGTCCAATCCTTCGGATCACGGTCAGGAGCATCATTAGCTGAGGTAATTGCATACGAATTGATCGCAAAGGCCTGATTATTTGCGAATTCGTACTGAACCCAGCCTATGGGGCCATTAGCCAGCCATTTGGTATCAGCCCTGTTGTCAAACACCCAGCGGGGCGCTTCATGGTTACTGAACTGAGAGCTGCCGGTAATGACGCCGGGTTGAATCGTCCGGTCAATTACGGCCGCAGAGGCAATCCCTCCGATTGCCACTCCCAAAACCATCACCACAAGTTGCCATTTCAACCTACACATAATTAATCCTCCACAAAAAAACGTTAATAATTATACACAATGTATTCATTTGTGTATTACGCCAAACCAGATCCGAATCACTGCCTTTCCAAAACCAGGGATGGATCGGCAAACAACGTCCAATCCGCTGCATTTGCTGTCGCCTCCGTACAGGCCAGGGTCAGAAAGCGGTCGTTCCTCTGGATCGGAATCTCCACAGCCACAGCGCCTTCGGTCTTGTGATAATTTTTCCTGCAGAGCCTGGGCTGCCCATCCAGCAGCACAAAGAAATCCGCATCGGGATCACTCTGGCCGGCATCGACAATCGCTGTATCCGATATCCCATAGGTTGCGGTAAAGCTTTTGATCCCCACATTTTCAGGCAGTGTTTTCCGGATGGCATCCAGATCAAAGGTGATTCCCGCATTGCTGTGCATACATAATATGGATTGAGCCGAATAGCCTTTTAATCGCAGGGGACGGATATTGCTGGGGGTCACCATCCCCACCTCGGTACGAGGACCAATTGGAACATAGTAGGCGCTTGAGGTTGCCGGGAAGGAATACATATGACCAGCCGAGCTGACCTGAGACGCCCCATTCTCCCCATTTGGAACAAATACACCATCGACAAACGGATTATAAGAGATGCTCAGATAATCACCAGTCCCCTGCTCTTTCTTTTCAAACGCGGTCCAGTTCATCTGCCCTGTCAACAGATCGATACCCTGGGAATTCTGCGGGGCATCAAAACCATTTCCCCCGGTAATCAAACTGGTCAGATCCAGATTTTGGCCCTTCCAGACCCAGTTTTTTGCCGAATCAATCTGCCGTACGAATTGCATGGGGCGAAAGTCCACCTGGTTAACCCGTCCTGACATCGACACAAATCGGGCATTGAAGGATTCCAGAATATGACTGGATTTGGACTGATCCTGACGCCCGGCGATCAAAGATGCTTTGCCGCGATACAGATAGACCTCCGAATCGCCGCTGGGCAGAATGTGTACTCCAAACTCCGTTCCCAGGTCAATCACCGACGAGGATGGCGTTTCAATGGTAAAACCAATAGCCCTGTCGCACACTTTGGCATAAAATCTGCCACTATCGGCATACATCCGGTTTTCCGACTGGAATCGAAATCGGGCCGGGGACTCGACGATGATTTCTGCCCCGCTGTTGAGTTGAAATTTGACCAGACCGCTCTTGAGTTCACAGGGCTGTTTGGAGACATACATCACCGCCCCCTGCTGCACAGCCTCCTCATTGCCCCACCTGGCATCAATTAAATCCGTTACCACCGCAACCGAGGTTTTAGGGTCCGGCAAAAGGCGATTGACATAGCCAATCATAAAAAACAGAGCCGCTACAGACACAAATGCAATCAGTGCGGAAATTTTGTTGTATCGAATCAGAGACTGCCGAACCAGCCCGGCCTCTTCTGCAACGGAGGCGACAGGAATAGGCTTTTGAATTTCCACCTGGGGAGCTTTTTGTTCTTGTTCCAGCAGGGCATTCCACATCGCCAGATTCAGCGAACAATCGGACAAATCGGTAACTGCCGGCAGAATCGCTTCCGGACAGCTGAAATCATGGTCACGTAATACGCTCAGGGTGGTAATAAAATCAACATATTCCCGACGTGCCGCTTCGCTGCTTTCCAGCCATTGCTTCAGTTCCACCGCCTGATGATCAGTCATCGCACCCTCCATAGAGAGTACAATTAACTCATACAAATAGCGATTGTTCAGATTATTCATACACAGCTCCTGACTCCAGCAACGTCTTCTGGATACAGGCATGCAGCAGCGTCAGCAGAAATGCCATCCGCTTATAGAGTGTGTTGACCGATTGCTGGCGCCGGCTGGCGATATCCAGCATGCTGACTCCCTGGTGATATCGCAACTGAATAATCGCCGCATCCTGGCGGTTCATTTTCTTGATGCAGTCTTTCAACGCTGCTTTCTTCTGTTCACAGGCATCGGAAACATCTACCGTACGGGAGGCCAGTTTTTCAATGAGCACTTCATCCAGCTGGAAAACGGATTTTTTCCGGGTGTAATAATTCAAAATGCGATTTTTGGCAATCTGTCGTGCCCAGGAGATAAAACTGCGTTCTGGGTCGAATTGGTCGAATTTTGCCCAGAGAATAGAAGCTGTATCCTGGAAAAGATCTTCCGCGTCGGCATAATTGGGCACCAGTGTTAAAATAAACGCAAACAACTGGTTATTATGCTTCAGAAACAGAGAAAAAAACTCATCTTTATTCGACATCGACCAGCCCTCTGACATCAAAAATACCTGACTCCGTATACTACTTTTGGCCAATACCAAATTTTGTATTTTTTTATTGGCCGGGCTGTTTAATAAAAATCATAATACTCTTTTTTACAGGAACTTACAACTCAGCTATTTTTCAAAAAAAATCGCAAAAAACACAATGTACGCACTCTTTCATATCTCGCCTCCAATCTATGTTTCTGGCATCAGATGGCCAACCAGGGCATATATTTACTTGAGCCCGGTGATGCCGCCCTCAGCCGGAGGCCCATCTGAAGGGTCAGACTATCCTTGTACACCGCCTTTATCCACAATTCAAAAAGGCGGTTCCGAAATGATTTCGGAACCACCTGTACGCTAGATCGAGCTAATTGTCTAATTTGGAATTACAGATTGGGATAAAGTCCATCTGTCAGCCATTCCTGGGCCATCACCGAAAAGTCGTCAATGGTGACTCTGCAGTCCTGATTGATGTCGCCGACCGGGTTACCGTAAATACATACCGGGCTGCCGGTTTCGGCATAATACAAATCAACCACTTCTTCCGGCGACAAGGCATAATTAAAGGCCTTCAGGTCGTCAATCAGACCATCAAAACGCTCTCCTATGCTTTCATTTCTGCCAATCCAGAATTTGGCGTCGGGTTTGTTGGCCAGGGTAAAATTGCCCACGGCGGCCTGCAAACCATCCACATAAATACGGGCAATACCACCTTCGTAGGTTACCACGGCAAGATGCCACTGGTCTTTCTGTATCAGGTTGGCTGCCGTGTTCAAGGTAGTCCGATTCTGAGACTGCATCCGGACAATACCAGAGCTGGTCACCAGGAAAATCCAGTAGTTATTATCTTCAGACTGCCAGTTATCCCGTTTGGCGGCAATCATTGCACTGGTGACACCCTGTGTTCCCTGCCAGTTCACCCACGCTGAAATCGAGAACGCATTGGTTTCCGCACTCGGATTGAATCCGCCGGCATCCGCACAGCTGTTCGGGTCAGCAAAAGACACTGCACCATTGGCTACCGCATTATCGGCATTCTTATTACCATCAACGATACCGTTCGCAAAAGTGGGGGTACCAACCAGCACCGCGTGATGTCCCAGACCTGTTGCATCAGCATAGGTTGTGCCATTGTAGCTGGCCGCATCCAGCGTCCAGTGAGCCAGCGTTTTCTTGATATACAGATTGGCTGTCTTGGAATAGACCACAAACTGTGTGCTGTTGGCAACACCGCAGAAATAGGCGCCTTTATCCGTTTCAGCGACATTGTTCACCGTGAGCGTGGCAGTATTGACGCCCTGATACTTGCTGCTTTCGGTCAGCTGAACTTCATTGCCATCGGTCTCTGTGTCCGGGTCATAGTACCACTGATAGGTAATTATTCCTTGCAGCGGATCCTTGGCTTCAACCGTAAAGCTCGCACTGCCGCCGGGATGAGCAAAGGCATTGACAGGACTTTCCGGGTTGACCAGAACCAGCGTCGTCTCAGTGCTGAACCGCCAGACACGCCCGGCCACGTTATTCGGATCACCGGCCGGATAAACCCCACCGCCGGCTTTCTTGAGGGCTTCCTCGACCATCCAGTAATAGGTGGTATTAGCTTGCAACGTCGGGCTGTATGCCGTGGTTGCCGCCGGCAATGCCGTAGGTGTCAGAAGAGTCATCTGGCCCGGATGGGTCCCCAGATACACATAATGACCGCCAATGGCATTCCATGTCCCTGTACCGCTGTTGGGATCAATCCCAGCTTCCCAATCCAACTGAGCATTCAGCGGAACTTCGTAAACCGCCTCGCCAGGGCTGACATATTTGGCTGCACCCGGAAGATTGTTTTCCAGCAATTCAAATTCCGAAAAGCCCATCAGGTCGCCAGACCCATTGTTGGCGGTCACATCCAGCTTGTAATAGGAATATGCAACGGCATTGCTGAATTCAAACACTCGCCGCTGGAGACGATCCGTCCAGGTTTCATTCGTACGGGTGTCCAGGGGGAACCAGATTTTGCCATCATGCGAGCCTTGCAAAGTCCAGTTTTTCGGGTCGCGATCCGGGGCATCATTCGCCGAAGTAATCGCATACTGATTGATGGCATAAGCCCCCTTGCCGAGGAATTGGTACACAAGCCAGCCGGTAGTATTCCCCCCTGCCGTCAGCCATTTGCTACCCGTGATCCTGTCAAGCACCAGCTTTCCGCCTTCGTTGTTACTAATCTGACTGCTCCAGGAAAATTGATAATATGCCGTTCTGGAAATACCGTTTTCAATCAGTTCCAATTCGGAAAACTGCATGATGCCGTCACCGTTATTCTGGGTGACATTCAGCCGATACATCCGATAAGGCGTGGTATTGGTGCACTTGAAAACGCGACGCTGAAATCGGGCCACCCAGCTTTCATTGCTGCGGCTGTCCACAGCAGTCCAGGTGGTCCCATCGTTAGAGCCCAGAAGCGTCCAGGCCTTCGGGTCACGGCCGGGAGAATCGTTGGCCGATGTGATGGCATACGAATTGATTGCAAAGGCTTGATTGTTCAGAAATTCAAACTGTACCCAGCCTGTCGGACTCGTCGAGAGCCATTTGGTGTCCGTTCTGTTATCAAAAACCCATCGGGGGGCTTCATGATTGCCGAACTGAGAACTGCCGGTAATAATCCCCGGAATCGTCCGGTCAATTGCCGCCGCGGAGACAATCCCGCCCAGGATAACCAGACCTAATGTAACTGAAATGACTGCTTTTCTTCGTACCATGTTGTTTCTCCAATAAATCCATACAATAGTTTCGGTTGACTTCCGTTTGATACCCCCAAAACGCTGAACCACTCGTTGTTCCTCTCTGCACCACATCATCGCAAATTATCGATGTTGTGTATATTATCGCTAATTCAACAGGGCGAATCTATAGTGATTAAGAATCAATTATTGGATTATTGTAACTTGCAGGACGGGTTTTTTAGATGTATAGCCAGGATTCATTCAGTGAAGCTTTCCTTATGATGAGCTATTCACAACGATGAACCAGCGGCTCTATTCCAGGGGGAGGTGAGCAGCTCTATCTTAAATTGGATACAATACGCCGAAATATATCGGAAATTATTTGGCCTTGGCACAAAAGATCCAGTCGGGAAGGACATCATACCTGATTTTGAACAAAAAGGACTGCAGACAACAGGCTAGATTAAGGACCTCTGATGTTCTGTTTAGCACCCAGATTAGAGCGATTTAACGGACCCAACAATGAGACAGCGTACCTGTATGACAAACTGCCAGCCGAAAGAGGTTATTTTGCTGCCGGATACAAGTCAGGTGACCAACACTCTACCTCCAGGCAAAGCAACCGGTGATGTTCACGGCTCAACCGCTCGCCGGGGATCCCCCTTTTTGTCCGGCCGTAAACGGCCAATGCCCAAATCCGCCTGGGTCAAAAAAGCAACAGCCAAGAATCTGAAGTCAAATTCCCAGGGACTTGACTTCTGCTGCCAGGGACTTGATGAATGATTTTGTTGTGCGTGTCTGAGACCCGGATATGAACACGGTCTGGCAGAGATGGGAGCAAACCTAAGAACCGCACGGACACACTATTTGGTACCACCTCCCCATACAAAATCAGAATCGGATCGACGAACACATCTGGAACCCTCCCATCACAGGAAGAGATCACCCAGACAAAACTCACAATCGCTTGTTATATTTCGTTTTTTTCATCCATCCACACAAACAATTTTTTCGTTTTTCAATTTTTTCCTGCTTGTGCGGAATGACATCAAGATTTCGGCATTCGGAAGACTGCCAAATCGCAATCACCAAAATCATTCTCTGCCATATATTGCATTCATTGACCTGTTTGAAAGAATTCTCGTCAATTTGTATTGGCGCTCAATTGCATCCTCAGAATGGTCTATAGCCTGGTTGGAATCCCATGGCGTTGACTCCAAAGTCTTCTGGAATCGCCGGTTAAGTCAAAAAAACCGTCAAGAAAATTGAACTCTGTGACGATGTTTATATAATAACTATAAAGGAAATAAAACCTGTACAGGTATATCTCGGATAAGTTGTGAAAGGAGGTGAACAGACTATGGCAAAGAAAGCTGCGAAAAAGAAAGTTGCGAAAAAAGTCGTAAAGAAAGTTGCGAAGAAAAAAGTCGCAAAGAAGAAAGTCGCTAAAAAGAAATAAGTTTGAGCTTTTAGAAAAGCACAAACACCCAACAAAAAGGAAAGTTTCCCTGCCACGGCGAAACTTTCCTTTTTTGTGCAACAACATCCGATCTCGTATCCTTCCCTGACTGTCAGTCCTCACCGACAACAATACCAATGGAGTCGGCGATATCGAGCAACGCCGTGTCCTGGCGGTAGTCAGATTCAGCATTACAAAGTTGAGACAATCAATGCTGCCAACAGCACTGGGTTTGACAGTCCATATCATTAGTGCCCCGGCCCACATACCGTCCCGGAATCTGGGGATTCAAGCACCACGGTATCGCCTAATAGAACTCTTAGGATAATCAGCAATACCCTAAATTATCGGATACAGCCTGTCTTTTTTGGGCATTAATCATCCTATTCTCCTTCAGGAAAGTACAAAAAATCAAGTTGCATCATGTAACAGGTCGGCTATAATTAACATAAGTAAAGCAAATAAGTTAAGGGTGGCTCTATACATTGCTTTTGAGCGGCAAAAAGAGGATTTTTGTTTACTGGCAAGGAAGGCAAAAGCCGCCAGAGACAAATAGAGTCCTTTGGCCGCCAAAATGAATTGGTAGAGGGCCCCTTAAGATTCCAAGAGCAAAGCAGTGACTGGATAGAAACGTACGTATAGACTCATTATGGAAAGATTGTGTCATGGCAGGAACATTTTACACTCTTCAGGAAGCGGCGCAAAAGCTCGGAAAAACAGAGTCCCAGGTTAGAGAACTCATCAAAGAGGGTAAAATCCGCGAGTACCGGGATGGAACCAAAGTGCTTTACAAACAAGATGAAATCAACAAGCTCGCAGAAGAGTCTGACACCATTGATCTGGTTGCTGATTCGGAAATCGGCCTGGAACTGGAAAAAACCGCCGAAATCAAACTTGAGCCGGATATCAGCCCGGATTCCTCCAAAAAGCCCGATAGCGAAGGCGGGTTTGGGCTAAGCCAGATGGGCGATTTGACCATGGCCGACACCAATGTCGGCACTGTCGGCATCAATGTTCTCGGCGACACGGATGATCATTACAAAGTGACCTCGGATACCAAAGCCGAAACCAAGGCGGCAGAACTGGAAGAGGTCGAAAGCCTGGATGCAGATGCCAACCTGGAAAGTGTAGGCAGCGGCTCCGGCCTGCTCGATTTGTCCCTCCAGGCCGACGACACCTCGTTGGGTGCGGTCCTCGATGATATCCTGCCGACCGGGCCGGATATCCCTGCTCAGGCCGAGGCCGCCGCTCCGGTGGATTTTGCCAAAGAGGCCGAAGGCCTGCTGCATGAACCCGGCGGGGCCGGCGAAGCCGCCGGGCCGATTGCGGCGGCTCCCGTCGCCGCAATCAGTAACGGCGTCACGGTTCCAGGAGCACAATTAGTCGCGGTTGCCCCTCCGGACCCAGCTTCGAACATCTATGGCATAATGATGTTTTTCCCCTTATTAGCACTGATATTGGCCGGAATCGCCACGACCGCTGGTCTGCGAGGGATACTGCCTTCCATTGTCAAGTTCCTATCCTACCAGGGACTTGCCGACATCAATTGGGGGTTTATCATCGCGATTGTTCTGCTGCTGACAGTGATTGTCTTTTCGGTCTTTGCCATGCTGGCTGCCGGAAAAGGCCAGGGCAAAACTGATGTGTATCAGAAAAAACCATAGTCCCAAAATTGAAATAAATCGATTCATTTTGCCGACATAAAACATAAGATACGTAATTTTAAAGCCCGCATCGACAGTGTTCAGCCTGTCAGCGGGCTTTTCACAAGGGATTGAACTTTCTGGAAAGGAAAAAAAACAAATGAAAACAAGCAGGATGTGGGTATTAGCAGTATTAGGGGTCGTTGCTGTGGCGGGAACCGGTTGCGTTTCTCAGGCTCAGCTGGATGACCTGAAGGCTCAAAATCGGATTCAGCAGGACCGGATTGCTCAATTGGAAAGCCAATTAGGTGATTGCAACCAGACTCTGGATCAAAAAAATAAGGAATTGCAGGCTTTGACCGGCAAGAGCGGAGCTGACCTGCAAGCTAAAAATGCATATATCGCGGCCCTCGAAGCCGACCTGGAACAGAAAAAAGCCATGATTGCCAAGCTACAGGAACAGCTCCTTCAGGGCGGCGCCCCCCTGCCCATGGAAATGAATGTCCTGCTCAAGGATTTTGCCGGCAAAAACCCCGACCTGGTCAGTTTTGATGAAGCCACCGGTTCACTGAAATTCAAAAGTGACCTGTTGTTCAACCCCGGCAGTGACGAAGTCGCAGCCTCTGCCGTCAATGCCTTGAAAACCCTGGCTGGCATTATGAATCAGCCCGAGGCCAAGCAGTTTGACATGGTCATCGTCGGCCATACCGATGACCTGCGAATCAGCCGGGCCGATACGAAACAGAAGCATCCGACAAACTGGCATCTGTCGGTACACCGTGCCATTTCTGTGCTGAATATTCTGGCGCAGAATCAAATTTCTGAAGAACGGATGTGTGCCAAAGGCTATGGCGAATTTCGCCCTGCCGAACCCAACAAGCCCAACAAACAGGGTAATCCGGTCAACCGTCGTGTTGAAATTTATATCATCCCAAGCAGTCGCTAACCCTGGAAATGGAAAAAACATTAATTATTATCAAACCCGATGGGGTGCAGCGGCGCCTCATCGGGTTGATTATAAACCGGTTTGAACGCAAAGGCCTGCAGCTGGTCGCCGCCAAACTGATGCATATTTCGGAGTCTCTGGCACGCCGTCATTATGCCGTCCACGAAGGTAAACCGTTTTTTGAAAGCGTTACCCGATACCTGAGTTCCTCGCCTTCTCTGGTCATGGTATGGGCAGGTCCCGGGGCAATTCAAATATGCCGCAAACTGATGGGCAAAACCTTTGGATGTGAAGCCGAGCCGGGAACTATCCGCGGCGATTTCGGGTGCAGCCGTGGCTACAACCTCGTTCACGGCTCAGACAGCCCCGAATCTGCCGCCTATGAGATCGGCCTGTATTTCTCCCCCGAAGACATCCTCACGTATCCGATCTCCGACGAACCTTGGGTTTATCACAATAATCAATAACCCTCTGGCTCACCGATTCGATTCCCAGTGGTCTCAGACCGGAACACATGTCAAACGTTGCCGCAAATTACTGCGGCAGCCCTGACAGAATGCTATCCAGCTCTGTCTGTTCCTGCGAACTCAATCCGCCCAGCTTTTGAGACAATTCTTTAGCCTTGAGCAGCTCTTGGCGAGCCTCCTTAACCTTGTTTAATTTGGCATAACATTTTCCAAGGCGGAACGTACTGGCGGTCAGCTCCGGCTTAACTCGTGTCATTTCGGTATAGAGTTTTGTGCTTCGTAAAAAGTCCTCCGTTGCTTTCTGGTAATCTCCCAGCGTCATATAGATTACCCCGCGCGTATCCACAAGGTCTGCATAGTTCGGGGTAATCTGAAGGACTTTATTGGCCAGTTCCAGCGCCTTTTCCGGCTTTTTCTGATGCTGACACAGAATCCACGCCAGATTATTGGCGGCAATCGCCTGGGTCGGGTCCAGGGCCAGCGTCCGTTCATACATCTTGGCAGCCTGGTCAATATAATCCTGCCCATGATACAGCATCGCCAGGGTAAATACCGCCTGCACGTTCTGGTCATCTTTATTCAATAAATCATTAAGCATCTGCTCGGCCTGTTTGGCAATGGCAGCATCCTTTTTAATATCAATCCGCTGCAACACCACACTAATCGCCATCGCCGCAGAACGTTGAACCTCCGACTTGTCCATCCCTTCTCGAAGAGCGGCCTGAATCCCTTCAAGGGCCTTTTTCTGGTCACCCGCAGAACTGTAAAGCTGAGCACAAACCAGCTCGGTTTGAGCTTTTTCCCGGTCCGCCATCGACTCACGAAGCAGCTCAATATCTTTTTTGGCTTCCTCAAGGCGTTCCAGGCCAATCAGAGTCTGACACCTCAGAATATAGGATGCAGGGGTATTCAATTTGGCCACAACATCATTACATAACTGAAGTGCCTTATCATTCTGGGCCTGAGCCATATAAAGCTGGACTTTCGCCGCCAGCGCCGGCATCGATTCCGGCTGTCCGGCCAGAAGCTGGTCAATCAACTGCTCAGCCTTGACATAATCCTGCTCACGGATTTTCACTAACGCCAGAGCAAGCTGACGATCCTGATCCTGCGGCGATTTCTCTAATTCTTTCTCCAGAATATCCGATACCGAGGTCAACTGCCCCTGACGCATGAAATATTCCATTTCAAGCTGTTTGAGGCGTGAATCCTGGTAGCCTTTGCGGGTCAGCCCCGTCAGGATTTCGTAGCCCTGACGATATTCATTATTGCGATACAGGGCTGCAATCACTACCACCGCCGTATTCAAATCCTCCGGATCTCGACTTAACGCTTCCAAATACGATTTCAGGGCAAGCTGACGGTTGGCAGATGCCTCATGCGTTGCCGCCAGCAGAAGAATACACTGACGGTCATCGGGATAGGACCGGAGCACCTCACTTAAAAGATCCACAATCTGAGTATAGTATTTCTGTTTCTCAAAGCGGGTAAACCACAGCCGAGCCTGTTCATACCGCCATTGCCGCCCCTGCTGACCTTCAATCTGCTTAATCTGATCGATCCATTGCTGCAGTGTTTCGGGCTTTTCGGTAGCCATTCCCGCATCCAGCAGCTTGCGAAGAACCGAAATCTGATTTGGATTCTCCTTCGCCAGAGTCTTCAACGCTTCGTATGCCTGTTCACGCTTGCCGGTCAGAGTCTGGATATTGATTTTCTCCATCGCCGCATCCAGTTTGCCCTGGGGCTGATCGGTCCTGGCAATAAAATCATCCAGCGTTGCCACGGCTCCGCCGACATCCCCCTGCCGCATTTGAATCAGCACCAGCACCCGCGTCAGCTCCCAATTAGGCATGCTTGCCGTCGCCTTGCGAAGCAGTTCAGCCGCTTCCGCTGTTTTGTTTTCCGCAATCAGATACTCGGCCTCAATCATCGTCGCCTGGGGGTCATTTGGAAAATGCTGCTTGATATGGGCAGCCTGCTGCGCCGCCAGGTCTTTGTTTCCGGATTGCAATGCAGCACGGAACAGCATCGCGCGAATAGACAATGAATCCTGCTGCTGGAGAATCTGAGTGATATCTTTAATTAACATATCCCAGGAATCATCCGACACAGAGGCCGAAGACAGTCGCTGAAGCCGCGTTTGCAAAATCAGTGCTCCGGTCTCGGCACTTTTGGGATTAAGCAGCAAGGCTTTTCTTAAATGAGTCATCGCCAGAGTCCATTGCCGCTGGCGGGCCATCAAATCGCCGGCCAGAAGTTGTGCCCGGAAGGATTCGCTTTGCGTGTTCAAATATGCACTGATGATTGTCGAAGCTGCCAGAATATCCCCGCTTTGAACCAAAGCATTCGCGGTACGAATCGCAGTGTCTTCATCCTTACGACCCAGCTCATAGGCCTTGCGAAACGATCTGGCTGCAAGCCCCCAGTCTTTGTCTTTCTCAGCAATCACCCCTTCGAGATAAACCAGAACCACTTCATTGACCTGAGCCTGGCGAAGCTTGTCCACACAGTCTTTCGCCCGGTCGGTCTTCTGTCCCTGAATAAACAACTCCGCAGCAATCGGCAAAAAGTCCGTCGCATCTTCACCAAGGGCCTTGAGTCCTTCTTCGGCAATTGCAACCATCTGTTCTGACTTGCCGGCCGCCAGCACCATCCGCGCCCGAAGCAGCCAGGCGGATATATTCGCAGGCTCTTTACTGAGAACATTTTGCAAAATTGCTTGGGTTTGTTCAGGTTGATTTGCCTTAAGCCATGCCTCCGCAAGGAGTATTTTAACATCGGTTTTATCCAGATCACATTTGCCGGCCTGGGTCAAATCCTCGGCGGCCTCCTGCGGTTTGCCCGAACGAATACGATAATTGGCCCGCTGGATATACGCAACGGCGGATGTCGGGTTTTTCTCGATAGCCTGCGTCAAATAAAGCTCGGTCTGAGCTGCATTCCCGCTTTGCTGCTCGATAACCTGAGCCAGCAAATCATAGGCAGACACCAGTGTCGGATCATCCTTGAGCACCTGATTGAGCTGTTCAATCGCCTTGTCATACTGTTTTTGCTGAATCAAGCAGGCCGCCAGCAGCTGACGAATTTCGGCATGATTCTGCTTTTCAAGAAATCGTTCCGCGGTAAGCTGGCCTTCCCCCGGCAGACCGGCAATCCACAAATAGATTCCAATCAGATTTTTGGCTGCCTCGACATTTTCACCCTGACGCAAAATAGCACGATATGCATTGACTGCCTGATTGAGATTGGCCTGCTTGACGGGTTTAGTGTTCATCTGGGCCTGAGCATATTTGAGAAGCATGTCCGTATCAGTCGGGTGCACCCCCAGGTATTGTCCCAGATACTGAGCCGCTTCGGGCCACTGTTTCTGTTCAAAGGCCGCAAGCCCCTTCTCCTTGCCGATCTTGGCACGATAATTACGGTTCCATCCCCGCAGTCCCAGGACTGTTAATCCCAAAACCACAAGTGACAACACCAATACAATCAGCAGCGTCCAATTGACTTTCAGCCGAGCCATAGCTTTCTCCCTGTTTCAATCCTTCGGACAACGATTAACCAAATTGTTTAAGGAACTGATGCAGCAGGTGCAGCACCGTTCGTACACAAATCCGCACATCCATCCATAAATTTAAATTGCGGACATATTCCATATCATAATACACCCACTCCTGAAAATCCATCCCGATTTTTCGGGTTCGGTTGATTTGCCATAACCCCGTAATCCCAGGACGCACTGAAAGACGCGCATCCCGCCATGCCGGACAAGTCCGATTTTCACGCTCCGGCGACGGGCGTGGCCCCACCACACTCATCTGCCCCAATAAAACATTGATAAACTGGGGAATTTCGTCAATACAGGTATCCCGCAAAAATTTGCCTATCCCCGTAATCCGAGGGTCATCTTCGATCTTGAACTGAGGCCCATCCACCTGGTTCACCACCCGCAGTCGTTCCTGCAGAGCATCCGCCTGCACAATCATCGTTCTGAATTTAAGACAATTAAACTCAACCCCATACTGCCCCTGCCGACGGGCCGGATAAAATACAGGTCCCGGCGAAGTCAATTTAATCACAGCCGCCACAATCAAAAAAATAGGCGTCGATAAAATCAAAACCACCAGCGAAAACACAATATCGGCAATACGCTTCAGGCCCCGTGCATAAGACAAAACCGGCCACCGCCGAAAGGACTGGACATCATCAGCTGCTTTGAAGGGATATGACGACGCTGCCAAAAGACCTGACTGGGATGCACAGTCCTGCTGTGTCCAGACGACTCGATTTCGAATCACCGTACCCGACGCAATCTTTACACCAGGTCCGATTACTGCGTTCTTGACAATTGCCCCCGCGTGAATTGTCACACCATCACATAGAATGACAGGGCCTGTCAAAATCACATCGGGATCGACGTTCACATGCTGTCCCAACAGTATGGTTCCGGCCGCACGGATGGATTCAGGCAAATCCTTCCGCTGGGGGACCTCACATTCCTCAAAAGCCTCATCCGATAACAACGTCAGCAGCCCTTCTTCGCTGTCCAGATCACATGACGTCCCGGCCGCACTGAAATGAAGACATTTGGCCCCGGCTTGACCGGCATGTTGAAGCCAGGTTTCCATATCGGACATTTGAGCCAGGGATGGCTCTTGGGCCAGCAGCCGCCGATGAATCAGAAGATGATGCGGCTGTCTTGGCGCCTCAATTCGGGGTTCAATTCCATCATAATAGGGTCTGCTGACACCGGCCAGATACCCTTTGTCCGTCAGACGAGCCGTCTCATAAAATGCCGACAATTCCTCCGCCGCCTGAATGGTAATCACATCAGCATCGATACCTCCGGCGATGGTATCAAATACCTCCGACGACAGGGTCGTCAAAAACCGGGCATTATGAATCAGCAGATAATTTGAACCAGATGGGGCCCCATCCAGATTTGTCGCAATTCGCCCGCCAAACACACCAGGTACGGCTGCGCGTTTATCTCCCTGCAAAAAGGGGATCAGGAGTTTCGTCGGTCCCCATTCCCGGCGAGTTTGCCTGGCCAAAAAAACCGTCCACAGGTTGTCTCGGCCCGGCACATCAGCAGCCAGCCGATTCCATAGCCTCAACCTGCCTGCACTCCCATACATCTCAGGGAATATCAATAGCTGCATAGACTCAGACTTCCATCCTGATCATAACAATGTTTGTTTCGGGGCAGCGAAATCCAGCATCTTGAATCACTCGCTTCTTTGACTCGTGAAATGACTCGTATAGGGAGCATATCGAGTCCTGATTATGCCGGTTTCTCATCGTGCGATTTCTCCGCCGCATGAGACAGCAGCAGAAAATCTGACTGTTCCTTTTTCGGCTTCCGTTTGGCTTCCGGACGCTGATGATAGCCATACCCGTAGCCGTAACCGTAACCATAACGACGGTAGTTCTGGTGCAGCTTGACATTATTCACCACAGTCCCCAGAACACGAATGCCTGCCAGATTGATCCGCTCAATGGCCTGCCGTATCTCCGGATGCGAGGTCCTGCCCACAAAGCTCACCAGCACGATGCCGTCGGCCATCTTGCCCCACAGCAGTGCATCGGCAAAGGCCAGTACCGGCGGCGTATCAATGATCACCACATCAAAATGATTAGCCAGATCCCGAATCCGCTGAATCGTGGATTTCTGACTGAGCAGATCCGCGGCATCCGTCGCATTTCGCTCATCCGCCGCCAGGATCGACAGGCCATCCCCGTTAAGACTCGTCAGCACTTTATGAATGTCTGCCCCAAATAGATAGTCCTGAAGTCCGCGATTATGCTCGGGCAAATCCAGCTTATAGGCAATGTCCGGCTTGCGAAGGTCACCGTCAATCAGAAGGGTACGCTGACCAGCATGGGCAAAGCTGGTGGCAAGATTAATCGAAAACGTCGTCTTGCCGTCGCCCTTGCCGGCACTGCTGACAACAATGATTTTATGTGCCTCTTCGCTCATCAGGCTCAGGTTGGCCCGAATCGCCTGGAAGTCATCCACCAGTTGCTGGCCCAGCAATTTGCGATCTATTTCTCTCGGACAGGTTGTCGTCCCGATAATCCGAACCCCAATTCGACGGGGCACTTCTTCCGGTGCATGCAGACGCTTATCAGCCTTCTCCAGCAGAAACGCCAGACCAAAACTCAGAGCAAAACCAGCAAACAACGAAGCCGCCACGATTTTCTTCAGTTTGCCTTCAACCGGAATACTGTTGGCCTGAAATGCGATGGAAATCCGCGCCGGACGTTTGCTTTCAATAACCAGTTCCTCAATACGACGAACCACTTCATTATACCGCGTCTTGGTCTGCTCGAGCTGTTCTTTCTCATCATCAATATTAAACTGCCGCCGTCCCAGATTGATCGTGGCCAAATCCTGTTCATTGATCTTGTCAGTCAGCTTCTTTTCATATTCGGTCATCTGGATCAGTTCGTTTTCCAGTTCCGAGAGTTTGCGTTGCTGGGAACGGGCCTGTTCCATCTGCAGATTCGCCTCCACCTGCAAGGAGACTTCCTTAAGCTTTTCATCATATCGCTGCTGCAGTGTCCGCAGCATCTCACGCCGACGCCGCATTTCCGGGTGGGTATCCACCATATTCTGCTGACCGGCATTGACTAATTCTTCATACCGTCGAATATCCGTTGCCAGAGCCTGAATGGCAGGGTCAGACTGGATAATCGCCGACTTGCGGCTGATCAGTTCATAAGACAATGGCTCATTCGGCTCACTATTTTTGTGGATGGCAATCTGGCTTTCCAGTGCCATCTTGCGAATATTGATCGTAATCAATTCTTTTTGAAGACTGGCCACCTGCTCAAACATCATCTGCTGACGCGGAGTTAATTCCCCGGAACCAAATTCGTCCACCAGCCGGCGAATGGTCTCCCGCTGGCTGTCCATCTTGATTTGCAGATTCTTGCGTTCCTGTTCCAGGTTGCCCAGCTTGGTATCTTCACCTTCTTTTTCCGAACTGACGGCAATGGTTTTATAATTCTGAATAATCGAATTGAGAATTTTCTCCGATTCGTGGTAATACTCTGCCGGGCTGGACATTTCCAGCAAAATCAAGTTACTGTTTTTTTGAGGCTGGATAATGATTTCCCCATTTGCCACCGCCTCACGCAGCCGCATGCGAGGGTCAGTAACACCTTCAAAAAACTTTAGCCCCTGATTGTACAGTTCATCCGCCACACGATTCAAAACGACATCGCTGGACATCACCACCGCCTGGGTGTTTTTGAAGGCATCATAATTCGGAAGCGGTCGCTCGGAGTCGGCATTTTTATACAGAATCGCCGGGATAATCGGAGCAATCTCAATAGCCGCCTGCGTCTTGTACTGCTTACCGACAAACCGCAGCGCCCCCGCCAGCCCGCCGCCCGACACCGGCAGCAGAATCAGCACAATCAGCAGCCAACGCCGCTTAAGCATCCCCGCAATATCAAATCCCGCCTCCATAGGCGGCGGATACGTTTCGGCTCCGCTTTCATACTGGACAATCTGCTGATTGCCGAACTCTAAATCCTGCCTGGCTTGATTATCATTCATAAGGAATCCTTTGATTTTCTATAGACCATATCAGAAACCGGCTGCTCAATCAGCCGCTGCTCATAAAACAGCTTCGACAGCAGCCATAGCTCACTAATCGCAATACACAGTGCCACCGGCATCATCGCCAGTCCGCCGTAATCATGAAACGCTTTTTCCCACCGCTCACTGGTAATCATCGTAAAGGCAATCGAGGTTACCGCAAGCCGCAGCGTGTTGCATAGCAGTGCAATGGGAATGCTCGATACCAGCAAAATGATTTTTTGAACACAAGGCCGTTCCGAAATCAAGACCACCAGGGCCGAGACCACAATAAATGCCGTCAGCATCCGAAGCCCATTGCATGCCTCGGCTACCGCAACCATCGTTCCATTCAGATTAATCACATTGCCCTCACGGATGACACTGAATCCAACTGTCTCCAGCACAAATACCGCCGATGCCGTCGCCCATTGCTGCAGGGGTTCAGCCACATAATTCTGAACCCGGTTCGGCAGCGGCAGCATCAAAAACAAAAACAGCAGGACAGACCCTATCCGCAGCATCACTCGGTATCCTAAAATCAGCAGACACAGGGCAATCACCGTCAAAATCATCGACATATTTTCCAAAGAGCCAAACATATAATACAGGCCAAAAAACCGCAGGCCCTGAGCAAACAGCAGCAAGCCGACGCCTGACCAGATCGCCGGATAGAATCCGCTGTTGAGCACACGTTTGCGTCGCATCCACACCACTACCACTGCCAATATCGGAACCAGCATCCCGCTGGAATACTCATCACTGCTAACCCATATTTTCCACAAATCCAGAAACGTCGGAACCGCATACGCACCCAGCAGACAGCACACCAAAGCAATCGTGCCGGCTATGAGTGCAGTCTTGCCCTGGGGAACCGCAAGATACTCAGCCAAAGTCTTTTTCGGCTTATGCCTTTGCCAACTGAATCGATTCATCTGACCTGCACACCAGTTCATCAGACGCCCCGACCATCCCTCTTCCTGGACAAGCAGCTTTTCCTGACATAAAGAGTCCGATTTGACAACCTTATTCGAATCCACAAGACTCCTTTCAATCAGACAACCCGGTCCAATTTGAGCACCGTCCCAGATCACACTCTGATCGATTACGGCACCCTCGCCAATCTTGCTTTGCCGACTTACCACGGCCGGCCCAATAATGACTGCATGATCTTCAATACAAACATTATCGCCTACAACAACCGGACCGATGATTCGACTCGTCGGTGAAATCCTGACATTTTCACCTATCCGCACTCCCGACCCGTCCTCACCGGCTTTATCGGGTGCTGATTGCCCCCCTATGACCGGCTGGGAAATAAATTGACTCACAACATCAACATAATCCCGCCAATTTCGATAACTCCGATACGAAACATCCAGCAATCCCACACCAATGGCCCTGCCTGCCCGAACAAGTTGCGGAATCAGGCCTTCTTTCAAATCGCAATAGCCTGTCTCTGGAATAAAGTCCACAATGGACTTCTCACACAGATAAAGCGGAGCCGACCTGCCTGGAGATTGACCATCTTCCTTTGGATAAAAAAATACAGTCATCTCGGAATCGCGAGCACAATGTTGAGCTATTAAATCGTGAATGTTGGGAGCAGGAATAAACATGGTTTGCAATACGATCAAAAGCTCATCCTGACCTTCCCGGAACACATCCTTTAAACATCCCGCCGTCCCTCTGGGCAAAGTCTCAGATTGATATTCTACCTCCAGCATCGCAGGCAGGTTCACCGCATTTTGGATGTCCTGCCCCTGTTCATCGCAGCAAATTACAAATCGACGAAATCCCTGCAGGAAAATCGCTTCAATCATATATTGAAGAGCAGGCTTGTCGATTATTGGCCAAAGAGCACGATTCATCCGCGTTGCCAGCGGACATCGACCAAAATCCCTCCCGCCGACAAGGATTACTACCTTCACCTGTTCATTTGTGTAGGTCTTAGACAATTATGCTCCAAAATTATAGCCGACTCTTGATATCCTGTATTATCAGCTCAAGCGTCTGTTCCAGACCAAACTCCGGCCGGTACCCAATCGCTTCCTGAATACGCTTTAAGCCGGGCACGCGACGTATCATATCGTCAAATGGCTTGCCATATGCCTGCTCATACGAAAGATACTTTTTTTCACTCCGGCTGCCAGTCAGTCCGATAACCATATCCGCAAGCTGGTCAATCGTGATTTCCCGGTCGCTTCCCAGATTAAATACACGCCCTGCCGTATCCGGATTCGCCATCAATTGCCCCAGGGCGCGGACCACATCATAGACACAACAGAAACATCGGCTTTGCTGGCCGGTACCATAAATCTCAATCGGCTCATTTTTTAAGGCTTTTTCGACAAATCTGGGCACAACCATTCCATATTGTCCGGTTTGTCGAGGTCCCACCGTATTAAACAGCCGGACTATCACCGCCTCCAGCCCGTATTGCTGGTGATACGCCAACGCCAGAAACTCATCAATCGCCTTGCTGCAGGCGTATGACCACCGGCTAAAACGCGTACTGCCCAGGACTGTATCATCATCTTCGTAAAAGGGAATCGCTTCGCTTTTGCCATAAACCTCGCTGGTGGAGGCAATCAGCACTTTCTTCCGGAATTTGTTAGCTACTGCCAGCACGACTTCAGTACCGTGAATGTTGGTTTCAATCGTATGAACCGGCTGCTCGACAATCAGTTTAACCCCCACCGCTGCCGCCAGATGAAAAATACTGTCGCACTGCGGCACCAGCACATGCAGCGTCTGGCTGTTGCGGACATCCTCCTGCACAAAACTAAACCCTTTGCGATTCAGCAAATGACGTATATTGCCCAGACTGCCTGTACTGAGATTGTCTAAGGCAATCACCGAGTGCCCCTGCTCCAGCAAATGTTCTGCCAGATGTGACCCGATAAAACCTGCACCGCCTGTAATGAGAATGTTCATATCACCTACTGCCGTATTTTATGTTCACTTCTGCTGCTATTTCTCAGTTGCCCCGCAATAGCCTCCCCCGTCAGGCAGGACAACGATCAAATTACTTGCTTCATCATGCCGCGAAAGCAACTCAAGCCTCCGTGCCTGAGGTCAATTCCATACCGAAGGCATTCTGCTGATATTCCCTTGCGACATCAAACATCCATCGGATATATCGGCTAATTGTACACTCTTTTTAGGAACAATCCAGTGTTATTCCCAAAGCCCCCCCCTTTATAATGTGCCTGTTTTTCCCCCAAAAAAACAGCCTGGTCCAGCAATGGACCAGGCTATGTTTTTTACGCTGCCACACACCAATCCCCGTTGGGGATTACTGGTCTTTGAGCCAGACGGTGGAACCGCCTGAACGACCCCGGCGCCGCTGCGGGTCAGGCACTCCGGTATTGCCGCCGCCCACGGCATCCGGGCCGCCGAATTCGCCGCGACTGGAACCGGCCTGCTCATCGCGGTTCTGGCGGGCGTAGTACGGGATTGCCAGAAATGACGAATGGTCAGCAAATGTGCCTTTGATGATATTCACTCCGCCCAGCAAATCCGGCTGCCACTGGAGTGTTAATTCCGATTTGGGATCAAGCACTTTGGTAATATCCTGATCCACACGTTCGGCACAGTAAATCAGCGGTCCAACCCGCAGGGCAACCCGTCCTCGCGTGGCGGCAATTTTGTCAATCCCCTTGATACGCTGGATTTTTATCGGCAGAACCAGTTCGATCTTGTCGCCGGCTTTCCAGGTTCTGTCGATGGCCGCATAGCCTTTGTCGATCGCCGGGGTGACGGGTGTGCCGTTGACTTTGATGGACACAATCCCATCCGCATCGGGGGTGCTGGAATACAAATCGCTGACACTAAGATTTGGGACGCGAATTTTGACAGCAAATTGGGATTCTTTGGCGGGATTGACCGTAATCGCCACATCGCCGCTCCAGGGATAATCGGTTTTCTGAACCATCGTAACGTCAGTCCCTGCCACCTCGCCCACTTTCATCGTGCTTCCGATAAACAGGTTCACATAGACACTGTCTTTATCCTTGACATACGTCCAGGTCGGAAGCATCAGCAAAACGCGGGGGATATTGCCGACACAGCACGGACAGACATGCCAGGGGTAACGCATACCGCGAGTCTCAAGCGGATTTTGATAATAGAAGTTTTTGCCTTCCAGATCAATCGAGCCTAACAAGGCATTATACAGGGTTTCTTCGTACAGGTCGGCATATCGCGCATCATGATAAGCCAGGTTCAGTTTGTGCTGGAAGAAAATCTCGCCGCAACTGGAACAGGATTCGCAATAGGCATTATGCGGCAGCGAATAATTGGGACCATAGCCCTCCGAAGTTTCTCCGCTTCCGACGCCGCCGGTCACATAATATTTTTTATTGACGATATTATCCCACAAGGACATCACAGCACTCTGGTAATCGGTATCGCCGGTTTCCATGGCCACATCCGACATCGCAGCATACGAATACGTGGCACGCACGGCATGGCCTACGGCTTCGTACTGCTGAATCACCGGCAGGTGACTCTGGTCATATTCGCTGCCGTCTTTGCGGCAATCCAGCAGGAATTTCGCCAGTTGGATATATTTATCGCCGGCCCCTTTCCCTTCTACGTCATTCACAAATCGACCGAAACGAACCAGGGCAATCTCCATTTCCTGGTGGCCGTCATACCATTCTTTTTTAGGTGCCGGCCCAATGTTATTGTACCAGCAATCCGCCAGCCTTTTGGCCGCTCGATACAGCCGGTCATCCGACCTCTCGGTCAGCATGTAATGCGCAATGGCACATTCCAGAAAATAACCCGCGACATAGCCTTCATGATCACCGCGATATTCGGGCGACCAGCGTTTGCGATTGCTCAGAGTAAAGGCCGTCTGAAGATAACCATCCGGTTCTTGAGCAGCCAGAATCTTGGGAATCCAGTCCTCGAGGGTCTGTTTCATCGCCTTCTGGGCCTCAATGATTTCCTTGTCACCCTGCGGATCCACCATCAGAGCAACACAGATGGACTCAATGGTATTATAAACCCAGGCATTGGAGAAAACATAACCGCGGTGAGGTCCGGCGGGTTTGCCGGCCAGCTTGTTGGCAGCGTCGATAAAATTATTAATGCCGCCTTCTTTGACTTCGGGGTCGGAAATTTTAGCGATGCAATGAGGAATCCAATTGACAATCAGTGCCTTAGCCCGGCTGTTCCATAGCGAGCTATCCAGCGTATAAGCTCTGGTATCAATCAGGCTCAGATGCGTTGCCGGCGGAGGGGCAATCACTTTGGTCATTAAAGAATCAGAGGCAGACAACGTCCCCCTGGCTGCCGTCAACTGGAGAACATAGTCGCCAACGTCTGAAAAGACCGCCGTCGTTTCGGTCCGGGCTGCATCTGCAAAGGTCACTGTGCCGGGGCCGGAAATTTTGGACCAGGTGACTTTCACATCTCCGCCTTTGCCTTGCAGGGTCTTGACATGGCCGGACAGATAAGTCTTGCCGCCCAGAACCACCACACGGTCAACACCCGCTTCAACAGAGGGCGGAAAGTCCGGAGATTTGCCGGAATCATAGACTTTCCATTCCAAAATACCGGTCGAAAACGTGCCATCAGAATCCATTTCAAGCTTGAGCTTGGAGGTGGTAACTTCGTCAAAGGTAGTGGTATTGTACCGGTTTTCTTCGACGCCCAGGCCGGAGGGGTTGGGGACGGGAACAAACGCCTTTCCATCCCAATACAACAGACGACAGGCTTTTGGCACGCGAATACCCTGGCGGTCCGCCCACCAGTACACATCGATTTTATTGACACTGACAGGCTGGCTCCAGTCATATTGAACCCACTGTGTTCCGGTGCGATTCCAGTTGCCATAGGAGCCCCGACGATTATCGAGGGAGCGTCTTGGATCATAGCCGTCATTGAGAGCCTCCAGAGACGTGTCTCCCGATACGTACGAGCTGGATGGCACAGCAACCAGGGCTAAATTGACTGCTCCCGCAGATTGTGATTCGGGTGCGGATTCGGCATACACCATGCAACTGACCCAAAGCATGCTTGCCACAAGAAATGAACTGCTGGCGGGGAATGGACCGTGTCTCATTGAGTTCTCCTTAAATCATCATTTGTAATTTATAGCTATACCACATCCAGATAACCCAGAAACCATCACTGCTATGCTATACTATACTGTATTGCATCTAAGGTCAACAGATGAGTTCAAACCCAAATAAGTTTCATTATTTCCAGGGCATAACGTAATTTATGAAAGTATGCTCTGGGATACATCGCTGCTTTTCACAAATCAAGACAAATGCGATGTGCTTTTTCTTCTTATCGGCAAGGTGATTTTCTATTCCACGGCAGCGTGAATTGTCCAGGTGACCTTACCTGCCAGCGGATCGGAGACCAGATGGAACTGCTGGCCGTCTGAGGTCAATTCCAGTCGATGCAGTTTCTGATCTGACGGCAGACAGACCAAGCCCTGGGCGGATTTGCTGTCGGCGGTGTAAGTTACCAGTTCCAGAGCAGACCAGTCCATAAAGGCCGTCGATTGAGCCAGTTTGATGTGCGGGATAGCCGCTCCGTCCCGAATCAGAATCACCACCGGAACCGAGCCGGCTTCAATGTGGTTCCAGCCGGCGGTAAACACTTTGCCGCTCTGGTAGTCAATCCATTTGCCCGGGGGCAAATAGACATCGCGAGCGGGACTGTTTTCCAGAAGCGGCGCCACCAGCATATCCGATCCGAAAAGATATTGGTCATCGACCAGCCATGAACCGGGGTCATTGGGGTATTCGACAAACAAGGCCCTGACCATGGGCAGGCCGCGTTCGCTGCAGTCTTTAGCCTGGGCATAGATATAGGGCATGAGCCGATACCGCATCTGGTCGGCTTTGCGGAAGGTGTTGAGGAAATCGTCGCTGTATTCCCACGGCTCTTTGGGGGGAGCACCATGGCTGCGTGCATGGGAGCAAAGCATACCGAAGGCCATCCAGCGGCGGTAAATATCTTCGGGAGACGTTTTGACAAATCCGCCCATGTCATGGGACCAGAATGAAAAACCGCATAAGCCCAGCGACAATCCGGCACGAAGTGTGGAAGCCATCGCAGAATTGGTATTGGCCGCATCCCCGCCCCAGTGCAGAGGATACCGCTGGCTTCCGGCCCAGGCACTTCGGGCCCAGATGATGGTGTCACCGGTGACTTTTTGGGTAATTTCCGCGACGGCCCTGTTGTAACGCAGCGGATACAAATTATGCTCATAAAAACCGGTTCTGCCGGATGCATAGAGGCCGTTGGCAGGTGCGGCTTCGCCGAAATCCACCTTGATCACGCTGACGCCCTGCCTGAGCAGGCCGGCGATTTTATCCTGATACCACTGAATGGCTGCGGGATTAGAAAAATCCAAAACCGCATCTTCGTACGGCAGGTTGCCTTTGCGGTCGCGGACAAACAGACCTTTTTCGATAATTTCGGGAAACAGAGAGTTTTTGGGCACAAAATAGGGCAATTGCCACAGGCAGACACGCAACCCCTGGTCTTTGAGGTCGGCGATCATTTGGGCCGGATTTTCAAAACGGGAGGGGGAGAACTGGTAATCACACCGCCAGTCGGTCTCGAACCAGCCGGTATCAAAATGAATCACGTCGCTGGGAATCTGATTCTGGCGGAGTTTCTGGGCGACGGTACGGCCTTCTTTTTCGGAAAAATAAGTGATCCGGCTCATCCAGAAACCAAACGACCACAGCGGAGGCATGGCGGCTCGGCCGGTAAGGGCGGTATATTCACTGAGAATGTCTTTGGGGGCCCCCAAAAAGAAAAACAGGTCCAGTTGGTCATCGCCAATCATCATGGTATTCACGCTATTGTAGTATTTGCCGAAATCACAGGTAATGGGGGTAGAGGTGTGCATGAAGACGCCGTAACCGCGGCTGCTCATGTAAAACGGAATAGGTTTATACATGGTTTCGTTCTGGACGCCATTGGAATCATCGGTATAGAGAACCACCCGCTGGCCCCGTTTGTTGAACGCGGTAAAGGATTCACCGCAGCCGAATATTTTCTCATTGGCAGACAGGCGAAAAACGGCAGCAAAACTGGTAGAGTAGTCTGACGCCCTGCGTACAAAGCAAAACGGCAGCAAGGGAGTAAAGGTTTCGCTGCTATCCTGCATGTGGATTGAATGGGTCAGGACTCGCCCCTGCGCATCGCGTACTTCGATATGAAACGGAGACGGCGTAAGGGTCACAGAGCCGAAACTGCTGGTATAACGGTGCATCCCCTGGACGGTCTGGTATTTCCAGCCGGTGCGGTCCTGTTGGACTGTACCGTTGACCAGCATCAAAGACGGTTCATCAGATTTGACCTGAAACCGGGAGACGGCCCGGATACGGAAGGTACGAGGCGAGATAAATTCAATCGCAAAGGGCAGTTCAGGGGATGCGGCATATTCGATGGAGGGGAATTCGTTGGCCTGAACAGGACTCAGGGCCCCCAGCATATTGTCAAAGGCCTGCCGGGCGGTGTACTCGTGCCGCAGGTAGCAGAGTTTGCCCCGGCCGGTGGCAGGATCGAAATCGACAAGCTTGTCGGCACAGTAATAAGTGTTGACAAAGCTGCGAAAGTCGGCACTGATATCAATCATTTCATTCAGCAGGCGGGTGTTTTCATCCGGGGCATAGACGGGCATCTGGGCACGGGTGGGTACAGAGACAAACACACTGAGCAGGAGGTAGATGAAACACGCTATGCGACTTCCTTTTTGGGTCATGGCAGTCTCCCTTGGTCTTATTCCTCAAAATCTGACTCAGGGATATTATAGTACTGACCGCAAGCAAAGAGCAACCAAAAAAATCGCATGGCAAATCAGGATACTCCAGGCGGATGGGTCGAATGGGTTCTGTTGCAAAACAAGCCCTCCCGGGGACAAACCCGGGAAACCGCCCCGGCTTTCATTACCCTATGACATCGCCAAACGGACACACATCAACACTCTACGCATCCCCTCTGTCACTGCACTGCGTAAACAGGTAAAGAGTACATAGGATTCCGATTTTGAATCCAGGGCTGTATTAATACCCCGGAGACGGGGCAGCAGCATGCCAGCTGTGCGGATCGTTACCGCTTGCAGCAGAATTCCAAGACACCCGTTCCAGCGACTTGCCCAGACCGTCGGCCTGAACCGGCCAGGGGGAATACGTGCCATAGTAGATTTCATCCACCTGAACCCAGGAAACCGGATCTCCGATCGCATCGGGCGCCTGCGGCCGTTCGAGAGCCAACCGTTCGCCGCCATTGGACAACGCCCCCTCATACGGCCCAAAAATGTTTACTCCGGGCGTCAGCGAGGTTGTACCATAAGCCGTCTTAAAGGCTTCCAGACGGACGGAATCCGCCGGATCAAAGGGAACCACAAGCAGCCGATGGCCGGCAGCCAGCGATACTCCGGCCGGAAAGACGTACGACACAGCATTGTCCAGCCGCCAGGAGCCGTCTGCATTGGCCAGCAGGATCGATGCACCCGTAGGGTTATACAGTTCAATGTATTCTTCGTGAGTCGAACCTTCCAGCGGATGATACATCAGCTCTGAAATCTTCACATCCTGAATGGGAGTCTGATTGGCAGCCTGTCGGGATGGCGGCATAGTAAACCAGTAATCGCCACCATCGGGATAACGACCCAGCGAAACGCCATTTTCCTGCCCTTTAAAGCGGATGCAATCGACAATGCGGTCCTGGCTGGTGCCGGGCAGATAGGACAGGAAGACCTGCTCGCCGGCCTTATCCAGACCAAAGCCCTGGGTAATGGGATTGTGGAAACCGCTGACTTCATCGTAGCCGATACGTCCGCCGGCAGCCAGCGTCGATGCGGGTAACGGCCATTTTTTAAGCTGATCAATATCGTCTGACAGATACCAGTGACCATTGATCGCAACCGGGGAATCCGACACATTGAACAGCTCGATATAGTCATTGGAATCATAGTCAGGGCGATCCGGATCTGAATAGTCCGTATGAGCAATCACCTCATTGAGCCGAACATCAACAATGGCAGCGGGGTCATCCTGGCCCGGAGAACCATGACGGTAGGTGCTGGCACGCCAGTTCCCGCCGTAGTTGAGCGTTCCGAAGGGCTGATCTTCGAGGGCATAATCCTTAACGACCAGAGAGTGCCCACCGCCGTCGGCAGCAGCCGGCCAGCCGAGGCCGTCATTGAAGGCAAACTGCACAATGGTACCATTCCAGAAATCGCTAACAAGCAGAGTTTCACCGGCGTTGGAGAGCCTGCCTGAATACTGACCTGCTATCCGATCCGAAACCCCCGTGCCGTAACGAGACTCAAAAGCAGTCTTGTTCTTAACGACCAGAACATACTGGCCTGCACCCAGCATGCGCAAGCCTTCCGGAGCTGTGGCAAAATCAAAGCTAATCCCGTCGCTTAGGGTAACGGTACTCAGGGATATCGCAGTCGAGCCGATGTTTTTAAGCTCGATGAATTCGTATTCCTGGCTGTCATAAGCACCAGCGCTATCCGGTGCGGGATTATACATCAATTCCGTAATGCGGAGCGAATCAAGGACTCCCCCGGCCAGGGGCTGCCCGGCGACGAATTCCACCGGATTGGACCAATGGCTCCAGCGGCCGGTGTTGTCTTTCATGCGGCAGCGGACTCGGTAAGTCCGGTCGGGCTTGACAACACTGCCGGGGATGGCCACCGTGCTGCTGAAGGAAGTCAGCTCATCGCTTTCCCAGACAGCATCGATTTCATACTTGCCCGGAGTCACGCGATAGGCATAAGAGGGTTCATAGAAGGGATCAGGACCAATCTGTGGGGCCAGTTCCGCTGTCAGACTGACATCAATCGAAAAATCTGAGCTGGCGGGGCTGGACTGAATGGCCTGAACCGCAATCGTATTGGTCCCATTGACCAGATAAGTGTACGGGGCCTTCAAAACGACCGTCTCATAGCTGGCTGCTTCATGATTGGTGGCAATCGCCTGGTTGTAGGCGATAAAGCCATCCGGACAATACGGCCGGCTGACTTCGGTGCCATTAATCCAGATGATGCAGCCATCGTCCACATACACATGCAGTGTCAGGTTTTGAATTCGGCTGACATCAGAGATATCAAAGGTATTTCTGAGGTACACCGTATAATACGATTTAAGCATATCAGCTAAAATGGTATTATCATCATTATCCCCCATGCCGATACTGGTCTGGCCCGTCGCCCAGTCCTTGTCATTAAAGCCAGGCTCACGCCAGCTTTCCACCGGCCAGGACGGCTCCGCAGTCCCCTTGAAGTATTTCCAGCTGATCTGCGGAGCAATCAGCGTAATCGGGGTCGGTTCGGTACTCCCGCCCCCGGCGGTAATGGTCGGCAGCGGCTGTTTGCTGAAGGGACGCACTTCGGCAATCCGCCATTTCATCGCAGCAAATGTTCCCGCTCCCTGCGGATCGCTGAAAGCCGACGTCTGGAACCGCAGATCATTGGTCGGATAGCCGGCTGAACCAATATACGACACCGTGGGTTTATTCGGAATGGAAGCATCCATCGCCTCAGCAGTTAATGCCTTGACGCCATAGCTGTAGCCGTTGTTGTACCCGGTCGGAGAAAGAACCGTTTTATAATAGGTCAGCATCCCCGCCCAGTCCTGAGTCCCTCCATACGCACTGGTCAGGAATTCATTATTGGCATACCACAGCCCTTTCTTGCTGATGCGCGGATGATAATCCCACATCGCACGTTCGGCCTCAATAAACGATTTGGCTGGGTCAGCATCGCTGATCACGGCGGCGATTTCATCAACCACCTGACCAACCTGCTCGGGATTGAACAGCAAATCCAGCAGCTCGCGGCATCGATTCTGATACTCAATATTGGCTTCGGTGTAGCTGAGCACATATTTCCAGTGCTCCCAGTCCGTATAGTGCGTGCCCCACTCGAACGTCAGATCAAGGTCCCAGGGCAGCATCACCCACTTGCCCAGAACAGGATTCCTGTAATAGATGCAGTTGGCTTCGGGTCTTCGGTCCGAATCATTAATCGCAATACCTGTCGCCTTGGAACTGTAATAGGTCTTCAGATCGGTATTGGCCTGCCACCAGGACAGGGGTTGATAGGGTTCGGTCTTGTTATATCCGGTCGAAGCGCTCACAAAGGAAGCGATATCCGAGTTATCCTTGACTTGTGTGGCACCCTGATTTTTCTTATCATAGCCGCTGTCCATGCGATAGAGATTGCCATCCGGCAGACCACGTTCGTCGAGAAAGGCACCATCCGGATTTTCAATAGCCAGATACAGCCCCCAGAAATCACCAACGTATTGTGTAGAGCCGGTTTCTTCTGCGGCATCGATAATGCGGAACTGGAAATAATGGGTATTGCTGGCGGGAACGCCGGCCATGTTGTAGAGACGATAGCCCAGTGTTTCATTCAGGAACAGCCCGCCTGCCCCCTGATTCCAGGTACCGGGATGCGGATACTGCCACCACGGACAGCCGCCCATACCGACATTCATCTTGTCCCATTTTTCGGCGTATTGATTGCCATAGTTATCCCGAGCCTGGAAGTAATGACCCCGGTTAAAGTCGAATTTCCATTTATTTTTCCCCCAATTGAAGGTCGAGGCTTGTCCGCGAATACGGTAGTGAATGTTGTCATAGACTTTGCCGTCATAGACCAGCGTCCCGCCGAAATGATACTGAGTATCATCCCAGGAACTATTATACTGACAGGTCAGGACATCCGTTTCCCTCGCAATCAGATGATAGACCGGCAGCGACCGCATCACAACCGGATCGAAATCCTTCACCACATTCAGGGGAGCACTGCCGCCCGGATTGATTGCACCGCTCCAGGCGGGCACCCCATCATAAACAAAATAGGCAAAGTTGGGCTGCGGGTCATCGGCATACGGAACACGCAGGCTCAAACCGGTCTTATCCGTCACCGTAATGCGATAGCGAATCAGACGCCGATGCACCTGCACCGAAGCGGGCAGCTGCACGGTATAAATATCATCCCCGGCCGCAACATCCCCATTTTGTCCGTTATCGAGCATGGCCACTGTCGTCCAGTTGGCGGCGTTTTCATAGTCCGGATTCGGAACCGTCGGAGTGGCGGTATTGAGATTGGGCAGCGTAATGGGGATATAGCTGCCCGGATTCACCACTTGATAACGCAGATTGACCGAAGCCACGCCATCCGGATCCGTTACCCTGGCGGTAATCGTTACAACCTGCCCGCCTTTGGGCTGCTCGGGCAAATGGGCCACTTGCCTAATCTGCGGGGGACAATTCTCTGCAAAAACAGCCACGTTCATATCCCCGGGGGTTGGATAAGCGCTGCGCCAGCTTCCGGCCAGATTATTGTCAAGCTTGGGATGAATCAGCTGGATCGAATGGCCAGTTCCTCCGGGGGCCACATCCGGCACTGCATCGCCAACCGTCGGCCAGGGAAAGCCCAATTGATAATCGACCCGATCAATAGTCTTTCCCCTGGCGTCGCATAACTCTATATTTTCGCCTTCATTATTGAGCGAACCCGAAAATGGCCCCATCACCAGATGGGCCGGAGTACCGTATTTCTGGGTCAGGGTCACCGGACTATACGCCAGACTCGGATCCTCAGCAACCACCAGATAGGTTTCTGCCGGAAAAATCGTGCCCTGCGGGAAGGTATAATCCACCCCGTCACAGAAACGCCAGCCGGAAATATCCACATCAAACGGACCGGTATTATACAATTCAATGAATTCAACCAGATCGGTTTTGAGGTCCGGATTGTAGTGGATTTCATTGATGACAATCGTAGATTCCCCACGCTGCTGCCAGTTGGATGAAATCACCGCCATATCCGACAGATTCACACCATCCTGACCGACCAGGTCCGCACAGGTAGTGGGAAATCCATCGCAGCCAAACGGATCCAGCCATTGCTCAGCCATCAGCAGAAGATCCGCCAGCCCGACAACACAATCACCGCTCAGATCCCCGTCCGGACAAACATCCATGCGTTGACGCGTGGAAAACTGCCAGACATCACCCTCGACAGCAAGCTGACCATCAACATATTCATCCACACGCCAATAATAGGTCGTCAATTCATAGGGAGTCGGATAATTCGGATACATCGGGGTTGTCACTTCCCCCTGATAGGACAGCGGAAACTGTCTGCCGGCATACACTTTGAAGGATGTTGCCCAACTGTCGCCTGTCCATGTCAGATTCTTGTCCGTCATTGGCAGATTAATCGCCCCGTTTGCGGGGGTTGGATTTGAAGTCTTGCCCCCGATGGTAAAGGTCCAGACATCGCCCTTGATAATCGTGCCTTCCACAATCGTATCGACTCGCCAGTAATAGGGAGTCATATAATCCAGAATACCGGGATTAAACGGCGGATGAACATTCGTCCATGTGGGATTGGACGCAACATCGGGATTAGGACCAAAATAAAGATTATAAGTCGCATTTTCCAGAGGAGGCTCCTGCCAGCTCAATTCGAGGCTCGGGCGGACACGGACTGCGCCGTTGGCCGGGAAGGGAGTATTGCAAAGAACCGCGGCCCTGATTTGGACATGATCAATATACATCTGGCTGTCAATTGTCCCCATGCTTTTAAATTCAAGCCATAAGGCATCCGTTGTTGAACGGCCGGTCCCTGTAGTCAAAAAAACATGGCTTTCGAGGGTTGCGACATCCTGCCCGCCAAAATCGGGGGTTATGATCACACTGTCAATCATGGTCGCCCCAATAGCCGTCAGTGACACGCCATCAGCAGCGCTGGCCACGGTGCCGCCAGCCCAGAGGGCAATTCGCATCGGGAAAGCCGCCTTGCCGGCTCGTTTCCCAAAAAGAAAAATCACTTCGCACCCCATATTTTCCGACCAGGTCCCGACCTGCTGGTAAATTAAACCCGTATTGGGATTCGGGGCATTCCCTATAAACCCCGCCCAGATATTGCCATAGGGTGTCAGAGGAAGGCCATTACCGGCCGGGCCGGTGGTATATTCCACCCAGCCGCTGATGTCATGCCAGTTGTTGAACGTATAAGTCACAGCTCCCGGCGCGAGGGGGTTATCTTCAAAGCTGGCGTTTTGGAGCGGCGGTTCAAATAACCCGCCCCAGGCCGTTACATAACAAAACAATAAAGTAACAACTGCAAGATAAAACGGCCGATGGATATTCATATTCATCTTTTTTCCTCTGTGCAGAAAACAATGAATTTGTCCTGCCGGACTATATCTCGATAAATGCCCCCTCATGAATACGTCAAAATGACCTCTGAAGTTGACCGGAAAAACACAAAACCAGGAAAATCACGCCCAAATACGATCATCCATTATTTATGGGTTATGCATCCGAATCCAGCTTTATATTTTCCAGCTCATTTCAACTGAGCACGAGAGTATCAACCACGCACTTTTTTTGCTTGTTAACTTGCAACAAGCAACGTGGGGCATAATTTCCTGAACAGATTAGCAAATACTAACCTGACGTTTCCTCTTTGATAGATGCACACTCCCCCTTCCCTACCCCCACCTCTGAGCAGCCCTCCTGTAATATCAACTCATATCAACAAGCAAAGCCGCAAAAGACTGGAAAGCCCCAAGAGTTCAGGGCTTTCCAGTCCCGTTGAATTCACAAATGCGATACCATGTATTTTACATCCTGGTTAGGGGATGCAGGTCGGCACGATATTGCAATCGAGCCAGGCGTTCGCAAACGGCACAAAATCATACAGATTGACGCGGCAATCGCGGAATGCATCGCCAATGCCATCCGGGCCGGCCACATCATATTCCGGATTTTCAACGCAGACTTCGGCACCCGGATTGAAATCCGTGTACAGCACTGCAACCGTAACCGGATCAATCGCATAACTCCAGATGCGAACGTCATCAAGCTGGCCGATATAAGGCGAAATCCTGCTTGTCGATACTTCTTCCCCGAAAATCAGGGCTCTGGGATTCGTCTCCACCGCAGCGGTATTGGTAGCCTGTCCCTTCAGAACACCATCCACATAGACCTTACCCACTTGGGTAGCCGCATCATAGGTTCCGACGACCAGATGCCATTTGTTGTCATCCACATCGGTACCTGATCCCAGATCATTGAATGACTGACGCAGAGTAGATACTGCCTGGCCTGCAGACTGATGGCTCAGAATAAAGCCTTTCCAGCTGGCTCCGTCTTCGCGCTGCTGCTTGGCCACAAAGGCACCCCAGTCAGCACCGGTTTTTTCCTGCATATTCACCCAGGCACTGACGGTATAACCACGCGGATAGAAATTGAAGAAGTCCACGCTGTTGTTGATCGTAACAATATCATCTGTACCGCCAAAGAACTGCAATGCGCTGCCGTCTTTGCCAACGACATAGTTCGGATCGGCAGAGACGCCGTCGTGAGCGGGTGCACCGGCTATCACTTCATCAACCGAATCCGTCAAATCACCGTCAAGTTTCCACCAGCCAACCAGGCGTTTAGTCAGAAGCTGAGCCGAAGTCGAAGTGGCAGGCTGATTCAGACTGTTATCAGCCACGCAATAATAGAAGCCTTCATCGGCCACCTGAACATCCAGAATGGTCAGGGTATCGGTATTCTGGCCTGTATACAGAGCCGGGGCTGCCGTCAGGGCAACTCCATCTTTGTACCATTGATAGGTGGCGATATTGATGCCCTTCACCGAAAACTGCACTTGTGCTGTACCCGCCGGGACCGTCATACTGACCGGGTTGGTTTCGATGCGTGGTGAAGGCGGCTGGGTGGTAAACCACCATGTATCGCCTGTATGAACAATCGGAGATCCCGCCAGATTAGGCTCCAGAGCATCCACTCTCCAGTAGTATTTCATACTGTTGGCCAGATCGGGATCATAGAAGAAATCAGCCGAATCAGTCGTGGTGGTTTTGACCAGAGGCAGATTCACTGAATTGGGATCGGTCCCGAAATAGACCTTATAGGTTACGCCCAGACCGCCGACCTGGGGAACCTGTTTCCAGCTCAACACCTGGCTGAGCGGAACTTCCTTGCCAACCGCAGGATCAGGATCATAACCCAGGAACGGATCCAGTTCCTGAATTACCACACCGGAAAGCGAACCTCGCTGAGACCCATTTCTCGGTAACCCTCTGATGGTCAGGGTTGCCCCAGAGGTTTCAATCGTCCAATAATTGCCGACCTTGACACCTGGCTCAATTTTGGTCCAATACGCACCATTGGCCGTAAAGTTGCGATCCGCTCGGCCATAGGCCTGTGCGGTCGTGGCATCCGTTCCGCCCAGAACCCAGACACCGTTGACCTCAAAATTCCGCATGGTGACAATATATGGCGAGGTATTCTGGTTCGTATCTGACGCATACATACCATATACGCGATACCGGGCATACGGGATATTGGTAAAGATCACCTGGACGCCATACGGACTGGTGGTCACGCCGTCATCCAGATAGCCGACAGACAGCTTGGCCTCGTCGCTGCCGGTACCTTCACCGGTATACCACGTATTCGAGCTTCTCCAGGAAACATTCACGCCCGTGGCAGCGCCGGTATCATCGATCAGATTGGACATCGAGTTGGTTGCCCAGGGAGTACCTACCGCGGAATTGTGATTCCAGTAAACACCATCTGTTCCGATCGGGCCAATCGGAGTTCCTCCAGCCAGGATCTGGTTGGTTGCGTTTTCGACAAAATTCATCGAAATAGACGCCGCAGACGCCTGCAGGGACATCACCGTCATCGTCGCCAACACAGCGACCCATAGACATTTGCTTGCTTTACTCATAACACCTCTCCTAAACAATAACATGATTTGAATGAACCATTACTCTTTTTACAATGTGTTATCACTGCCTCTTATTTAAGACCAACACGGCCCTCCTTTCTGACAGGACAGAGTCATTCATATGCCACTAACACTTCTGCATCAAAGCAGCGATTGATGGATTTGTAAAAGAACTCAGATTAGGGACGTTGCTGCCAGACCGGCTCCAGTTCCAAAGCCGGATCGCCAAAGAAGGTCCAGTCACCACCATTGCTGTCTCCGCCATCGGTTGACACAAGCGTTAAAAATCGATCGTGGTCATCAATGTCCACCTCGATATTCGTATAATGACTGGTCTGGTTATAGATTAAATGTTCCTGTCGTCGCTTTTGACCATCTATCAGAACCCACATGTCCGCTTTAACATTTTGCTGAATTACGGTGTCTGACATACCACACAAGGCCGTAAAACGACGGATGCGCACACCGGGAATCGATGCCCGGATGGCATCCAAATCAAACGTAATCCCCGTATTGGAGTGCATCATAATACCCGGATGCATCGGTACGCCGAACTGGATTCCGCCCAGACGAACCAGATGGAGATCAAGAGCCTCCCCGCCGGCATTCCCACCGATACTGGCAACCGGCTTATTGGTAATCTCAATCCAATAACAGCCGTCCGTTGCTGGACACTGGTCAAAAAGGTGCCCCTGTGATGTGACAATCTGCGGAGCATCCCCTCCAAAAGGCACAAACACCCCATCAATGAAGGGGTTTTCGGGAACCGGAAAATACTGTGAACGCCCCAGCTTTCGATTCACCAGCAGCAAATCCTTGACGATCTTGCCGGAGATAGGTTCTATCCCGACACAGTCCTGGCCTGTCCCAAAACCATTGCCCCCCCCGACAATATCGGCTAAATCTAAACGTTTGCCCGGCTGGCCGAATGTCGGCTTTGCGGGCAGATGCCGAACATAGGACGACGGCAGCGCCGGCATCACTTCCGGCATAAGCTGACCGGTTTCGCTGACACGACCGGCCAGACCTTTGGTCAGCTTCATAAGCCCTGCAAATCGAATCGGATCCGAACCACTTCGCAGTTCCACTCTGCCTTCAAAGACATGGGCTTCCGTATGCCCGGCGGCATCCGCTGTAACGCCGAATTCCGTCCCGTAATCCACCACGGTGGCCGCTGCAGTACGAACCACAAATCCAACCGCAGAAGGTGGAATCACTGCGGATAATTTCCCGCTGCTCAGATAGATCTGATTATAATCTTCAATATCGATCCGGGTCGGAGACTGCAGGATAATCCGGGCCTGGTTATCGAACGTAATTTCCGCAAATCCTTCCAGCAGATTCAATGTGGAATGCGTATACAGGCGGTTGTTGTCTTTGGAAAGGCCGGGTGTTTCGCTCCATACCGCCTGGCTGCTGCCGGTCAGAGTGGCCACGGCATCCCGGCTCTGTCGGGGATGGGTCACCACAAATGCAATCATCAACAGCAGCGCTGCCGTGGAGACAATCGCCGTATAGAGTGCCACACGCGACACATTCTGCCTGCGAGCGGCTATCTCAAGCGGGGTATTCAGCGAGGGCAAAGGCTCTGCTTTTTCCAGATGAATTGCCTCGGCAGTGCGCTCGTTTTCCGCCAGCGCCATCCAGAGGGCCGACTGACCAATCTCTTCGGCTGAATAGACTGAACAGCAGGCATTATCACAGAGAGTAACTTCGCCGGGCTTGAGAATGCCGGCACACAGCGTCATAAAATCAAGATAATAATCAAGCGACTCCGGATCACGCCGCAGACACTCCGATAGTTCGGCGAATTCCTGGTCGGTGATAACGCCATCTATCTCCTTGAGAATCAGCTCGTCCAGTTCGATGGGTCTATCCTGCGGCATTACTCGTCTCCCTCGGCAATCAATTTCTGCCGAACACATCGAAGCAGCATTTTATGAATCCGAGCCATGGTCTTATAGAGTCCATGTACCGGACGCCCCAGCATCTGAGCCAGCTTTTGCGGAGACATTCCCTCTTCATAACGCAAATACAATAGCCGGCGATTCTGCTCGGTCATTCCGGAAATACATTTGCGTAAGGCATGTATTTTCAGAGAAGCACTATCCAGAACCTGTTCAGCCCTGGCATCTATCAGGTCCACCAGATCGCCACCAAATTTCAACCGGCTATTCTGGGTTCGATTATGCAATTTGAGAATCTTATAACGAGCCACCTGAACACCCCAAGCCCCGAAATTAGTTCCGGGTTTGTATTCGTCAAAATTTTTCCACATCCAAGATGCCGTCTCCTGCATCAGGTCCTCGGCATCAGACCGATTGGGGACAAACATAAGAATAAACGTGAAAATACGACGCTGATTGGATAAAAACAAACTGATAAAGTCGTCTTTGCTTGACTTTTCACGATCATTCCCATCGAACTGAAGGGATGTTTCTTTCATGTAATCAACACCCTGCCGTTTGTTTATCTATCTATCGCATCACTGAAATTATGTACATGCCCTTGCTTCACTATTTTTCCTACTGCTAAATACCCTTCGAGGTTAAAATTACCCCGGAAATTTTTATTTTTGTTAACAATTAAATAATAGTCGATTTATTCTATCTTGGTTTAGGCATTATTTCAAAAAAACGTGTTTGCACTCCGATGCTCTACGTGCATGCCCCTGCGTGTATCTTATTTTATGTAATCTGATTCAAGGCATCAAGTCCAAGAAGTGTTTATGTGACCAGTATTATGGAATGCATTATGAAATTATGGGACATTCAACGTGATAAGCCGTTTTCTAACTCCCCAAATACCGCTCCTTGCGACATTCAAAATGCATAGCAAAGCCTGACTTGGGATTTTAATCCCGACAAACAAGAGCGGAAACTTTTTTCGACTCCCATGACTGATGAGTCATCCGGTCAATCCCAATCATCAGGGCCAGCAGGAGATAACACGCTGGAACCAGATAGAATGCCAGCCCCAGACTGCCGCTTAAATTCCCGATATACCCCATCAGCCAGGTAAAGAATGCACATCCGGGAATGCCCGAACAGGACAGTAGAATAAATATCATGGTCTTATCTGCATCGGGCAGGCAATCGGTGCAATAGCTCTGAATACTGGGCCAGAAGGGAGCCGTAGCAAATCCGGCCAGAAACAGCAGGATAAAGAAAAGCCCCAAATGATTCAGCATGGGAAAACACAGCGTAATGAGAGTCCCTCCCATCGCAGAGATGACGACCAGCCTGCTAAGCTGATGCTGTCGGATAAAATAAGCCCAGAGGGTTCTGCCCAAGATCATGCCTGCAGCAAAAACAGCGGTTCCGACAGCACCAGACCAGGCTGTAGCCGAAAAATGTAATTGGATATAGCTGGCCGACCAGAACGTCAGACAGATTTCTCCACCGCCAGCAACAAACATCGCCGCAAAAAACAGCCAGAATCGTCGAATCCCAAGAATCGTCATTGCCTGACGATGAACCACAGACCAGTGCAACGGCTCAGGATGTTCGGGGCAGGGATACTTGTTTGGCGGCACCAGCAGCATTGCCGCTGGAAGGAGGGCAGCGAAGGCAACTGATGCCATCATCACCCGCCAGGACACCCCAACAGACAACAGCCATCCAAACAAAAGAACCGTAAACAGAAGTCCAATCGGCCAGAAGGCGTGAGCAAAATTCAAATATCGTCCCGGCTGGTCCGGGTGCAAGTCCTGCACAAATGGTGTTGCCAGTCCCTCAATAGCCCCTTCGCCAATTCCAGTAACCATCAAGGCAAAAAATAAAATGCCGTAATTGGATGCCCAAGCCGATAATCCAAGACCAATTGCAGTCAGCAACAGCGACACCCCAAAAACACGGCGTTTACCCCACCGGCCGGCCATAAATCCGCACAACAGCATAAAAATCAAAATCATCCCTGCACGGCCAATGGATAACGCCCCGCCGGCACTGAGCCCCCCTTCTTCCAGCGTAAATTTCAGCTCACGAGCCAGCGATACCAGGACAATGGGAAGGACTATCGATCCGGAAGCGTAAACAAAATAACCCAGGAAAACGGCGTAATCATACCATCCAAACACCAGTTTTCGGGAGTGCGTCATGACCTCATACTCCCGGAGACCTCCGGAAACCAGACCAGGCAGCCCTTATAAGTTGGACTCCACATAGCGAACCGCATTGGTGAAGATCGTCATCCCATCCGGCATGCCTTCTTTCTGCTTTGCCGTCAGCCGTGTCCATCGGGGATGCTGTGTCCAGCGGACAAACCGTTCCGGATGCGGCATCATTCCCATCACCCGGCCTGTCGAATCGGTCAATGCGGCGATATCGTCGGTAGAACCGTTGGGATTAATGGGGAATGGGCCGGGCTTGCCGTGTTCATCGACATACCGAAAAGCCACATGGCCGTTGGCGATAATGCGTTCGAGAGTCTGCGAGTCTTTGACAAGAATCTTGCCTTCGCCGTGGGCCACCGGGATATACAGGCGCCGGGCGGGATCCAGAAATACGCAGCGGTTGGTGCCGGGCTGCAGATAAACCCAGCGATCCTCATATTTGCCGCTGTCATTGTCAGTCAGCGTGGCGGGCATATCCGTCAGGCTCGGCTGGGCTTTACCGTCAAGATCGGGCAGCAGACCGGTTTTAATCAAGACCTGAAAACCGTTGCAGATGCCCAGAATCAGCTTGCCCTGTTCAATAAACCGATGCAGCGGCTCGGCCAGGTGATGCACAACCTGGTTGGCCAGCACTTTGCCGGCAGCGACATCATCGCCGTAGCTGAATCCGCCGGGGAAAACCAGAATATCAAACCCATCCAGCAGGGACGGCTTTTCAATCAACCGGTTGATATGAATACGCTCGCCCGCGGCTCCGGCCAGTTCAAAGGCCACCTGGGTTTCGAGGTCACAATTCACTCCTGCCGCACGCAACACTAATACTTTTGCCTGTTTCATCGTTTATTTTCTGCCTGAAAGCTAATCTTTTGATTGAAATTCCTTCGGGTTATCATTTCCATGCCAGCGGCTTTTGCCATGCCTGTTTCAGAGAGGCCAGATCGCAATCCACGACCACCTGCTGTTTGCGGCTGCGAATGGTCAACCGGTCGGTATGTACCACTTCACCAATCTGACCAAACGGCACATGCGACATCAGCGATGCAAATTCATGAAAATGCGACGGAGCAACTTCCACGATATACCGGCTATTGGATTCACTAAACAACTGGGCATCGGTTCGCACGCACTCTTCGGTCGTCGGCAGACCGCGCAAATCAGCTTGGATGCCCAAACCGCCGGCAAACGCCATTTCCGCCAGTGCCACAGCCAGCCCGCCTTCGGAACAATCATGACAGCTTCGCACCAGGCCCTTGCGGATGGCCTCACTGAGCTTTTGAGCTGTTCGCAGTGCCCTGCTGATCTCAACTTTGGGAACATTGGCACCCAATTGGCCGTGCAGTCGATAATAATGGGAACCGCCTAATTCATTGGCTGTCGAACCCACCACAAACAGCAAATTACCCGCCTGTTTGACATCCATGGTCACACATTGGTTGACATCATCCACGATCCCGATGGCACTGATCAGCAGTGTCGCGGGAATCGAAATCACCCGACCATCTTCGCAGACAAATTCATTATTGAGCGAATCCTTGCCGGAGATAAACGGCGTACCGAAACCGATCGCCCCGTCATAGCAGGCCTGCGCCGCACGCACCAGCGTACCAAAGGTCGTCGGACGATTGCAATTGCCCCAGCAGAAGTTATCCAGCAGGGCAATTCGGTCGGGCCGGGCCCCCACGCAAATCAGGTTGCGAATCGCTTCATCGATGCCCGACAGAGCCATCCAGTAAGGATCGATATCGCCATAGAATGGATTCATCCCGCAGGCCACCGCAATCCCGCGATCCGAATGATGCAGCGGACGGATAACCGCCGCATCAGAAGGACCATCGTTGGCAATCCCGGTCAGGGGCTTGATCACACTGCCGCCCTGCACTTCATGGTCATATTGACGAATGACCCATTCTTTGCTGGCAACGTTGTAACTGGACAAAATCGCCAGAAGCTCGTCGTTGTAGTTTTTCTTTTCAGCAAGGGACGGTTCCGACAGTTTTGGGGTAGTCCATATCGCCTTGCGGGAATACTTGGAAATCCCTTCGTGCAGGAATTCCATGTCCAGCCGACCGACTTCCACGCCGTTGTATCGCAGGACAAGCTGCTTGTCATCAGTAAACCGCCCGATGACCGTGGCTTCCACATCTTCAGACGCAAACAGAGCCAGCGTCTTGTCTATTTGCTCAGGACGGACCGCAATAACCATCCGCTCCTGGGCCTCGCTGATCCAGATTTCCGTATAACTCAGTCCGGCGTATTTGAGCGGCACCTTATCCAAATCCACGACGGCACCAAGTTTTTCGCCCATTTCGCCAACAGCACTGGAAAGGCCCCCCGCACCGCAATCGGTAATGGCATCATACAATCCCTGATCACGGGCCATCAACAGTACATCCAGCATCTTCTTTTCGGTAATCGCATTACCAATCTGGACAGCATGAGAAAAAATCGTCTCATGTTCGTGGGTCATCTCGCCGCTGGAGAATGTGGCACCGTGGATGCCATCACGTCCGGTCCGACCGCCGACGACAACGATATAATCCCCGGATTTCTGATGTTTAAAGCATTTATCACGGGGAATCAGGCCGATATTGCCGCAGAAAACCAGCGGATTGGCGACATAACGATCATCAAAATAAATCGCCCCGTTAATGGTGGGAATCCCCATCCGGTTGCCATAGTCACGCACGCCGGAGACAACACCCTTCATAATCCGCCGGGGGTGCAGCACTCCCTTGGGCACCTCAGACAAAGGCATATCCGGCCGGGCAAAACAGAAAATATCGGTATTGGCGACCGGTTTGGCCCCCATTCCGGTACCCATCGGGTCACGAATCACTCCGCCGATGCCCGTTGCCGAACCACCGTAGGGGTCCAGGGCCGAGGGGTGATTGTGGGTTTCCACCTTAAAACAGACCGCCATATCCGGCTCAAACTCAATCACGCCGGCGTTGTCGGCAAACACCGAAATGCACCAGTCTTTGTTCAGTTCCTGCGTCGCCTTGAAAACCGTCTCCTTGAGCAGGTTGCCAAAGCGTATGGTCTTGCCGTCATAGTCCATCTCGACGGCACTTTTCAATGTCTTATGAACACAATGCTCGCTCCAGGTCTGGGCCAGCGACTCCAACTCGATGTCGGTGGGTTCGCGGCCGATGCGATTGAAATAACCCTGAATCGTCCGCATCTCGGTCAGATTCAAAAACAGGTCTTTTTCTTTGCTCAGACGGACAAGGCCTTCATCATCCAGCTCACGAATCGGGACATGCACCAGCTTCATCTGATACGGCTGGGTATGCGGGCTTGGCGGCTCGGCATCACTACCGTAAACCACTTCCTCAATACAGTCGTTGGCCAGGACACGACGGCAGATAGTCTGCACATCCTCCTGCGATACGGGCCCAAACAACACATATTTGCGCGCGGTACGCACACTGGCAACCGCTTTGGCCCCCATGTCTTTCAGCGCCGCCAGAACGGATTCGGCCGTCGGATCGGTCACGCCGCTTTTGAGGTGGACTTCCACCTGGGTCGCCTGCACGGCCCCCGAAGGCAGCGGTGCATGACCAATGACATATTCCTGACATACGGGGTCGGCAAGCAGTTCCCGCCCTACCCGTTGGGCAAATGCCTCATCAAAATCCGCTTCAATCAGATACACCCGTGTAAAATGCACATCGTCCACGGACTGAATCGCCAGCTCACGGATGCTGCCAAGCGTGGCTTTTCCGTGCACATCGGCAACACCCTGCCGACTGGTAATCTCAAATCGCCACTGTCTCACGTTGGGTCCCTAACAAAATGGTTCCGCCCAAGGCGGAATCCTGCCTGCTCTTGTTATCTTCTATGAATTATTGAATACCCGCCCGGCGGGTATTCGGGGTATCTTATCCCCCAAAGGCCAAAAAGTGAAATAATTTTATCCAACTTTTGCACAACAAACCAAGATTTTGATATATTTATACCTTCATATGTCCACATCAAAGCACGCCAGAAACCAGAAATAACGATCCCCCCCACTGCATCAATGGACAAAACCCCGTACAGCAGTTGCTGAATAGCCTGTCGTTAGGCCACACACGTATCGATAAAATAGCTGTTGTATAGTCTTATCAGGAAGGACACCCCGGGGGCTGCCGCTTGCCCTTGTCTGAATACTTCAAATTACAGCTTTTCTTTCCCCCAGAAAATAGTATAATCCCCGGTTTATTCTTTCGCATAAAACATGAATGAACAGCCGGAAGTAAGGTATATAACCATGGAAAAAGGCGGATACAACTTTACACAAATAGAAAAAAAATGGCAGGACTACTGGATCTCGAACAAGACCTTCGCGGCCCCTGATGGCTCGACGAAGACCAAAACCGCCCAGCCCGATCCGTCCTTGCCGCTGGAACAGCGTCCCAAATATTATGTGCTGGATATGTTCCCCTATCCGTCCGGCGCCGGCCTGCATGTCGGTCACCCGGAAGGCTACACCGCCAGCGATATCGTCGCTCGCTATAAACGGATGAAGGGATTCAACGTCCTGCACCCCATCGGCTGGGACGCCTTCGGTCTGCCCGCTGAGCAGTATGCCGTCCAAACCGGTACTCATCCGGCCATCACCACCCAGAAAAACATCGATAACATGCGACGCCAGATTCAGTCGCTGGGCTTTTCCTACGACTGGGACCGGCAGGTCGATACGACCGATATCAATTACTATAAATGGACCCAGTGGATTTTCCTGAAATTCTACAATAGCTGGTTTGATGAAACCCTGCAAAAAGCTCGGCCCATTGAGGAATTGCCCATTCCTGCCGAAATCCAGGCCCAGGGACCAGACGCTGTCGAGAAATATATCAACGACCATCGACTGGCGTATGAATCCTATGCCCCCGTCAACTGGTGTCCGGCGTTGGGCACTGTGCTGGCCAATGAAGAAGTGGTCGGCGGCGTCAGCGAACGCGGCGGCCACCCGGTTATCCGCAAACCCATGCGGCAGTGGATGCTGCGCATCACCAAATACGCCCAGCGGCTGCTGGACGGATTGGAAGGGCTGGACTGGTCCGAATCAATCAAAAAACTCCAGCAGGACTGGATCGGCAAAAGCGTCGGTGCCGAGGTGGACTTCCAGCTGGACGGCCACGATGCCAAACTGCGGGTCTTTACCACCCGCCCCGATACCCTGTTCGGTGCAACCTATATGGTCATGGCCCCGGAACATCCGCTGGTCGATGTGATTACCACAGCCCAATACAAGCAGGCCGTCGCAGACTATAAGGAACAGGCCGCCCGCAAAAGCGACCTCGACCGCACCGACCTGGCCAAAGACAAAACCGGCCAGTTCACCGGCGCCTATGCCATCAATCCGGTCAACGGGCAGAAAATCCCCGTCTGGATCAGCGATTATGTGCTCATCAGCTACGGCACCGGCGCGATTATGGCCGTACCCGCTCACGACGACCGCGACTTTGAATTTGCCAAAAAATTCGGCCTGCCGATTATTCAGGTCGTCAAGCCTGAAAATCCCGACTTGGCTGCCCAGGCGGAAAAAGGTGAAATTTGCTTCAGTGACAATGGCATCGCCATCAACTCCGGCCAATTTAATGGGCTTAAGACCCCGGAATTCAAGGAAAAAATCACCGCCTGGCTGGAAGAACAAGGCCTCGGCAAAAAAACCGTCAATTTCAAGCTGCGTGACTGGCTGTTCAGCCGGCAGCGGTATTGGGGTGAACCGTTCCCGATTCTGCACACCGAAGGCGACCGCACCATTGCCCTGAAGGAAAGCGACCTGCCGCTGGGACTGCCGGAAGTCGAAGATTTCAAGCCCACCGGCACCGGCGAACCTCCCCTGGCCAAAGCCTCCCACTGGGTCAATGTTACTCTGCCCGACGGCACCAAAGCCAAACGCGAAACCAATACCATGCCGCAATGGGCGGGAAGCTGCTGGTATTACCTCCGCTATACGGATGCAAAAAATCCCAACGCAGCCTTTGACCCGGAAAAAGAACAGTACTGGCTTCCGGTGGATTTGTACATCGGCGGTGCCGAACATGCGGTGCTGCATCTGCTGTATTCACGGTTCTGGCACAAGCTGCTGTTTGACCTGGGCTACACCTCCTCGCAGGAACCATTCAAGAAGCTGGTCAACCAGGGGATGATTCTGGGCGAAGACAACCAGAAAATGAGCAAGTCCCGCGGCAACGTCATCAATCCCGACAAAGTCATCGCCGACTATGGTGCCGACTCCATGCGTCTGTACGAGATGTTTATGGGGCCGCTGGAGGCAACCAAACCCTGGAGTATGCAGGGGGTTGAGGGGGTACACCGCTTCCTTGGAAAAGTCTGGCGACTGATCGTGGATCAGGAAACCGGCAATCTGCACAAGGCCGTGCAGGATACCGCTCCGGATGCCGATACCCTGCGGATTCTGCACCAGACTATTCAGAAGGTCACCCAGGATATCGAAGGCTTTGCGTTCAATACCGCCATCAGCCAGATGATGATTTTTGTCAATCATCTGGGCCGCTGCGATGTTCGACCCAAAACTGTCCTTGAACAATTTGTCCTGATCCTGTCGCCATTCGCACCACACATCTGCGAAGAACTGTGGGAAAAGCTGGGCCATTGTACAACCCTGGCCTACGAACCCTGGCCGGCATTCGATCCGGAACTGGCCAAAGCCCAGCAGGTCGAAATCGCTGTCCAGGTGCTGGGTAAAATTAAAGATAAAATTGTCGTGGCCGCCGATGCATCCGAGGCGGAACTGGAAAAAGTCGCCCTGGCCAGTCAAAAAGTCCAGGCCGCTATCGCAGGCAAACAGCCCAAAAAAGTGATTGTCATCAAAGGCAGGTTAGTCAATATTGTGATATAGAAACACCAGTCATCTAAGGCAATAAAAAGACACAATCGATTCAGAATAAACCGAGTCGATTGTGTCTTTTATTATTATTCCATCTTCTGCAGCAGGCTTTTAAGATAGGCATTTTCCCGACGCGTGGCCTCCAGATCAAACAAGAGATACTTGACGCTCACACGGAGATAATCCAGCGAATCCTGAAGTTTACCTATGCTATCTTTAAGCTGCTGCCTGCTTTGCTGAGTTTGCCGGGCCAGATCAACCAATTTCTGATAGGAAGGCTCTGGCAGCGGGCCTATTTCCCTCAACAGCTCCTGCAACTGTTTTTCAAACATGGCTTCGTTATTCATTTTATTAGCCCCCGGCTATTCATAATCGCTTTCACTATGTTGCATACCGTTATTCGAATTGCATAAGCAATTTCTATTCCGTCAGTGCTGTCCAGGGCCGTTTTATAGGCCAAAGGCAGCAAAATCCCGTTTATTAAAACAAAAAGAAAAGCTTTAATCAGGTTTTTGTAAGCCGGCGTTTATAACGGTCTTGCAATGGCGTTGTGTTTTATCAACATCCACCAAGACAACCCTTTGACATATTATCTCTATCTAATTGCAGCAAAATGACTTAGAAGTCCTGTTGACAATTATAAACACTCCCTCATTTTTGCAAAATTATCAATTTAACTGAAACATCCCCTGTCTTTTGTCGTCTTCATAGATATAAAGTATAAAGATGCTATTGCAAAGGAGTTGTATCAATGGTTCCAAGTTGATATAATATGGGAAATTTCGAGAACCAGAACCATGAGGATGCCGGGGTTGCACTTATTTTTATTATTGATTATTTCGTTTTCGGTTTTCGGACAGATCCAGAATAGGAGTTTTGAATACGCTGGACCGACGGAGCCGAATTCGTTACCGTTTGTACCTCCATTGGACTGGGACCTTGTAAACTATGCGGGAATACATTCTGTGTTTTATCCCAGCATTAATTACAATCAACCAGTCAAGTGGTGGATTCCCAGTCCTGTTGACGGAGAAAAATTCCTGGTCCTTTCCACAGGCGATATGGGGCTTGGCTCCGACTCAAAGATAGCCTTTTCCCAGGCTTATCAGGACTTGTTCCTCCCGGCCGGGACAACGATTACCGGCTCTTTCTTTTTTGGAACCTGTGATTATCGGCCCTTTACCGATACAGGCACGATTGTGTTAAATCCGATAGTTGATCCGAACAACCCGCCTCCGTACACGCTGTCCGATATTTCTATCGTCTTCTGTTCCGTAGATAGTGTCGGAGATTACGGAAGCACCGAAACATGGAAGGATTTTTCGTACACCATCACTCCAGAACAAGAAGGGTGGTATCATCTTACCATGAGCGTGAATGATGGAGGGGCAGATACCATTTATGAAAGCTATCTGGCGATTGACAATTTGTTGATTTGCGGACCCGGCGTTCTGCTGGGCGACCTCAACAAAGATTGCACAGTCAATCTGGACGATTTGTCCCTTTTTTCAAGAGAATGGCTCTGTGTCTGTGATACGCATCCGTGGGATCCGAATGTTCCCATGGATCCAAACACAATCCTCTCCGTTCCAGACTTTTCGGGCATCTTTGCGTCCAATAATCCCGATCCCAATACACCGACCGATCCGAACAGCCTATGCATTTATGCAGATTTCAACAGGAATTATGTTGTCGAACCCAACGATCTGATTCCGTTAACAGAAAACTGGTTAAAGACGGATTATTAAGATATTGTTTGTTCTATTTATTAACTCAACACCCATACATCACGTTCTATGTTTTACTTGACCATGTCTTTTGCCTGTAGCGTTTTTTTATGCGGACATATCCGTCCTGATTCTTTACATTCATGCTACAATATACCATAATCATTTTGACAAAGACTCCTGTCCAGAGGTATAATTAGAGGAAGAAAGTTGGCCTTGATTGTTCTGACTAAGGAGAGAAATATGAACTTCCTGAAGGCCCCCAAAGACTCACAATTATGGCGTATCAAATGGCATCAAATGTTTGCGGCAGTTTTGGCGGTCGCTTTTGTCGTATTCCTTCTCGAGTTCCTCTTTAAATGTTATGAACAGCACGCCACTGCCCGATTTTTTGAATGGTTGTTTTTTGTTTTGATTGGTTTTGCAACCCTTATTCTATCTTTTTCCATGGTGTTATTACTGTGGGAATGCGTGCAATCATCCAAAGAAATTGAAATTAAACTGGACAATTTGACAGAAGTGATGGCCCGCAGCAACACCCTTCTTACCCAAATCAATAAAGCATCTCATCTGAGTGATACAGCCAAGGAGATTGCTTTTCAGGACATAGAACAACTTGAATTGGGCGAGGCCGCATTGACCCAATTGCATCAGCACGATTTCGATGCCGTGGAATCGATGCTTAAAGCGATGGGAGAATCCCCCCGCTATCAGCAATTGGGAGTCAAACTTCAAACGATAGCTGAGAAATACCGCACTTCGACTGAAGAAGGACGGGTCCAGCAGATTATCACGCATATCGAAGAATTGATGGACCAGGCCCGCTGGGCCCAGGCAGCAGCCCAAATCGATACGTTAATGAAAATGTTTCCCTATTCGGAAAAAGCCAAATCTATGCCCTCGCGTCTGCGGGAACGCAAAGATTTACGAAAAGGTGAGCTGCTTTGTGAATGGGACAGAGCAGTGCAGGCCAAGGATACGGACAGGAGCCTGGCCATCCTCAAAGAACTGGATCAATATCTGACTCCCACCGAAGCGCTGGCACTGCAGGAATCAGCCAGCACCGTCTTCAAAACCAAACTGCACAATCTTGGGGTTCAGTTTACCATGGCCGTAACAGAACGCAATTGGTTGTCCGCCCTGGAAACAGGCAAAGAAATTGTGCAAAACTTCCCTAACAGCCGGATGGCAACCGAAATCCGATCCAAACTGGATATTCTCCAGGATCGAGCTCGAAAAAGCCGTGAAGAAAAGAAGCAATAACCTTGTCCGCGGTTTAACGAAATGAATTTCCTGATTTGGATATCCTTGCACGGGAGGTACTGTTTGTTTGCTCTCCATCACACAGGGGTTCGTGTATGACTCTGAAAGGAATCGGCATGATGCATCCAATGACCCTGCGAGGCTTTCTGCTGGCCGCCATACTGACTAGCTACCTCTATGCAGCGGCGGAACCCGCAGGCCTGAAGCATGAAGCGGCAGCCGCTGGCCTTTCCCCTTTTCTGAATGAACCTGCCGAATACAAAAACATGCGAATGGCCTGGTGGCGACAGGCCCGCTTTGGGATGTTTATTCACTGGGGCCTCTATGCCGAGCCGGCAGGACAATGGAACGGCAAGACTCATTATGGAGAATGGATCCAGAATGAGGCTCAAATCCCCCTTGACGATTACACCCAAATCGCCACACGATTCAATCCCGCAAAATTTAATGCTGCAGACTGGGTCCGCATTGCCCAGTCCAGCGGAGTCAAATACCTCGTCATCACCAGCAAGCATCATGACGGTTTCTGTCTGTTTGACAGCACGCTGACCGACTATACCGTGATGCATACCCCATTCCATCGCGACATTCTCAAGGAGTTATCCGAAGAATGCCGCAAACAGGGGCTGAAGTTCTGCACCTATTATTCCATTATGGATTGGCACCATCCTGATTATCTGCCTCGCCGCAGATGGGAAAAACGCCCGGCGGAGGGAGCCAACTTTGACCGTTATGTCCAGTATATGAAAGGACAGCTTAAAGAAATAATCTCCCGTTATGAACCGGCGGTCCTCTGGTTTGATGGGGAGTGGGAGAATACATGGACCGAAGAACGAGGACGCGATTTATATCAGTACGTCCGCAGTCTGAAGCCGGATATGATTATCAACAACCGCGTCGGCAAGGGTCGCCAGGGCATGGCCGGGACGTACGATCCCAACGAGGCGGTCGGAGACTTCGGAACCCCCGAACAGGAGATCCCCGCAACAGGACTCCTTTATGACTGGGAAACCTGCATGACGATGAACGATCACTGGGGATACAACAAAGCCGACAAAAATTATAAAAGCGGTCCCGATTTAATTCGCAAGCTCGTGGATATTGTATCCAAGGGCGGCAATTTCCTATTAAATGTCGGCCCCACCGCAGAAGGCCTTTTTCCGCCCGAATCCCTCCAGCGGCTGGAGCAAATCGGCCAATGGATCCACATTAACGGCGACAGTATTTACGGTACGACGGCAAGCCGGTTCAAAGAGCTGACTTTCGGACGCAGTACCACCAAAGGCCATCGCCTGTACCTCCACATCTTCGACTGGCCCGCTGACGGCAGGCTTGTCCTGCCGGGATTGGTCAGCAATCCCGTATCGGCACATTTTCTTCAAGACCCGAATTGCCCGATTGGGATTACCTGCGAACCGATCAATGTCGTATTGGCTGTCCCCGAAAAAGCCCTGGATCCTGTTGTAACGGTCATTGAATTAACATTTGATAGCGAGCCTGAAATTATATATGGGCCGGAAATTTACCCGGAAGAAACCGAATTCACCTCGCCGATCGACGTATCCTTCAGCGATTTTGTGGTTGACGGCCCCTACCGAATCCATTACACCCTCGACGGGTCCGACCCCAACAGCAGCAGTCTTTACTACGAAGAACCCTTCACCCTGCGCAACAGCGCCATCGTATCCTGTGTAAAAATAGCCAGAGATGGCCGGCCGGTAAGCCCCATCAGCCGAAAACACTATCTTCGCAAGGAAACACCCAAGAATTCCAACCAATAATCCATATCCAGACCTTGCTTGGAATTCTGAGTATATGGTTAAATTGGGGATGCTGCCAAGTAGCACTTTGCTGCGGGGCCATCCCTCATTTTTTTGGTGGGGATGGAACAAAAACAACACCCCACATAAAAACGTGTATCCCTTTGAAATATAATGGGTTACAATTATCACAGGCAGGCTTTTTTGGTCTCTGAACCGATTTTTTCTTGATTTTGCTATGAGTAATAGGTTAATATTTCGTTGGAAAGATAGGGAATTTGGAAGAGGTGTGGGAAATATCATCATATACTCATTTCAACATCTCGCCAAAGTGTGTCAATAATAAGAGGGACGTAAACGTTCTGTAAAACGTTTTATTGTAACCATTTTTTCGGAGGATCGTGAAGATGAAGAAGGTATTGGTTTTAGGTATGGTGGCTGCGTTGGCCACTGTGTCACAGGCCGTGGTCATCGATTCATTTGTGAACATCGATTTTGATTCCGGGATTGTGACTACCGGCAATGGACCGTTTAAAGGCTTTGACGCGCCCTATGCTCCAGAGATTGCAGGCTGGACCAACTATCGTAACGGCGCTGCCGGAGAATTGAATGACGCCGGGGTTGAGGCTGCCGATGTCGGCTGGTGGCTTGGCGGGTATGGTTATCAAAATGCCGGCTTTATGAGTTCCGGTGATGCCGCCTATACGATGAGTTCCTACACCATTAAGGCCGGTGATGTATTTGATATTTCCTATATCGCTGCCCGCTGGGGTTGGACAGGCACGGGTGAATGGACAGTCTCTTTGTTCTATGACAACCCGGCCAATGTTTTCGGAACCTACGTCCAGGCCATTAACAGCGACTGGATGTCACAGCATATCTGGTACAACAGCACCACCGGCATTGCTGCCACTCCGGAATCGGTCGGCGGGACTCTGGGTATTCTCGTCAAGAGTACCGGTACTGGAATCGCCCAGATCGATGAAATTGCAGTCAATGTCATTCCCGAACCGGCAACGATGGCCCTGCTGACACTGGGCGGACTGCTGCTGCGTCGCAAGAAATAAGCGGTTTACATTTCGCTTATTCCCATAGACACCAACACAAAGCCCCGTCTTCTGGCGGGGCTTTTTTTATGCTCAGATGGAAGGACGACTGCACCTGGTACCGTCGTTGCGGGACTATTCAAAGGCACTGGGCTTACCGACATCCTTAAACACAAAATTGGCACTTTGATAAATCGGAACAATCACTGATCCGGTAGTCGGGTCCGGCTCCTATCCAGTCCGGAGGGCTTTGGTTGCAAATTTCACAGGTTCTCCTTAAATGGTTTTATTTCGTCCCAAATCAGGCAACAATGTCGGCAAACAGAACTGAGGATAAATACCGCTCGCCAAAACTGGGGGTGATCACCACGATGGTCTTGTCTTTATTTTCCGGCCGGGACGCAACGATATCCGCCGCACGCAGCGCTGCCCCAGAGGAGATACCGACAAACAACCCTTCAAGCCTGGCCGCACGCCGTGCCCAGTCAATCGCCTCATCCTGATCCACGGCAACCACTTCATCAATCACCTTGAGGTTTAGTGTCTTGGGAACAAATCCCGCACCAATGCCCTGTATCTTGTGCGGGGCGGGTTTGATCTCCTGACCGGCCAGCGTCTGGGTCAGGACAGGGCTTTGGGCCGGTTCGACAGCAATCGCTTTGAAGGCAGGATTGCGGGATTTGATCACTTCAGCAATGCCGGTAATCGTTCCGCCGGTGCCAACCCCGGCGACAACCATATCGACTTTACCCTGGGTATCGGTCCAGATTTCCTCGGCGGTCGTGCGGCGATGAGCCTCGGGATTGGCAGGATTCTCAAACTGCTGCGGCACAAACGAATTGGCTTCGGCGGAAGCGATTTCCAGCGCGGCAGCAACCGCTCCTTTCATCCCGCTGGCAGCCGGAGTTAATATTAATTCTGCCCCGAGAGCCTTGAGCACCTTGCGGCGTTCTATACTCATCGACTCGGGCATCGTCAGAAACAGCCGATATCCCTTGACCGCACAGACAAAAGCCAACGCAATACCGGTATTGCCGCTGGTCGGCTCAATAATCACGGTTTTATGATTAATCTTTCCGGCCCGCTCTCCGGCTTCAATCATCGCCACACCAATGCGGTCCTTGACGGAAGCCAGCGGATTGCGGCTTTCCAGCTTGGCCAGAACTCTGCCGCCGGGAATCAGTTTATTGATTTTTACCAGCGGGGTTTTGCCCACAGTCTGGATAATCGTGTCATGAATATTGGTCATAATTCAATCCTTTCTTTTTCCGGTTAACCCTGTCGGGAATCACCTGCGACCAGAAGTTATACGTATTATATCGAGTAATCGTCCGCAAAAAAACGGGCATTTCTTAATCGGATGAATACAGATTCACCTGCATGCAGCATTAATTCATTATAATGCTGACGGGTAATCTCTGCTTCCACCGTCTCCTGGGTATCCTGCCGAACAAGCTGAACACGGGCAATCGGCCCCACAGGTGCGATATGGACAACTCTGGCGGCAATCGCATCGGGGGTACACTGTCGAACAATGTCAATATCGTGCGGTCGGACATAAGCCGCTGTTCGGGACATAGGTTCGGCCTCATGCCCGCCAAATAAATGACGCCCCTCTCCCGCACGGCCATGGAAGATATTGACATTGCCCAGAAAATTGAACACAAACGGATTGGCCGGATTATCATAGACTTCCTCCGGCGCTCCAACCTGCTCAATCCGGCCGGCATTGAGCACCGCAATCCGGTCGGCCACCTCAAGGGCTTCTTCCTGGTCGTGGGTGACAAACACGCTGGTAATGGACATTTCGTCATGAAGTTTCCGCAGCCATTGCCGTAACTCCTTGCGGACTTTGGCATCCAGCGCCCCGAACGGCTCGTCCAGCAGCAGGATTTTCGGCTCGACCGCCAGCGACCGGGCCAGCGCCACCCGCTGCCGCTGACCGCCGGAAAGCTGATGCGGATACATCCCGGCATGGCGCTCCAGCTGAACCAGCTTGAGCAATGCGTACACGCGATTCCGGATTTCGTCTTTGCTGGGGCGGAATTTGCGTGGACGCACGGTCAGGCCAAAGGCTACATTTTCAAAAATATTCATATGGCGAAACAGCGAATAATGCTGAAAAACAAAGCCGACTCGACGCTGCCGGACAGACTGGGCACTGACATCATCGTCATGAAACAAAACCGGCCCGCTGCCGGGATCAGGCTGCTCCAGCCCCGCGATAATTCGCAGCAACGTTGTCTTGCCGCAGCCGGAGGGGCCCAGCAAAGCCATCAACTCACCGCTGCGAATCGTCAGACTAACGTTTTTCAAGGCGGTAAATGATCCGAATGTCTTGCTGATATTGGTGATCTGAATACTCATCGTATGCCTCCGACGACAGCCTTGGCCTGATCTTTTTTAGTCTTCCATTCCACAAGGGTTTTCGCCGCCAGCGTAATCAGCGCCAGCAGGGTCAGCAGTGAAGCCATCGCAAATGCCCCGACAAAATTATACTCATTGTACAGAATTTCAATATGCAGCGGGACCGTATTGGTCTGGCCGCGAATATGGCCGGAGACCACCGAGACCGCCCCGAATTCGCCGATGGCCCGGGCATTGCAGAGAATGACACCATACAGCAGACCCCATTTGATATTGGGCAGAGTCACCCGCCAAAACATCTGCCAGCCGCTGGCACCCAGGACCAGCGCCGCCTGTTCCTGTTCGGTGCCCTGCGACTGCATCAGCGGAATCAATTCCCGCGCGATAAACGGAAACGTCACAAACAAAGTTGTCAGGACAATCCCCGGCAAGGCAAAAATAATCTTGATATGGTGTTCCATCAGCCAGGGACCAAACCAGCCGTGTAACCCGAACAACATCACAAAGATGACCCCCGAAATAACCGGTGAAATCGCAAACGGCAAATCAATCAGGGTCAGCAACAGACCTTTGCCGTAAAACTCGAATTTGGTAATCGCCCAGGACGCGGCCACACCAAAGACCAGATTCAGCGGAATCACCACCAGCGTAACCAGCAGTGTCAGCCGCATCGCCGACCGTGCATCGGGGTCGGAAAAAGACTGCAAATACACACCGATGCCTTTGCGAAACGCCTCCACAAAGACGACTGCCAGCGGCAGAACCAAAAACAGACCCAGAAACAGGATGGCTATCAGGGTCAGAATCAAGGGTGTCCATCGTCCCCTGTAAGCAGGGTGCGTCTGACGCAAATGCGATTGAATATAAGTCATTGACATTGTCTGCTCCTTTGTGTCCATCGCTGCAAAAGATTAATCATCAGCAGCAGAATAAACGACAGCACCAGCATCACCAGGGCAATCGCTGTCGCCCCCGCGTAATCATACTGTTCCAGCTTGGTGACAATCAGCAGCGGTGCAATCTCCGTTTTCATCGGCATATTGCCCGCAATAAACACCACCGAACCATATTCGCCCAGCGCCCGTGCAAATGCCAGGGCAAATCCCGTCAACAATGACGGCAGCAATTCAGGAAAGAGTATTCGCCGAAAGGTCTGAAAGGGCGTTGCTCCCAGACTGGCCGCCGCTTCTTCGATTTCCGTGCCGAGGTCTTCCAGCACCGGCTGTACCATGCGTACCACAAACGGCAGCCCGATAAAGGTCAGGGCAATCACAATCCCCAGCGGTGTAAAGGCCGCCTTAATCCCCAGCGGGGCCAGCAGACGCCCCATCCAGCCAGTGGGAGCATACAGGGTCGTCAGGGCAATCCCGGCCACCGCCGTCGGCAAGGCAAACGGCAAATCCACCATCGCATCAATCAGCTTGCGTCCGGCAAACCGGTATCGTACCAAAACCCATGCAACCAGCAGCCCGAAGACAGCATTAATGATCGCAGCCGCAAATGACGCCCCGAATGTCAGCCGATAGGACGCCAGCACACGCGGGGATGTAATGGTTTGCCAAAAATGACCGGCATCCATGCGTAACGCGGACACAAACAGAGCCGACAACGGTATCAGAACGATCAGGCACAGGTAGAACATCGAAAATCCAAGCGTCAGCCCAAAACCGGGAAGTACATGCGTAGGTTTATTCCGTATTTTCATCGTACTGGCCATCCAGCCGTCATAACCGGCCGCCTTCGGTTTGATTGTTCTGTTGATTATTTAATTCCATAAATCTGGTCAAAGACTCCGCCGTCATCAAAATGGCGTTTCTGAGCTTTCTGCCAGCCCCCAAAGACCTCATCAATCGTAATCATTTTTATTTTGGGGAACCGCTGGGCATAGTTTTTGGCGACCGATTCCAGCCGCGGACGGTAAAAATTCCTGGCGGCAATGTCCTGCCCCTTTTCCGAATAGAGAAATTCCAAATAAGCCTCAGCCACCTCGCGCGTCCCGCGGCGATCCACAACCTTATCCACAACCGTAACCGGCGGTTCTGCCAGAATACTCAGGGATGGAATAACCATCTCAAATTGATCGGCACCAAATTCCTTGATTGCCAGGAAGGCCTCGTTTTCCCAAGACAAAAAGACATCGCCGATTCCCCGCTGCACAAAGGTGGTGGTAGCGCCTCGGGCGCCGGAATCCAATACCGGAACATTCCTGAACAGCTTGCTGACAAAATCGCGTGCATAGGCATCGGCCTCTGTGGATTGCTCCGCATCGTTGTGCTCCGGATGCCGGGTTTTATACTGTTCCAGGGCAAACGCCCAGGCTGCCAGATAATTCCAGCGGGCACCGCCGGAGGTCTTGGGATTGGGCGTAATGACCGATACCCCCGGCTGAATCAGGTCATCCCAGTCTTTAATCTGTTTGGGATTGCCTTTGCGCACCAAAAACACAATCGTCGAGGTATATGGCGAACTGTTATGCGGAAGCCGGGACTGCCAAGTTTTGGGAAACAGCTTGGCCTTGTCCGCGATGGCATCAATATCATACGCTAAAGCCAGGGTCACCACATCGGCTTCCAGTCCATCGATGACGGCACGGGCCTGCTTGCCGGAACCGCCATGCGACTGGTTTATCACCACCGTATCACCGGTCTTTTCCTTCCAATACGCTGCAAATTCCTTGTTAAACTCCTGATACAATTCCCGCGTTGGGTCATACGACACATTCAGCAATTTGATGTCTTTGCCAAAGCCCGGAATGCTCAACGCCAATACGCCCAATACAATTGTTTTGATCCATGATTGGATAGCCATACTCTTCTCCTGCTAATGGGTCTTTCACGCTTTTATTCGACCATTTTAGTCGTACTTAAAAAACAAAAAAACTATATCCCTGCTCCGCCAATCAACTCCAAATTAAAAACTTCCTCCCGTCGCACCGGAACACCTCGATAAATGCTTTCCAGAGTCGCTGAATCCATCAACTGGGCTGTATGATTACGCACATCCAAAAACAGTCTGCGAAAACGACACACCGGCTCCTGCGAGCAGGATTCATAATGGTAAACCGAAACACAGCCAATAGGTGCCAATACGCCGTCAAAATGCCGTATGACCTCCCCTGCTGTGATTTTATCTGGGCTTTTAGCCAGGATATAACCGCCCTGCTTGCCCATGGCACTCTGAACCCAGCCCCGGGATTTCATCTCGAGCATAATCTGCTCCAGAAACCGCTTGGGGACCTTGTTGCGGTCAGCCAGCTCCCGAATCGGAATCGGACCACGCTGATATTCTTCCACCAGCGTAAACAACACCCGCAACGCATAATCCGTTTTCATCGATATTTTCATGTGCCACACCTTAGTACGACTTATATGGTCGTATATTAACACAAAACACCATCTCAGTCAATTTAAAAATATAAAATCTTTCGAATGGAGCTTATTTCAAGACAATATCTTGCTTTAATTAAAAAAAGCCTAAAGCAGCTCGCGTTTCTTGAGTTTATACGCAATTAATTTTTCACGTTTTGCACGAGCCGATTCCAGAAGCTGATTCACTTTGTCTGAATTCTGGGCAGAGATCGCCTTTTTCATCATATTCAATTGCCTGATAACCCGATCAAGTCCTTTCACAATATTGTGATGATTGGTCAGCACAATATCCATCCAGACATCGGCCGGGCCGGAGGCAATCCGGGAGGTATCAATAAATCCCTTGCCAGCAAACTTCATATCCTCAAAATCGCTGCTATTAATCAAAGCAGCTGCCAGAACATGCGGCAAATGACTAATCAGGCCAAAGATCCGATCATGTTTTTTAGGGTCCAGAGTCACCACATTGCAGCCTAATTCCGACCAGAACTGTCGCAATAATCGGATTGCGTGAGTATTGGTTTTGACCGTGTGGGTCAGAATACATCTGGCCGACGTTAACAGGTCGTCGCGAGCATACTCCACGCCCCGCTTTTCCGACCCGGCTATGGGATGGGAACCCACATAATAAACATTTCGGGGCAGGTTTTTATCGGCCCATTGATGAACAAGAGCTTTGGTTGAGCCAACATCAGTTACGATCGCCCCCGGCTTCAAAAAAGGAGCAATCTGACCAAAGTAAGTTTCAAATGTTAAAATTGGGGTCGCCAGAATCACAATATCCGCATCACACACAGCCTCTTCCAGCGTTTCGGCAATCTGATTGGCCACGTTCAACTGACGTGACTTGTGCCGGGTGGACGCACGATGGCTGTAGCCGACCGTAAAAACTTTCGGAAAAGCACGCAGACAAGCCATGGTCACACTGGCCCCAAGCAACCCCATGCCAATTACGCTGATTTTTTGCAACCCATTTAATTTAAACATTTTATATGTTTCCCTGCAAACACAACTGTTCCTCCAGAAAGTAACGCCAATAGACTGCCAAGTCAATTTTTTTCTTCCCATCGGACAGTAAAAATGCTATATTATCTGCATAATTATTGTAATTACAGAGGCAATAACTCGCATATTTCTTCTGTTTACCTTCGGCGTAAACGGATGTTTTATATATCCTTTGCTAATGCGTTGGCAAAGCAGTAAATTTCAAGCGTGTATTAATATGCAAGCCTCTTCGGGCAACCATTGAAAGCAATGCCTGTCGGGGGACATTAATCTTAAAGTAAATTTATAATTAGGACTCTTAAGGAACAAAAAGACAATATGTCTGCAGTAGAAATAAAATCGTCTGCGCCTGTTTATTTACCCTTTGAAGATCAAATTGCCAGGCTGGACCGGCAAATCGAAGAGCTGCGTAAACAGGACAATTCCCTGCAGGGCCCCAATGGCCCCCAAATTCGCCAGCTTCAAAAAGAGCAAACCCAGTTGCTGAAAGACATTTACGCCAATCTGTCGGCCTGGCAAACGGTCCAGGTTTCCCGCCATCCCCAGCGTCCTCTGCTCAGTGATTATCTGAGTCTGTTGTTTAAGGATGTCCGAATTCTTCACGGCGACCGCTGTTATGGCGATGACCGTGCCATTGTCACCGCGTTGGGCCAAATCGGACGTGAGAAGGTCATGATTGTTGGCCAGAACAAAGGCAAAGATATTAAAGAAAAGATTGCCTGCAATTTCGGATGTGCCAACCCGGAAGGATATCGCAAGGCGTTGCTGAAAATGAAGCTGGCAGAGAAATTCGGCCTGCCCATTATCACGTTGATTGACACCCCGGGCGCCTACCCCGGCATCGGTGCCGAAGAACGCGGCCAGGCCCAGGCGATTGCAGTCAATCTGATGGAAATGTCGCGGTTACGGGTACCGATTATCTGCGTTGTCATCGGCGAAGGCGGTTCTGGCGGTGCTCTGGGCATTGGCGTTGGGGATAAACTTGCGATGCTGCAATATTCTTACTATTCGGTCATTTCACCGGAGGGCTGTGCAGCCATCCTCTGGCATGACGGCTCCCAGGCTCCCAAGGCCGCCGAAGCCCTGAAGCTCACGGCCAAAGACCTTATGCAGCTCAACCTAATTGATGCAGTCATCCCCGAACCTCTGGGGGGCGCTCATCGCAATGTTCACGATACCATTTATAACGTTGAACAGTTCCTCTTAAAATCACTTGCAGAGCTTAAACGTCTCAAAATAGATACTCTTCTTGACAGACGCTATCGGAAAATTCGCTCCTTTGGCCAGAATTGCGTTGAACTGACCTCCCAGGAGGCTCCAACAATACCAGACCGGCTATCGGCCAAAGTCCAGATTACCCAAAACATGCAGCCGGCCCCCATTCAGCAATAACCAGCAATACAAAGGGGGGCTTGGGCCCTGTGGATAGGCCAATCTGTCTGCGGATACCGACTGGATTGGTCATTTTCCCTCATTTATCTGCCTGTCAGAAAATGTCTTGACAGAAATAGCCCCCCGTGGGTACCATACGAACACCTAAAGGCTTTATTTATGGAGATTTCCGGTGAGACGTATGAAACATACTCAAGTGATTTCGTCCCTGATGGTCAGTGTCGTCATGGTGGGTCTGGCAAGCTGCAAAGACAATCCCGAAGATGCCGCCGCTAAAAAACTTCAAAAAAGTACTGCAGCCGCCCTGGCCCAATACAACAAAAATCGGGATGCACAGGCTGCTCAAGAGTCTCTCCAGGCAGCCCTGTCCAGCACCCGCCCAACCGGTCTTACCGGAAGCTCGTCTTTGTTCAGTACCGCCGGGTTGATGATCACACAGGCCCAGAAGGATCGTGCTCAGCTGCAGATTGATACCTACACCCTGAATCAGTCCATCGAAGCCTTCAATCTCAAACTGGAACAACTGGCCGACCTGACTGCTCAGTCCGAACGGGTACAGAAACTTCTGTCCTTATCGGATGCTGAAATCTCCGAACTCCAGACCTGGATTGGCACCGAGCAGGAACCAACCAGCCTCAAAGGCAAAATTGTCAAGGCTCAGGCGGATGTCAAACAACTCACCGAAAAGAAAGCCGCTCTTGAGAACGAATTCACCGAAAACCGCGATAAAATGCTGGCCCTTGAATCGCAGGCTGACGACCTGCTCCGGCAGGCCAATACGGCTTCCGGCCAGCAGAAAGCCGACCTCGAAAAGGCTGCTTTTGATATCAAAGACCAGAAAAAGCCTTTTACCCTGAAAGCTCAAGATGCAGAAAACGCCCTGGCACAGGTCAATTCGCAATTGGCCATTATCCAGCCTCATCTTCAACGTCTTTCAAATGACTTGCAGAACGCACAAGACAAGTTGCAGGCATTAAAGACATCTTCGTCTCGTGAACAATTGCATGTTCAGCAGCAGGAACTGGCCCAGGAGATTGCCGCCGGGAAAAAAGCCCTGGCCGAACAAACAGAAATCTTGACAAAACAGATCCAGGAGCATCTGCAGAAAACCGACGCCGTGATCGCCGCTGTCGAACAGGCCATCGCCAAGTTCAAACAAATCAATGCTCGACAACTGGAACCCAATCTGAGCATGTCCCTGGGGAATGCTTATGCCCTGCTGGCTTCACTCTACTCCCAGAAAGTCCTTTATACCTCAGACATGGGAACACGCCTTGAAGGCATCCTGGCAACCTATCAGACTGTAGTCCCCGAAGGCATCACTTCGCCGGTGGCATCTGCTCCGGATGCAACGCTGGCCCAAAAAGCCATGGAAGCGTTTGAACTGGCTCGAAAAGCATTTGACGATGCCTTTGCCGCCAGCGGTCAGCTTCGGACCGGTGCCAAAGAAGCGGAATTGGCAGCCCTCAAAGCTCAGATGCTGACACTCAAAAACAAGAGCCGCCTGGCCGACCGCCTCAGCGATTTTGACACCGCTGAGAAAGTTGATGCCGAACTGGAACAGCTCATGCAGAAAGCCAAAGAATACGGCATGATGTTCAATCAGTCCGCTACGGCCATGCTCCTGACCAAAGGCCTGGACTTTATCCCGACCCTGCCGGTGGACACCGCCATGATTCTGGAAGGGATTAAAAAAGAATTCATCGACTGGCGCAGACTTCGCGGCCCGGCGCAGGAAGAAGAAGTCACAAAACTGCTTGCTCGCATCGCTGATCTGAAACTGGAATATGCCGGGGACAACCTGATTATCCCCTTCCTCGATCAGGAACAAAAGGCCATGGAGGAACAGAAAGCCAAAGGCTTTACGGAAGAAGCCGCTGCCGCCGAACCCAACAGCCTTGATGCAGGTGCAGCTCCGATGAATCTGGGATTTTAGACAGGAAATGGTGGAATGAAGTTATCTGACGTAGTTCGCGTGGAGTGCATCCGGGCTCAAGCCTCGGTTGAAGACAAGGCCATGGTCTTATGTGAAATTGCCGCACTTGCCGGGAAAAGCCCTCTATGCCGCAACATTTCCGAAGAGACGATTCTGGAAGCCCTCCAGGATCGTGAAACGTTTGGCTCCACGGCTTTCGGTAACGGTATTGCTATCCCCCATTGCCGCCTGAAAAATGTCCACGATTTCGTAGTGGGATTAATTTCCATCCCCGATGGCGTAGATTTTGATGCCCCCGATCACAAAAAGGTGCATCTGGTTATTTTCATCATCGCCCCGACCACAGACAGTACCACACACATCCGGTTGCTGTCTTCCATTTCGCAGGCTCTTCAGGATGCCGCTCTGGTCCGGAAAATGATCGCCGCCAAAACTGCCAAGGCGCTCTATGAAAAGTTTCTCCAGGCTGCTGAAGGGGATATTCCGACCTATGAACCGGGCAAAAAAAATCAATTGCATATCTTCATTCAGGATCGCCTGACGTTTGAAAAAATCCTGGGTTCCATCGCAGGTATCGAGGGGGCATCCTTGTCTGTCGTGGATTCGCAGAATATCTATCAGTATCTCAAAGCCATCCCGCTTTTTGCCGCTGCGTCCAATCATGACCATCCGGAATTCTGCAAAATGATCGTCGCCATTGTTGAGCGCAAGCTCAGTAATGAAATCATTCGTCGAATTGAAACGATTACAGGCAGCCTGTCCAAATGCAGCGGGATATTGGTGACCGTGCAGGAGCTTGCCTTTTGCGCAGGAATGCTGGAAGCCTGACGAATCGTTTTCCGGCTAAGGAGCTTGCCTGAGTGTCCATGGCTGATTTTCGGATTAACCTGTACCAGAACTTATCCACGCTTCTTTCAGCGGGACTTCCGATTCTTCGTGCTCTGCACACCGTGCAAAACAATGCATCCAGGAGATGGAAAAAGCATCTGTCTGAGATTGAGCGGGAAGTCAGCGGCGGATACGAATTATCCGAATCTATGTCCAGGCGACCTCGTTACTTTGCCAAACTGGATATCACCCTCACTAAAATCGGCGAACAAACCGGCCAGTTGGCCGAAGTGTTAAACAGTCTGAGCCAGTGGTATGAACTCCGCCGAAAACTCAAGCGACTAATAATAGCAGATCTGGCTTACCCAATTTTTATTATTCATCTTGCTGCTTTCATCCTCCCTATTCCACTGATCGCCCTGAGCGGAATGGACTGGAGCACCTATTTTCCTCGCGTCCTGACTATCCTGTCATTCTTTTATGGGCCTGTCATTTTGATCGGCCTGATTTGCCGATTTTTCCCGCAGCAAGGCTTGGTTCGCCGCGTCTTCGATGAACTGTTCCTGAGGATCCCCATGCTCGGCTCAGCACTGCGGTATCTGGCCATAGGACGCTTCTGTTACACCTTCTCCATCATGTATAAAGCCGGCGTCCCAATCATCGAATGTGCTCTGCTATCTCATGAATCCTGCGGCAATGAAGCTATCAAACATCGCCTTAAAGGCGGATACGATGCTGCCCGAAATGGTACCCCCATGTCACAGGGTTTTAGCCAAAATCTCGATGTGGAATTCCTGGAACTGTGGAACATCGGAGAAGAATCCGGCAATTTGGATAATGCGTCCGAGAAACTGGGGCAAATTTATCTGGACAAGGCTCGCTTTCGGTTTGAACTCATCGCCAATTGGCTCCCCAAGCTGTTCTATTTTGGTCTGATGGGCATTATGGCCTATATAATTCTCAAGCTGTTTTCCCAGATTTACGGTAGCCTCCCCACTCAATTTTAATCTCACATTTGCTGGTTTCGTTTCTCTGGTTTGCCGATATAGTTTAGGGGTCCTCTAATCATCCATTTTGGCGGACAAAGGACTCTTTTTGCCGCTCAAAAGCATTTTTTAGAGTCCCCCTTAAGAATGATTCCCTGATTTGAGAGGTCTTTTTGAAACGATTGTTTTACAAAAAATCCCAGCGTATTTGCTCCAACGAAGACTTTAAGCAGATTCTGGCGGCCAAAATCTCGGCCGGGCGGGGACCGTTTCGTCTTTTTGCCTGCATCAATACCTCTGGAACACCTCGTTTCGGAGTCTCCATCAGTAAAACGACTGGCAAACCCATCCTCCGAAATCGGCTTAAACGCCTTGCCCGCGAAGCATTTAGACTCAACCAGCACAATCTCTATCCATCTGCGGATTATGTCTTAATTATTTCGCCTAAAATGTCGAAAAAAACGGAATCGGATAGAATGGATAACCTCCAGACAATGTCCTATAACCAGTATGAAACACTTTTTATGGAATTGGTCGAGAAGGTAACACGACGGCTTGTTTCCATGAAAACCAGACAATGTAACGACAGAGATTCCGCTTCGGATGCCTGATGCCAACGATAAAAAGATGGTCGCTATCGGACTCGCCGCCAGCCGGGCCGGCGTGTCCAGACAGACGGTGCAGTATTATCTGATGATCGGCCTGCTGGAACCGACACAGACTACCCCCACCGGCAGACGGCTCTTTGACGAGGAGGCAATCAATAAAATCCGGATGATTAAAAAGCTCAACCAGAGCGGCTACCCGCTTCGAGCCATACGTGACTTGTTTTTTCAACCCTCAAAAACAGAAAAGACGCTGGAACCATGACTGATTATAACACGATTCAAAAAAGACGAAATTTTATCGTCGGCCTGTTTGTGCTGGTGGCGTTTATTCTTTTTATCTTTTTGCTGAACCTGTTCCGAGACCTGCCGCTATTCGTCAGCCAGGCCAAATCGTTTAATGTGCTTGTCAAATTTCGCGAAGCCCCCGGCGTCCAGAAAGAAACCCCTGTACAGTTTTGCGGCTATCAGATTGGGCGTGTCGTGGTCGTCAGCCCTCCCCAATATGTGGAAGACCAGACTACCGGCAAGGCCTGGCACGAAGTGCATGTTACCCTGGCCATTGACAAAAAATATCGCAATATCCCATCCAACGTAGATGTCAAACTCATGAAACGAGGACTGGGCAGCAGTTTTATCGAATTACAGGCCAATTCGGATGAGCTGCCGGAACCCCTGATTGCCGATCAGCCAAGAACCAAATTTTTGTGCGACCAGATGATTCTGAATGGATCGATGGGACTGAGCAGCGACTTCTTCCCGCCGGAAATTCAGAAAAAGCTCGAACACCTGCTGGTATCCATAACAACCCTCTCAGACAATACCAATCGCATTATCGGAGATCCGGATAACATCGCCAACGTTAAAAAGACACTGGCTCACGTCAGCGTTGTATCCGAACAGGCCGGGGAAACACTCCAGTCCATCCAGCAGTTTTCCACAACCGGAAACCAGCAGATTGTTCGTCTTGCCGATCACCTGAATACGGCCATCGCGAATTTTCAGCAGACCCTGACAACCATCAATGACGGCAAAGGCTCTCTGGGCAAACTGCTCAACGACGACAGGCTGTATGAGAATCTGATCAACACCACCCAGGAACTGGAAACGGGCATCCGGGATTTCCGGCAGATTCTGGCCAAGCTCAACGACGGCCAAGGGTCCATGGGGAGGATGCTCAATGACGGCCGACTGTTTGAAAATCTGCTCGACAGCTCTCAGGAACTCGAAATGGCGCTGGAGCAAATTAAAAAATGGGCAGCGGATGCACGCGAAAAAGGCATTCGCATCAAATGGTAGTGTGTCAGAACATTCTGTGGATATAATCCATGGCATTGGAAATCGAAGCCAAAATTCCGGTTGCTGATTTAAAACCCATCGCCGACAAGCTCAAAGGTCTGAAGGCTGTCCCCAAAGACACCGTGCGGGAAGAAGACATCTACTTTGATAATGGTGCCGTGGAACTGATAAAAAAAGACTGTGGTCTTCGTCTTCGCAAACGCCTTTCGGATACCCAGCCCCCGCAGACCATTCTAACCTACAAAGGCCCCCGCCAGGAATCCGCCTTCAAGTCCCGCCCGGAATATCAAGTTCAACTCGATGACGCACAGGCTCTGGTAACCATTTTTCGAAGTCTCGGTTTTCGGGAAAGCCTCACCATTCAAAAGACCCGTCAAATCTGGCTGCTGGATCACTGTGAAATCTGCCTGGACGAGGTCTCCCAATTAGGTCTTTTCGTTGAAGTGGAAGGCCCATCGGAACACGTTGTCCGGTCCGTCCTCGTCAAACTGGGGCTTAATCCCGCCAATCATGTCTCCGAAGGTTATGCCCGGATGATGGCTGCCCGGCTGAATCTTGGCAAATGAGGGTTGATTATTTTCACATTCCGGGGTATTGTTCTTGTTCATCAACAGAAATGACTGTGTGGATGATAGTACAGAAATGATACCCAAAAACGGCTTAATTACCCTGATTGTCAATCCGAAATCCGGAGCCAGCAGCAACAAGCGGCTGGTCAGCGGATTCCGCGCCTATCTGGACCAAAAAGGCTATCCGCTCAAAGTCGAGTTTACTCGATCCCTTGAACATGGCCGGCAACTGGCCCAGCAGGCCGCGGCCAATCCCGATTGCTCGCTGGTCGTTGGCGCCGGCGGAGATGGCACCATCCGGGAGGTGGTCTGCGGCCTGAGCGGTTCAGCGAAACCGCTGTTGGTTCTGCCTTGCGGGACGGAAAATCTGCTGGCCAATGAACTGGGCTATGATGTTCGTCTGGAAACGGTCATCAACGCCTTCGAAAACGGCCAGCTGCGCTCTCTGGATCTGGGTAAGGCCAACGATATCTACTTTACTTCAATCGCCGGATTCGGCTTCGACGGAAAGGTCGTGCAGCGTGTCCAGGCCGTCCGCAAAGGCCATATCAGCCATTTGACCTATTTCTGGCCAATCTGGAGAACATTCTGGGATTATACATTCCCGCCGATGAAAGTGTTTATTGACGGCAATGCTTTTTTCGAAGGTCCGGGATTGGTTTTTGTCGGTAATATTTCGCGATATGCAATCGGTCTGGAGATTCTCAAAAAAGCCAACTACAGCGATGGCCTTCTGGATGTATGTATCTTTCGCTGTGCAAGCTGCTGGAAACTGCTCAAACATGCAGCTTGTACGGTGCTGAAAACCCATCTGAAATCCAGAAACACGCTCTATACACAGGCCAAATCGATTCGTATCGAATCCTCTGTCAACCACATCCCCACTGAATTAGATGGTGATCCCGGCCCGGCTCTGCCTGTGGACATCAGTATTATCCCCGCCGCAATTCAGGTCGTTGTTCCCCCCGGGGCAAAACCGGCCGGAATTCGTACACGCATCCGAAGAATGATTGGCTAAGGCGGGCATCCCATAGAAACGAAACAGGAATTCAATTATGGCAAATCAGTTTCAAATCGGAAATATCCAGGCTGGATTAGAGGGCGAATTTTTTGTGTTGGCAGGCCCCTGTGTCATCGAAGAGGAAGGCCTGTGTCTCGAGATTGCCCAGGAATTAGTCCGTATCAGCCGCAACACCGGCGTAAAGATCGTCTTTAAAGCCAGTTTTGACAAAGCCAATCGAACCAGTATCAACAGCTTTCGCGGTCCGGGTCTGGAACAGGGCTTAAAAACGCTGGCTCACATCAAAGCCAAAACCGGCCTGCCGCTGGTGACGGATATCCACGAACCGAATCAGGCTCAACCCGCCTCCAAAGTCGTTGATGTCCTTCAAATTCCCGCATTTTTATGCCGTCAGACCGACCTGCTTGCAGCCTGCGCTAAAACCGGCAAAGTCATCAATGTTAAAAAGGGACAATTCGTATCTCCCTCCGAAATGAAAAATGCCGTCAACAAAGTCCGGGAGTGCGGAAATACACAAATCATGCTGACCGAACGCGGTACTTTTTTTGGATACAACCGACTGGTTAATGACATGACCGCTATCCCGGAGATGCAATCGCTGGATTGTCCTGTGGTTTTTGACTGTACCCACAGCACGCAGCGTCCAGGCGGGCTTGGCCAGGCCAGCGGGGGCAGTCGTGAGCTGGCTCCGGTCCTTGCACGAGCTGCAGTTGCCGCAGGCGCCAACGCCCTGTTTATGGAAGTCCACCCGCAACCGGAAAAGGCTCTTTGTGATGCCGCCTGTATGCTGGAGCTGCACAAGGTCGAATCCCTGATTAAAACCTGTAAAACCATTTTTGACCTGATCCGCAAATGAGTCAAAAAGAAAAATATCTGTTTGGCCCCGTCCCATCCCGCCGACTGGGACTGAGTCTGGGTGTAGATATTGTACCGCTGAAAACCTGCACACAGAACTGTCTGTATTGCCAGCTGGGCATGGATGCAACACAATCGATTGAACGCAAAGAATACGTCCCATTGCAGGATGTCCTGGCCGAGATTCAGCATCGCCTCCAGACGGGGTTGAAAGCGGATTACATCACAATCAGCGGTTCAGGAGAGCCAACCCTGAATTCTGGCCTCGGTTGGCTGATTGACCGCATCCACGAACAGACAACCATTCCGGTTGCAGTCATTACCAATGGCAGTCTGCTTTGGCGGCCGGACGTGAGAGATGATTGCGCCAAAGCGGATGTCGTGCTGCCTTCTCTCGATGCCGGCGACAGCGAAACGTTTCAGAAACTAAACCATCCCCATCCGGAAATAGATTTCTCCCGATTTGTCGAAGGCCTCATCGCTTTCCGACACATCTATCAGGGACAACTCTGGCTGGAAGTGTTCATTTGTGAAGATATCAATACCTCAGATGCAGCGCTGCATAATCTCGGGCATATCATTGACCAAATCAAACCCGATAAAGTACAGCTCAATACAGCAGTTCGTCCCACTGCTCATCCTGAGATTCGAGCGGTCTCACCACAAAAAATGGCTGAGATTGCACAAAAACTGGGCCGAAATGCTGAAGTCATTGCCGATTTTCCCAAAGACAAGACCGGCTCGGCAGACTGCACACCCGAATCCGTCATGGAAACCCTCGTCCGGCGTCCTTGCACAATTGAGGGCTTGGCCTCCAGCCTGGGAGCAGAGAAAAAGGCCGTACTTTATGCCATAAAAAAACTCCTTGATGCCGGATGTATTATCTCTGAAACAAGAGATGGACATATTTACTACAAACCGCATCCAAAATAACTGACTCAAGTCCTCCATCATAGACTTCCCCTCTAAAAACCCTCCCATAAATCCGCATTTTTGCGTGAAGAGCCTTAAGTTATCGGTCGATAAATCCTGTATGGAGCTTACGAAGGTTCCATAAATTCTGCATTTTTTTCAAAATAGGACTTAAGAGATTGTCATTCAGCCCGATAAAAAAAGAATAGGAGAGTTGTTCTGATAATCTGGAGAAGTCGTTATGGAAGCAATCAAAAAGCAGCTGGTTTTGAATAAAGGCGATCAGCAATACATCTACCGGTATGAAAGTGGATGCGAGGCTCAGCTTTTAGACGCCCTGGTTGCCGCTGCTTCGGATGAAAAATCCGGGTTTGACTGGTTTGATGCCGCCGTGTTGAGCTTCAAACTCAGCCAGTCCCTGATAGGTCAGGCCGATGAGCTTTTGTATCGGGACTTGCCGGATCCGATGCAATCTCTCCAATAATACCAAACGGATTTGGTCTGGGGATGCCCCCGTAAACGGATAAAACTAAGGAAAAGACTATGAAAGACGCCGCCACCATTCAGGAATTTATCAGTTACCTCAAGTTTGAGAAGCATTTTTCAGACTATACTTCTCGCTGTTACGGTACTGACTTGGAGCAATTTGTTGCCCATCTTCAGAAATCGACCGATAACGCCTCTCAAACTGAATCCGGAAACGATGGTGGAACTGCCACAGCCGTTCAGACCGAGCAGAAAGTGGACCAGCTGCTGCTGGCAGCGGATGTCAATACCATTCGCAGCTATATGGCATCGCTGAATGAACATCAGTATTCCAAATCAACCCTGGCACGCAAGCTGGCGACACTCCGAAGCTTCTATAAATTCCTGGTCAAACGGCACTATCTGACAAACAACCCCGTCAGCACCATCAAGACTCCCAAGCAGGAAAAGAAACTGCCCAAATTCCTGGAATATGAACAGATTCAGAAATTGCTGGACACCCCCCCCGCCGACTCATGGCTGGGTGCCCGTGACCGCGCCATGCTCGAAACCATGTACAGCACCGGCATGCGTGTCAGCGAACTGGTGGCGCTGAACTTAGACGATGTGGACTTTCTCAGTGAAGTCCTCCACATCCGCGGCAAAGGCAAAAAGGAACGTATTTGTCCCATTGGCTCTCGCGCCCTGCAGGCCATTCAGCACTATCTGGAATACCGCAATCGCCGGATGGAATGCGACCCGGCTTTCGATAGCAAAGTCCTGTTTGCCAACAAGCACGGCAAACGACTCAGCACCCGCAGTGTCCGTCGTAAAATGGATAAATATCTGATTGAGGCGGGCCTGGATCCGGCAATCAGTCCGCATACCCTGCGGCACAGCTTTGCTACCCACATGCTCAACAACGGCGCCGACCTCCGCAGCGTCCAGGAACTGCTGGGACATCAATCCCTGTCAACTACCCAGATTTACACCCATGTAACAACCAGCCGTATGAAAGAACAGTATCACAATGCTCATCCAAGAGAAACGATAACGGGGTAAGAAGTCGCTTCATGGTAAGAAGTCAACCCCTACATCGAAAGCCCGTCCCACAGGATGGGCTTTTTTATTTGCCATTGAAAGTGGACAATCGCCGCATATTTTGTATAATCTTGCCCGGTACGCAGAAGCTTGAATTCACAACTTGGTTTACGGAATAGAATATGCTTAAAGAAAGCCAGAATCCTCCGATTATCTACCCGGAAGATAAATCTATTATTGATTTTCAAGGGACTTGGTGGGTTGCCCATACCCGCAGCCGCAACGAGAAGGCCGTGGCGTGGGCCATGGCCGGCAAGTCCATCCAGTATTTCCTGCCGATGTCCTGGAAGGTCAGCCGGAAAACCAGCCGGACAACCCGCTCACTGCTGCCTGTTTTTACCAGTTATGTTTTTTTCTGCGGCAATGAAAACGACCGCCTGGAAGTATTGAAAACCAACCGAATTGCAACGGTTATCCCTGTGTATGATCAGGCCAGGCTGGTTGCAGAACTGCTGCCCATCGAAAAGGCCCTGCTGGCAGGCAAGACCCTTCAGCCGCACGAATACATCAAAGTCGGACAAAAATGCAAGGTCATCGCAGGCCCGCTGATGGGCACTGAAGGTTTTGTCGTTCGTCAGGGTGACAAAAATCTCAGACTGGTATTAGCCGTCGAAATGCTCGGACAGGCAACCAGTGTGGAAATCAGTGCAGATATGATTGAACCCGTTGAATAATATCCCAATGGAGGTTTCTGTTCATAGCAGAAAAACAAGCCATGGCATATCTGATTTGTTTGATCGGACTGTTTACCGCGGCAATGGGCTGCAGCGTCATCATGCAGCCAACCGTACTGAGCAAAATCCTTCACGTCTGCAAAAAAACGCCCTTTTTATATCTATCCAGCGGCATCAAGACAGCTATCGGCATTCTGTTCCTGATAAGGGCCACATCCTGCACTCGCCCCTGGATTATTATTCTGATCGGGATACTGACCACCATTGGCAGCCTTTCGATGTTTTTTATTCCCAAAACGCGAAGCCAAAGACTTTTTGAATATATCCTGCGGCAGCCGCAATGGATTTTTCGCGTTTGGGGTCTTACCGCCCTGGCTTTTGGGATACTGATTATCTGGGCAGGATGGCCCAAATAGAAGAGAATTCAACCGTCTCGGTCCTGGTCTTCAGTCTTTTTGCGACAGTGAGAATCATCCTTTAGATGACATGTGCAATTTGCCCCGCACCCTCCTGGGGAATGTTTTTTCTTTCTGGGCCAAACCAGCAGGGCCGCCAGCAGGCTGACGACCAGAATGACTGCAATTTGCCCTATCGTTTTCACCCGCTAACTTCCCTATTTGAAATTATATAACCATTATGGCTTCTTTTTGTCCTGTGTTACAAAGGCAATCTTTCTCGCCCCGGAGCGATACAGCACATCATATACCTTAACCACGTAATCCCACTCGACAGCATCTTCGCAATATAACTCAAGCCCATGTTCTGCAATATTAAACGACTTGGCCGCATCCAGAAAATCATTTGTAACCGACGCTAATCCAACCTCGATGTCATCCTGTAACAATTCAATTGGGTTCGTTTCGCCCAATGTCACCTGACAGCCGGAAGGGATTGCCTTAAGATATATTTTCATAGGGCCTTTATCGGAAACCGCAGCCGTTTCTGTAGAAGGCTTGGGCATGACCACCGGCAAATTCGCTTCGGGCCTGGGAAATCGTGCTGTCAGAACAAAAAAGGTTAGCAACAGGAAGATAACATCGATCATCGCCGTCATACGCAGCCCCATGCCCCCGCCGCCGCGCCGCATCAGGCCGCCAATGACTTGTCCGGCCAGTCCTTTTGCTGATGTCTGATTTGCCATACGCTCTACTATTTCACTGCTATTCAAACTATTCAGGACTGGCATTCTCATGAATTCAAGCTTTTTTGTCAAGCGTATTTATCCGCCGGCACATATTCAAATCACACGCTTATGCCATACAGATTGATTAACGGATTATCATTTTATCAAATAAGACGTTAGGATGATTCATAAAAAAGGGCCTAAGATATCGAAATTTTTTTTGATTATATCCATCCTGTTTTAGTATTATGATAGGCCGCAAAAGATCTGTGGAAAACTTGTTAAAAACTTGCATATTTAACATCAATAAATGACTTGTTTTATCTCTAAATGGACCACTTGAAACACCCCGCTTGCAATAAAAAAACCTTCAGACTTTATACAGTACGAACAAATCAATCGTAAATTATTGATTTACAATAACATACAATCTATATCAGAATAGCTTATTAAAAAATAGACCAACCGGTATGTATATTATTCAATATATAGTAAAATCGTAACCCTCGATTTTGCGGTATGTACATTCGTGTTGATTTTTTGTGGACAATGTGTTCGTAAAACAAAACACCTCAAAATTTAGCCCAAAAATCGGCACGATTTGCTAATTACAATCCAAGACAAAAGAGTCCAATATCCGTTTAAAATCCCGGCAGGCCTTCTCGGGAGAATCGGCGGAACAAATGGCTCCGCATACCGCAATACAATAGACACCTTGTTCCAATACCTGGTGTACATTATCCAATGTTATGCCGCCGATCGCAACATGGCTCATCGAACTTTGTTTGAGGATATCCATGGCCTGAATTAAATAAGAAAGCCCTGCTGCGGGTTCGTGGGATTTGGTTTGTGTTGCAAATACAGGCCCCAACGCAACATAATCACACGGCTGCACGAGCGACTGACGCAATTGGTCGACGTTATGCGTACTCATCCCGGCAATCAGAGGACGTGGCTGCAGCAGACGGATTTTGTCAACGGGGAGATCATCCTGCCCCAAATGAACACCATCGGCACCACTGAGAATTGCAACATCCGGACTGTCATTAATAATACTGATAACCTCCCCCTGCCGGCATAAATCCGCAAAGGTTTCTGAGAGATTGAGTACCTCCCGATCCGGCAGCCCCTTGCAGCGAAGCTGCAAACAATCCGCCCCTCCAGCTATGCATCCTTTGGTTAATTCCGGCAAAGCCAGTCTATCCTGCTCGGTCTTTACAGTCAGCAGCACATAGAGCCGGACTTTTTTCATGCGTAAATAACCAAATCCTGTAATATAAATATCTTTTTCAAGGGTATATGCCTCGAAACGAAGCTTTTCAAAGGCATCATACAGCGATGGGGAGATCGTCTGCCCAACCTCAGCCATGGCACGCAGGGCTTCGGTGATACGTTTGGCCGACGCTACAAAACAATCCTCCAGGGTGACACGCTTCATTTGTCCTTCAAAGCGAAGTGCCTGGCCGACATCATGTTGCGAATCACGCGAACAGAGCAACTTACCCTGCTCCAACTGGGCCACCGTCTGACATAACGCATGACGCAGGGCTTTCACACGACCAGACAGGGTGGAATTATTCAGAACAAACCTGCAATATTCCTCCATGCCCCGTAACGCTTCTCTGGCTCGGTTGAAATTGGCATCCAAAATTCGATATACAGCTTTTTCCATACTGGGGATTATAGCGATAAGCCCTGTAAATCAAAGGATTTTTGCGCAAAAAAAGAGGAGCCGAATCCTTGAAAACGGCTCCATTACACCCTCTTCCGAAGCTGAGTCGGAGTTCATACCCTCTTCATCGCATATAAAGCCAGCATGATTAATTATGCCACACGACGAAACATTGTCTTGTAAATTTGCAATGATTATGCCAGACCCGAGACCAAACCAGACTTTCCGCCTAAAAAAAACTTAAGGCATTATGATATAATTACTTACAACAAAAACCGCTGTCTCTTTTACAAACTATTGTAAAATAAAAATATCCTGTTTTGTTTATATTTTACAACATTCCATTCTGCAATAATACTTATTCTTTTGTTTTTATAGGCCTTCAATTTGGATAATTCAAGAAAAACAGGAAATGTTGAAAAAAAGAAACATCGAGGCATAGGTAATTATTAAATGCAACACGCACAACGTGATCTTAACAGGGAAATTACCAATAAAAAAGATAAGGTGTGTCCGGACCGGCGATGGGCGCACCGGTCCGGACTGGGCCAAACGAGGTATGGAAAACATCGTAAAAAAAGATATTACAACTCAGGTTTTAATCCACGTCCCAAATTCGAACCCCCGTATCAGTGTTGATACTAAAATTATAATAAATGATATACACAAAGCCAAATAGACTCTGACGGGCTTAATAAAATGAAAGCCGGATCCAACCATCAGATCCGGCTTTTCAACAGTTTCTCCCCTCACTGTTACATCACCCCTGCCTCCCACGAATCATGCCCCGTTATGGTTGTGAGGTTAACCATTGCTGGGCAAACAAAGCAAAATCAGCCAAATCCACAAATCCACTGTAATTCAAGTCGGCACTGGCAGGAATCGTCGGTTTGTTGGTACTCAGCTCAAACGCCATATCCCAGGACTGACCATTCGGCGCCGGCCATGACGGCAACTGGATCGGAACCCCATTGAGATAGGTAGACCCCAGTTTGATCGGCCAGATATCGGTGCTGGCAATCTGCACCGCGTCGTCATTAAACTTATGCGGGCGGGTCTTCCAGCCCCACGGATAAGCCGGCGGGAGGCCGTCGGGGGTTGCCGGATAAATCGCTGCAATACTCAGCCAGTAGATATTCGGTACGGCCGGATCGGTCTGCGGTTTTTGATAAAACCATTCGTTTTCACTTAGAAGCTGAGTGAACTGGAAACAAGCCTCATCTTTTTGGCAGATCATATCGGGATAGTCGCATCGCGGATCCACATCATAGCCGGCAAAATTCCATATCCACTTGGTGCATACATTTTCCCAGATTAACTTGCCCGGATGGCTGTAAGGCGCATCTATCCCGGCAGGAACATCCGTCCAGATCCCAATATGGAACGCTTTGGGTATAACCTTCGGCAGATAGGGCTTGTTCCATCCGATAAAGGAACCCCACCAGTGGATATCGGTAATGGGTCGATCATCCTTGCACGGCCAGTCATCCGCGATAATCGGAGTTTGCGGCGGCCAATAGAGCGAAGGTTCATCCCAGCCTCTGATCAAAGGCGGATTGCCATCCCCGATGGCCACCGGCGGCTGACCATACTTGATATAGAACCATTTCCGAGCCTGGGTATTCCTGGTGACTCTGAGCCAATGCCAGTAATTCCAGGCCATAAACTGCTGCTGACCGGGCGGAGGCACCGGCTGCTGACCAAAGATATACTGGAAATTCTCATCCACATCAAAGAATTGTGACTGGGTCAAATCAAAACCCGGTGCATTCATATACCCTGTCGCAACAGGTGTGGTGGCATTGATTCCCACCATCGCCGTATTAATCGTAACCGTTGTGGGCACGCCCAACGGAATGGCCGCAGGCACCGCCCACCACCATGACCGCCTTCTGCCGGCAATATCAACAATTGAAAACGACACGGCCCTAATATGGGATTTACTCCCGACAGGCGGGGCCGGCGGGGTTACCGTAATCTGAATCGTGCAATTGGTCAAGTCTGGATCCCAGCCATAGTCATATCGCCATGCGCTGGCATAGTCCCCTGATTCCCAGAGTCTTTCCGACGGCATCCATGCCATCACCAACCCGGCATCCTGTATACCTCCCGATCCGCCGATGCCACCGGAATCCCCCGGCCAGACATATAATAATCCGGAACCATATTCTTTATCACAAGGCACAAAGGTTGTTTCCGGATACGGATCCCCTTCTTTTACTGAATCGGGATCGTTCCAGTACCTGATATACTCTTCCCACTGGGTCATACTCATCGGACGAATTCCCGGAGCCGGACTTTGTCCCTCCAGTGCCCGCGACCATTCACCCAAGCCGTTGATATAGACCACGGCCTGGGCTTTTTCCGGCTCACCCATCAGGATATCAGTTCTGGATGGATAAGGCATCATGATCTGCTGCCCTGGAGACAAGGCCGGATACAGCGTTGTTTTTTCGCCGAGAATCACAGAGGTAAAGAGCGGGTCAAGCACCGCATAGGCATCAAAAAACACGTCAAAGAACGAGGTTGGGCTTTCTTTTGGAAGAATCGGGACCGGCATCATCGTTTCACCCCAGACCTCAATCATTCCCTCCTGTAGATTATAATTCACCATAATCCGGGGATCGGCTGGTCCTATTCCTGTACAATTCATTTTGGATGGATCATAAGTCAATTGTACATAAAACCCGGATACCTCGATGACATAGGGTGCGGGATTATCCAGATACGCGGTGACAGTTAAAGGCGGCTGCATGCCCACTGAGGCAAAATTGGAAGGATCAAGCTCAACAGCAAGATTCGGATTCATCTGAATCGTGCTTGAAATCCAGACATTCTTGCTTTCAGAATAACTGGCACAAATCCAGACGGTACTGCCGACGTAAATGCTCTTCGAGGCTTTCAGTTTCATCTTCTTGCCTTTGGGATCCGTATCGGATGTGACACTAAACGAAAAGGATCCATCTCTTCCGCCTGTTTGGGTTGTGCTCGACCACCCCCCGGAAACCCATTCGATTTCCAGCGTTACAGTAGGTTCCGACACAATGGTGCCCGTACTGCTATAATAGACCTTGCCGCTGACGGTGTAGGAGTAGCTGCCCATTGCAATCGCCGACAGAGCTACTCCCAGCAATAGAAACAATATGCGTTTGCTCATAATCGTATCTCCTGACCAGAAAAGAGACAAATTATCGCAAAACATAGCTGCTCAACGACGTGCAAATAGGATGAACTTCGCTGTACAACGGAGGCTATGGAATTGCATTCTTGCGGGTCAAGGCCAAGGCAGAACACCTGATGAACTCCATAACATCACTTGCCAAAAGCTATCTGGCTGCATTGGACTGTCTATAATGTATTCATTATAGGACTGACTGAAATGAAATCATATCCGTAAAAATACTGCTTTTGAAAATAATGGTGAATATTTCAAACCCGTCACAAAACCGTGAATTACCATCAAGAAATGCATGAGGATCACAAAATTGGATGTGTCGCAGGATAGATAGACCTATATATAGGTCTATGATTAAAAAACAGCAGACTCTATAGCTACAGTTTGGATGGATATTTGGGAAATTTCGCTACGCTGAAAAAATTTGCGGATGCCGCACAATCCAATTGAACAATTCCGAATACCCCAGAATTCCGCAAAATTTATTCTGACTATCCGTGACTGCAAGGCAGCCGGAGGAATAACAGGCAAGTAATTGTACGGCATTGGGCAAAGCGGCTTTGTTGGAGATCGTCTGTGATTCTTTGGATAACAGCGAACAGACAGGACGGTCAAGAATATGGTCCTTGTTTTCAAATACAGACAGACTGACCGGGTCCATCAGCGAAGCCACATAATTGAGGATATCCTGCTGAGATATGATTCCGACGAGTCGGGCTTGCTTGTCCAGGACCGGAATATATCGGGCCGCTGTTGCCAGAAAAAGACAGATCGCCCTGGCGATATCATCTCCCGGTTCCAGGCAAATCACATACCCAGCCATCAAGTCATGGGCGCATATACGCGACACACCGTAAGCCTCTATGCCAGGCATCTCAGGAGCATCTGAAACAATCGAAGCCAACAGTTTCACAATCGTACCAGAGGTTGCTTGACCAACCAGCTTTCCATCCTGTTCTATCCCTATAACCTGGGTGTAATCAGCCTGCATGGCCGTTATCACATCGACAATCGCTGTCCAGGGGGTGACTGTTTTGGGATGAGCAATCACCAGATCATGAACCGGAGTACTCAGCACGTCGTGAAATCCCGTCATATCCTTGCGTAAAAGGCTGGGCAAAATGAGACGCAAAATATCCTTAATGCAGACTCGACCAGCCAGCTTCATACAACGTGACAATTCGGCCTCCTGAACAACCAGCAATGTGTCGAGTGGCTGCAAAATGAAATGCTCAATGGCCTGCTGCACGGTATACCGCTGACGCAGAATGACGGGATTGACTTGTATCACATCCTGTGCCCACCGACAGCTCCCTGTAGAGTCCCATAAAAAAGATGAAACAGCATCCTTGCCTTTGCTTGTGTGTGCAGACTCAAAGTACATTATCGACCTCAGTAACAGCACGGTACTCCTTATTCCCACGCGCTGTCCGGTTTGTTAAATCACTGCTTTGGTTTACAGTTTACGTTCGCATCGACATTCAATTCTCTCTATTCCCCATATCGACAATGACAGAAATAAACATTAAGTGATTTCACTGAAATGTACGTATTTTTCCACCACACAAATGGGTATTTTTACCTATACCCATCAACTTGATCACGAAAAGCCCAAAATGAGCCCGCAACAGTGCGTGGACTATCAATCTGATTCGATGTGTTCGTCGGTGTGTATTGTATTGGAGTTCAGAGGAGCGTTTTTATCGGACTCGGCAGGAATTTCCTGGATGCGGATACGCGGCTGCGGTGCAGATTTGTCCGATAATTCCGGAATATCAATCGTGTTTAACTCCGCTATAAGCGGATCATCGTCGTCTAAGATATCGTCCTCATCCGATAAAGGATGAGCGGTCGGCCCCTCGCCAGAGCTGTTGGCCAATGTGTCTTGAGCCTGCTGGTCTTCTTGCTCCGATTGTTGTGTCTCTGGATGCTGCTGCTCGACTGCCATACGAGAGAGAATGGCCTGCTGCACCGCCTGCTCGGCGGGTCGGTCGGTCAGTGCCGTCAAATAAATAGGTCCTTTAATTTCGGTCTGCTCAACACGGATAAGCTGATTGCGCATCAGCTCCAGCATCGCCAAAAACAGGCCTATCATCACCAGTTTGTTGGTTTTGCCCTGAAAGATTTTTTCAAACGTCAACGGACCTTCGACCTGAAGTCGATGCAGAACCTCAATCTGGTACAAGTCAATGGGCGTTTCGTCGGTGATATGACTATAGCTGGAAGTATACCCTGTGGCCTTCATAATGGCATCAAAGGCTTCCAGCAGCGTCCAGATACTAACCTGATCCAGGTCCAGCTCCGGCTCAGCACTGTTTTTGATACTGGACAGAATCGTATCCGGACGAGTAAATCGCTGTTCGCGTTGCTGGGCAGCATGGGCCAGGAGATTCGCGGCATCTTTGATCCGTTTGTATTCCAGAAGCTGACGCACCAGCTCGGCCCGGGGGTCGTCGGTCTGTGCCTGCTCGGTGGTTTCCGTCTCGGTACGGGGCAACAGCATGGCGGATTTGATTTCCATCAGCGTTGCTGCCATAATCAGAAAATCCCCAGCCAGATCAATATCCAGAGACTGCATCATCTGGATATATTCAATATATTGCGCTGTGATACGCGCGATGGGAATATCGTAAATATCGACTTCTTCCTTGCGGACCAAGTACAGCAGCAGGTCCAGCGGACCGGCAAACACCTCTAAATTGACACGATATTCGTTCATGCCTTCCCCAGGGGGCACAACCCCACGGCCTTGCGAACCTCATCGATAGTCTGTCTGCCGATGGCACGGGCCCGCTGAGCCCCCTCCTGCAAAATCTTTTCCACCTCATCCAGATTGTTCTGGAGATCCCTGCGTTTCTCACGGTAGGGACGAAAATACTCGTGAATCATTTCGACCAGCCGCTTTTTGGCATGTCCATATCCCATACCGCCCTGCCGATATTTCTGATCCCATTCGGCAAGCTCCTGAGGACTGGCAAACAGCTTGAGCATGGCAAACACATTGCATTTGGTCGGATCCTTGGGAGCTTCGACCGGAGTCGAATCCGTGACGATACTCATGACTTTTTTCTTGACACTGTTTTCCGGCTCGAATATCTCGATGGTGTTGCCATAGCTTTTGCTCATCTTGCGCCCATCCACACCGGGCACTACGGCCACCGACTCCAGGATGTAATCTTTAGGCAGCGGAAAGATTTCGCCATAGGCATTATTAAAGCGCTGCGCCATATCGCGGGTCATCTCCAGATGCTGCTTCTGGTCGGCACCCACGGGCACCAGGTCGCTCTTGAACAGTAAAATATCCGCAGCCATCAACGCAGGATACGTAAACAAGCCCAGGTTCGGCGATAAGCCCTGAGCCACTTTATCTTTATACGTGGTGCATCGCTGAAGCAGCCCCAGCGGCGTGACACAGGACAAAAACCAGGTCAGTTCAGTCACTTCAGGGACATCGGATTGCCGCCAGAACACGGATTTTTTGGGATCCAATCCCAGGGCCAGATAGTCCATCGCAACATCCAATATACGCTGGCGAAGGTCCTCGGAGGCTGGATTCGATGTTAGCGCATGATAATCGGCAATGAAGTAAAAACCTTCATTTTCATCCTGCAGCTTGAGATTCTGCCGCATCGCACCGAAATAATTACCTATATGCAACTTACCCGATGGCTGAATACCTGATAATACTCGCACTCTCATCTCCTGAATTAGGTATTGAAGAATAAAACGCAAATACTATCAACTTTTCATCGATAAGTCAATCTTGCATCCATATTTCCGGGGCATTATTTGGTTATTGCCTATCTTCTTTAGAGTACATAAAAGGCTATTTAAGCCAATGTTCTACCAGAATAATACAATCAAGCATGTCCACCTGGCAATCTCCATTGAAATCGATCTCAAGCGGTATCCTGCAATCCGTTTTCAGCCACTGAGCTGCGAACAACGAAAAGTCCGATTGATTAATCAATCCATCTTGTGAGATATCGCATCGTATCGGCCCTGTCCATGGACTCAGATACGTCCCGTCAATGATGTGTCGGGAAAATCCCTGCCCCTGCCAGGCGACAGCCATGTGATCTGCGCCGTCTTTGTCTTTGTGCAGGACCTCAATATAATATTTCCGGCCAGCCAGCAATTCCACAGATGCGGATTGCTGGGAGCTGTATTTATCCCATTGGTATGGATTTGTCCAGCCTGGAACCGATGCAATCAGCGTGGCTTTATCCGGTACAGCATCCGGACTGAGCCACAACTGGCAGGAATCATCCCCGGCAATCCAGAAGGTATAGCTGCCGCTTTGGGCGGGGCGAAGATATCCGCGGATGCGGCTGCCATAGCTGTTACCAAAATTGGAGGGGATCTCAAGACGGGGCAGATATTCCAAACCAGAGGGATGATCAGGATAATTCGGATTGGATGTCAAATCGCTGACCTGATCGCCGGCAATGCCATTCCACCATTCCCGAAGTACGGTTCCAGTCCGGTCGCCAACCAGTCGTATTGCCGGATAAGGCGGCTGGGTCATTCCTTCGCCCAAATAAAAGCTGGTGTGCGGCGGCTGATTGTAGGCCACATTCTGCCAGGCCACAGCCAGTCGGTAAACCGGGTCGTGCATCAGCGTATAGAATCGATATGTCGCAGGAATCGTCGTTGTGAAAATCCGCAGGCGGGTATTATCACTGGTCCGCAATATGATTTCTTCACGCCAGTCCCCGAGAATATCCGCCTGAAGACAGGGATTGGATTTGGTGCCATTGTTGCTTGACACACCGTAATTATAGATCGTCAGAAGCCGGCTGGAAGAGCCTGCTGCGGCATTCCATTTATCCAGTTTTGTACCATCCAGCAGCTCCCGCAATAGATCGCCATCCCACCAGATTGCAAAATTGGTTGACGGCGGGTTGGTCGTGGTAATGACCTGCCCCGAACAACTGCGTATGCCGCCAAAGCCCCAGCATTCATAGCCTGGATACCGCGGGTCAATATCTGCAGACACTCCTCGCCCGACGTCGGCATTGTCCGTCTGCCAGAGGATCTGGCCGGTGTTGGCATCCCGAAACGATGCCCCGGGTGTTCCGTCACCCTCGTGGATGGTAAATACTTCATATCCCGGCCGGCTCGGGTCAAGGTCCGACACATGCATCGCATCCCCGTGACCCAATCCGGTGGAATACAGCCCCTTGCCGGTGTCGTCAATTGCACAGGCACCATACATAATTTCATCTTTACCATCGCCGTCCACATCGGCCACGCTGAGATTATGATTGCCCTGACCGCGATAGGCACTGTTGCCTGCGGTGCCGTCATCACTGTCAAATACCCATCGCAGACTGAGTTTGCCATATCGAAAATCCCACGCCGCCAGCACCGTTCGCGTATAATACCCGCGACACATCACGATGCTGGGACGTTCTCCATCCAGATACGCCACACAAGCCAGAAACCGATCGACACGGTTGCCATAATCATCCCCCCAGATTGCTTTAATTTGAGATGGCGTTGGCGTCAGCGTCGAAGGATGACGCGGAACCACATAATTTGCGGTATCCAGAATCGCCCCCGTTTGTCCGTCAAAGACCGTAAAATATTCTGGCCCGGCCAAAATATAGCCGCTGGAATTTCGCCAGTCCGCAGCGGGATTGCCAATTACATTTCCAACACCATCCACCGTTCCATCGGCTGTTTTGCAGGCAATTTCAGCCCTGCCGTCCCCATCGAAATCATAAACCATAAACTGGGTGTAATGAGCACCGGCACGGATATTGACGCCCAGATCGATTCGCCACAAGAACGTACCGTCGATTTCGTAGGCGTCCAAATAGACGTTGCCCGTGTAGCCGGACTGAGAATTATCCTTGGCGTTGGATGGCTCCCATTTGAGAATGATTTCATACTGGCCATCGCCGTCAACATCCCCCACACTGGCATCATTGGGGCTGTAGGTATAGCTAACCCCATCAAGTGTGGTGCCGCCGGCAGGCACTTGAAGCGGGATATCATGATAAAAAGTCCCCCACACTGCAACCGGATCGGAGAACTCCTGTTCCACGCCGTCAATCACGGCGGCGATACGGTAGAGACTGCCCGCACTGCCGCCGGTATCCACATAATTGGTCGATGCTGTAATCGGGCTTGTGTTTATTTTGACAGAATCACGATAGACATTAAATGCGATGTCCATCGGGTCCGTACCCAACATTCGCCATCCGATATAGACCTTGCCGCCGCCCTGCCAGACAGCAACCACGCCGCGGTCCAGTTTTTCCATATAGCGTTTTGGAGTTGATAATTGCGTTGTCGTTACGATGGTTTGATTGAGTGCTTCACTATAAATAATATCGACTTTCCATCCTGGCTCAGTTGTCAGCAGTCCCGCATCCACTAAACCCGTAAAAAAACCAACCGCATCCCCTGTACAGCGAACGACCCCCTCGTTTCGGATGTTTATTTTGCCCGTCGCTCCATTATAAGCCACTCGAGCCCCCCCCATATACACCGCGCCCCCCCAAATATTCAGCAGTCCGCTGCTTCCTGAACCATACCCGACCGTCAATGTGCTTTTACAGACTAAGGTTCCTCCGGTAATGGTCACAACACCAGTGCCTGAGCCGCTGCCGATATAAAGGTTATTTCTGACATTCAGTGAGCCGCCGGTAATGAAGATGGTTCCATTCCAGTAAGTGGCACTGCCTGGCCGCAACTCACCCGCTGAAACCGTCAACACCCCTCCCGCATTAACAGGCAAAGATGATACAGAATAATAAGATACAGAGGTATTCGAAAAAACAGGGTTATTGGGGCTGCCAGGCCCGATAGACACGACACCATTGGGAGCACCGGCAGGATTCCAATTGGCGGAATCCATAAAATCAGTGCTGACTGCCCCTACCCAGGTACTGTCGGCACAAACCAGGCCGGCGGCAAAAACATACAGTAAAATGGACATCGTTTGTTTGATTGCTGGATTTGCTTTCATTTTAGTTTTTAGCCGTAAACCATTTAATACACAATTACTTAAATAACACACAAAGAAAGCTGCCAATACCCCATAACACGCTTGCCCCCATGGTTAGCCCTTATTATATAGCAAATCCGCCAATAGATTTGCTAAAATTCTTTTTAGAAACAGAGTTTTGCCGCGATTTGCTGACCCGGGCATAATTTTTTTAAAAAACCATCCAATTTCTCAGAGTTTGTCTATTATTCATTAAGGAACCAGGACGTCTTAATGAATGAAGATATTCAAGATATGCCGGATCATAAAATACACAACGAGGATTACCAGCTTTTTATCAAGCTGTATCTGGCTAACGAACGGCGGATCTATGGATACGTCAGGGCACTGATTCCCAATTGGTCTGATGTGGATGATATTATTCAGGAATCGGCCTCGGTGATGTGGTCGAAATTCGGCGAATTCGAAAAAGGCACGAATTTCAGTGCATGGGCCTTGCGAATCGCTCATTTTCAGGTCCTGAATTACTACAAAATTAAAAAGACCAATAAACTATACTTCAGCGAAGAAACCATCCAGTCCTTGTCACAAAAAATCCTGTCCACCAATCCCAATACGGATGAACGAATACGCGTGCTGAAACAATGTATTCAGAAGCTGCATGACCATGAACGGTCGCTGATTGAAATGCGGTATGAGCCGGGAGCCACAACTCAAAGCGTCGCCCGTCAGACCGGCAAAGAAGTCCATTCCCTGTATAAATTATTCAATAAGATTCACGCCCGGCTGCTGTTATGTGTCCGGCGTACTCTGGCGGAGGGCGAACTGATATGAAGATGACGCCAGAGCAGTTAAACAGACTCCTGACCCTGCTGGGGGCATTACGTGAAGAGGTTTTGACGGATGCCGAATTTGCAGAATTGAACCAGATGCTCCAGACACTCCCTCAGGCCCAGGATATCTATCTGGATTATATTACGCTGTGTACGGAGCTGTGCAATCTTCAGGCGGCCACCCGCCATAACCCGACAATCACACAGACACTCCAGCACCCGGAGAAGACAGGCCTGTGTGATCCTTCTGTCCCCCTGGACGTGCTTGAGATACTGGGTGATTACGAGCGTACGGCCGAGCGGATTGAACTGCCGCGCGAGATCCAGACATCTTGTTCGCCGGTGCCTATCCACCGGGTCTCGCACAATATCTCCAAAACTCCGATCATCACGGCGATTGCATCTCTGGCGGCCCTGGTTTTTCTGCTGATTTTTATTTATCTCAAACCCCAAACCACCTTTGAGGTAGCCACCATCACCGATTCGATTCACGCAAAATGGTCTTCCAGCCATCCCATCAGGCCTGGCTATCGTGTTTCAGTGGAACTGGAGCCTATTCAACTGCTTTCGGGGGTGCTGGAAATGCAAACCGACCACGGAGTCAAATTGCTTCTGGAAGGGCCAGCGGAATTTCGCTTTACCAATTCGTCAGAAATTGCCATGAACTATGGGAAATTGTATTCCACCGTCGGGCCTGCCGGCAGCGGTTTTACGGTACAGACCAAAAACTCACGCATCATTGACCTCGGGACAGAATTTGGTGTGCTGGCAGAACTGCATGACCGTTCGGAAGTGCATGTATTTCGCGGCAAAACGCTGTTTATTACCGGCAATAAAAATGCCGCAAAAACAACCGTCGATGTCTCGGCCGGCCAGGCGTATGCAGCCACTCCGTCCTCGGCCCATCGAATTGAGCTGAATCCCACGGGATTCGTCAAAGCGATTGATTCCAAAAGCAGTCTGATCTGGCGGGGACAAAATGAAATCAGCCTGGCCGATGTGGTTGGCGGCGGCAATGGATTCGAGGCCGGCAGGCCCAACATGGGAATCAACCCGCTTTCCGGAACGTTTGAGGCTATCAATCGGTCGAGCCGAAAGGCCGGCAATCGGTTTACAGCCGTAGCGTCCAATGCCTTCATCAATGGTGTATTTGTTCCGGATGGAACCACCGAACAAATCGTCAGTTCAGCCGGACATGTATTCAAAGAATGCCCGCCCACACACGGGATTTTTTATGCCCCGGTCTCCAACACCCCCAGCGAATTCAAGGATTTGTCGCTGTTTCTGGGGGGAACCAACTACAGCCTGCCGCAGAATCCCAGCATCTTTCTCCACGCCAATCTGGGCATCACCTTCGACTTGAATGCCTTCCGCAGCCGCCTGCCGGGAGCCACAATCGAACAATTTGTATCTGAAGTCGGTGTGTGCGATACCGCTCCGGGACCTTTCAATGTCGATATCTGGGTCCTGGTGGATGGCCAGGTCCGCTATGCCAGGACTGGAGTCACCCAAAAAGGACTCCAGGATTTACTTAAAATAGACCTCCGGGACCAGGATAGTTTCTTAACCTTAATCGCCACGGAAGGTGAAAACTCGGACGATAATCCGGACTACCAGCGGTCTTCCATCGGCTGCGATTGGGTTTTGTTCGGCAGGCCGGTGCTGACATTAAAACATATGCCTTAGGAATTCGTGCTCTAAGGAACTTATTAACTTTATTTAGGAGGTTCAGTTATGAGAAGAAAAGTATGGTTTATGATTCTTTTGGCGTGCATGTGCGGGCTTGCTGCCCACGCAGACGTCACCACCACCGTAGTCAGCTCCGCCGACACAGGAATCCGGAGTGCAACGGCCACCTATGGAGCTGACACCTATATGTACATTTATGGAGCAACATCAACGTACTATATGGGCTATGTGCGATTTGACCTGAGAGGATTAAGCATTTCAACGGTTCTGGATGCCAGCTTAAAGATGACCGTATCCGGCGGCGCCCCCCGGAATGATACCGTTGTGACCGGCCGGTATGGTTTGCATGGATTAAACAATGTCGCCGGCAATACCCCGCAAGACTGGGATGAGGCAACATTAAATCAAAGCAACACCGGATTGGAAGTCAACTGGTCGGCCTCCGGCGGGACACTCGATTTGGCCCGGCTGACTAACCTGGATTCAGATGACGCTACCGGTACCACCGAGACTATCGTCAACGGAACCGGCGGGGGTTATGCTCCGGGAACAACTATCACCACCACAGGCGCTCCGCTGGTCAATTTCCTGCAGAGTCGAGTCAACGACAACGGCCTGGTCACTTTCATCATCCGACAGGATGGCAGCGGTGCCCGAGGTTATGGCCTGGCCACCAAAGAAAATGCCACTGTGGAATATCGGCCTGTGCTGACTATCACCTATATCCCCGGCGGCGCCAGCAATCCTGAGCCTGAGGACAAAGCCGTTGTCAATAAAGATCTGCTGACGACGTTAAGCTGGAATCTCAATCAGCCCGGCATCGGGAAATGCGATGTCTATCTGGGCACAGAACCCAACCTGCTGACCATGGATAAAATCACGCTGTCCCCGGCAGGCAGCTCGGTTGCGATTAATGACTTTCCACACTTTCAAACTCCGCTGAATCCCGGCACCTATTACTGGCGTGTGGATTGCTACATTGGCGATCCTCTGCCCAGCGAACCCAATCTGCCCGGCCAGTTCTGGAGCTTTACTGCTACATCCACACCGGTAGTGACCCAGCAGACATCACCCGCCAAGCAATCCAAGTTTGACGGCAAAGGCGAAACGGCGGAATTTACCGTCGCTTTGAGCAGTGCCACTCCGATTACTTATGCCTGGTACCGAAGTGTCGATAATGCCAACAACACCGACGCTGACGATGTTCTGGTCGGCACCAACTCCCCGACCCTGACTTTAACCAATGTCACCACAGCCGATCAGGGCTATTACTACTGCAAGGCCACCAATCCCGGCGAAACCCGAACCAATCCGGCTCGGCTGTCCATCAAGCGGCTGCTGGCCCACTGGAAGCTGGACGGCGACGCAGCGGATGCCTCGGGCAGCAATCAGAACGGCACGTTGTTCGGAGATCCTGTCTTTGCAGCCGGTGTCAATGATAAAACAGGCCAGGCCATGGTATTTGACGGCGTCAATGATTATATCCGTGAACCCAACAGTTTTGAGGATTTTCTCCCCGGCGTTACGATTTCGGTCTGGGCCAAACCCACCGCCGCTGGAAGCTGGGCGAGATTCCTGGACTTTGGCAATTATGATGGGACGACTTACAGCGACATCATTTATCTGAGCCGAAACGGCACATCAAACAGCCTGAGCTTTACGGTCTATGGCGGGACAGCCGGCACTACGATTACCGCCACCAATGCCATCGCGTTAAATGAATGGCAAATGTTTGTTGCAACCATGGATGATCAGGGCAATGTCGTCCTTTATAAAAACGGGCTGCCTATTCAGACCGGCACCATTACCCAGACACCGGCGATTGTCACCCGTACCAGCAACTATATCGGTAAAAGCAACTGGTCGGCGGATGCCTTATATGCCGGCTCGATGGATGACATTCGTCTGTATAACTATGCCCTCACCGCGGATAATGTCGCGGATATGTATTCGGATATTGCGGGCAACTTCTGCAGAACCAAACCGGCCTATGACTGGGATGGAAACTGCAAAGTGGACCTTGGTGATTTTGCAATCTTTGCAGCTCAATGGCTGACCTGCGGCATGTATCCGGAATGTCCGTAACAGTTTAAAAATAACGTTTCAAACCAAGGCGGGTGGTGTACACTGCCCGCCTTTTTTATTTGCTGTCACGGGCGGCAATCCGGTCAGCCCATTTCTTCTGCCATTTGCGATACTCATTGGCAACGGTCTGGCCCCAGCCGCCATACCAGGAGTAGCCATTCCGACGGTCCGGTCCCAAATCATTGAAATCATAATATTTGACTCCGTCGCGGTCGGCAAAAAAGGGACGATTGGTTTCAATCTCATAAAAGCGGGCCCAGAGAGGTTCCGCATGCGGATCCTCGACGGCAACACGATTGCCGCCTGATTTGGTGATCCGAATGCCGTGAATCACAGACGCTTCATACCACTGTGCCCCGGCCATGACAGCGTCAATGACTTCAGGGCCGGGATTGTCCAGCGACATCAGCAGCCGCAGAATCGAGGCGCTTTCGGAACCACTCAGCGATACCAGTTCATAACTGCGGCCCGGACGGGGAGAAAAGTCAACCGCATCGTGCTGGGCACACCAGACAGTCAGCTTGCCATTGACCCGAATCTGACACTTGAGAATGCAGTCAATACCCCGCTCAAAGGCCTGCTGGGCTGCTTTGCGATTCTGTGCATCCAGAAAATCATATAAGGGCAGGGATGCTGCATCCCGCATAAAAATCATCAAATGGACCATGGTATCATCGTTAAAGGTAATATGGCGATGATACTGCTTGCTCAGGGGATAGTACTGGGGCCAGCCGCCGGAGGGATACTGGGCCTCCAGGATATGTGCAAAACCTTTGAGGAAGGCTTGTTTATAACGTTCGTTACCGGTGGCCTTGAAGATGCGGGCCAGAAAACGCATCTCTCCCACCGTCGCCCCATTATCAAATGTTCCTTTAAGATCATTGGGGTCCCCCGTATAGGGCTTGCGCGTCGTATCCACATTCTTGGGCCAGCTTCCGGCCGGACTCTGCCAGGTCAGAAAAGTTTCGGCAACCTGTTTAGCCTCGGGGCCGGCAAACCAGGAATCTTCTTTCTTTTCATATTGATCCAGATACGATGCGGCACCAACCGACGCTATCCATGATAACACAAATACAGCTAATCCCATCTTTTTCATAAATGCCTCGTTTATTGTTGTAGTTGACCTTCTTGTGCAAGCAGATATTGACATAACCCACAGTGCTCAAGCCTCCGAAGGCCTTCAACGACTGACGCTGCGTTGAGTTTTGCTCCGGCCGGGGTGGTATGAGTGTGATCGTCCAAAAAGAATTCGGCTTTCACTTTGTCCTGTCCCAGGATTTCATAATGGTCGGCGATAATCGCATTCAAATCCACAAAATCAGCACCGCCCTGTTTAGCCGCCTCAGAGGCCCATAAAGCGTAATCTGCGGTCGCACGAATCACGGTTTTGCCTTCTGTATCCCAGATATTGCGAGACACCAGAGACAGAATAATCGGCGTAGCTCCTTTGGCTTTGGCATCGGCGATATATTTGCGAAGATACCAGCCGTAGGAATGTACAATTTCGGTTTTGCCAGTGGCTTCCATAACCACTTCCTGTGTGTCATCGCTGTTGTTATGAAGCGACGCCCTTGCCCGGCCGGTGTTCAGCGGGCCGTTGTCGTTATGGCCAAACTGAATCAAAACAAAATCCCCCGATTTCATCTCGGCAAGCACCTTGTCCCACAGGCCTTCGGTCTGAAACGTCCGGCTGCTGCGGCCGCCGAGGGCACGGTTTTTGACGTTGATTTTGGTCGTATCGAAATAGGCCGCAATGGGATCCCCCCATCCCTGCAGCCCTGGCGTGTTATTTTTGACCGTCGAATCCCCGATAATCCACAGTGTCGGCAGAGTATTTGTCTGGTCCGGAGCCGGCTTGTCAAGTGGAATGGTTGCCAACGGAATCAGGCGGACCAGGCCCAGGAGACCAGCATCCCGTATCGGCCAGGCAGATGCGTCAAACGGCTTATAGTCAATATTAACCACGTTGGTGTCGTAAAAGTTTTTCCATACGACCTTGTTGATATCCATATCGCGAATACGATTGGCAGCGACATTGGTTACATCGATTTCCAGCAGATTGCCGGATGCTTTAAGTTCCGAGGATGCTATCCGGATTTGGAACGGTGTGGTAAAGACGGTCCCCAGATTCTGGCCGTTCAAGAAAACCCTGGCGCTGTCGGCTACACGCCCAAGGTCAAGCGTCCAGGCTTCGGCCTCAATGTCGGGTTTGTCGAATACCATCGCATAGCGGGCGGTGCCGGCAAATCGGCGTGCGTTGTCATCGCCCAGAACGGTCCACGAAGCCAGGGATTTCGTTTCGAAAGGAGCCGGGATGTCAGGTCCGCCGTCGATAAACCGAACCTTCCAGAGACCTTCCAGGGTAATCGGCTGGCCGGCGGTTTGAAAATAGTCCCATTTGGCAATTGAGGTTGAGGTTGCCGCCGTTTTCAAGGCACGCAAAATCATCGACTGGCCCGGTTCAAGCTGCAAATATACCTCGGTAAGTCCCTCGGCTGTTTTCCGGAATGCTGCCAGGCCGGACTTGCCCGTCAGGGGATCCATCATCACAACTGACTCCGCCTTGACCGACAATGGAACCCAGTCGTTCAGACACGGTGTCGCAGGATTATGGATAAATTGTTCATCCTGGTTGGTGATAAAATACCAGTATCCGGCCTCGTCCGAACGTCGGATATAGTAAATCCCCGGATGATCGACCATGGATTCCCGTCGGACCGCGGCGGATCGGAGCATGATATCCAAATCTGCACTGACATAAAAACGCCCCTTGCCCACCGAAGCCATACGACCCGAGTCGGATGATATATCCCATGAAATCGTTTGGAGCAGTGTCTCCATGGTGTTACGCTGTGTTTTCAGGTCCTTTAGTCCAAACACATCGGATGGCAGATGGTCCACAAAAAGAACTGCAGCCCCCTCCCGGGCAAGACGATGCAGTGCCTGCAGGGTCTGCAGCGGAATAAAGGACACCGGCGGCACTACTATGGCCCGGTAATTGCCGCCGGGAAGACTCACACCTGATGAATCGGCTTTGGCCTGGAGTAACTGCCGATCGGAAACATAATCGAAGGCATAGCCTTTTTTCCACAGCATCGAGGCAACCTGGCCAATCGGCTGCTCTCGCAGCCATCCGGTCCCATGCACAGTTAAATCCTGATTCAGACCCTTCGGTTCGGACCAGTAATCGCAAACTGGCCAGTACAGCAGGATATCATTGTCCGGCTTGCCCGTCTGGAGAACCGATTGACATCGTGCCAGATAGGTATTCAGAGCCAAAACATCCTTCCAGATGGAATTGCGCGGGTTCATCTGGGTAGAGGCATAAAATACCCAGCCCGGCCAGGGAGCCTCTTTGGGTGAGTAACACGTTCCGTGATAAAAGACATGATTGACCCCGCTGACAAAAAGACCGTCAATAAAGGGCTTTAAATGTCCCAGGGTTACCTGAAAATGCTCCTGCAGCCAGGTTCCCGTTTCGCAGGAGGTGAATCGACGTCCTGCGGTGTGAGCCGCCGAGGACGCAAATTTGGCAACCAGGGGATTGCGGTCAAATCGGAAGAATTCGGTTTCAGGGCTGTCGGACAGGGCATACAAATCAAGCAGATTGGCCGGTGAACCATGGGCCTCATTTCGCGTCAGAAAGCCTTTGGACCTGGCCCACTGGACCCAGGTCTGCGTGAAATGATCCGTCATCATCTCGGAAATCGTCCAGCGGTAATCGGCCTTGACGCGTGCGGCAAGCTGCAGATCCGCATTGGGATCCAGCAGTGCCGGCAGATAATCCTGCAGTCGATAGCCCCGGCGTTTTTGGAACTCACTGAGCAAATCCGGGGACCAGTTGCAGACATATTCATAGGAATCATGATAAATCGCTCTGGGCAAGTGCCCTTTATATTGACTGAATACCTTGTCGAATTCTTTCAGGAATGTTTCTGTGGCCTGCCGTGAGAAGGGATTAAGCATGTGCCCCTGCCCGCCGGGGGCGGCACGCTTGACTTTGCGTCCGGAGGGCTGCTGCCACAGTTCATAAATCTGCCAATCACCCTGCGGTGCAGACCATTTTATCTCACCTCCGGCAACCTGATCAGTCAGCTCCACAATCTGCCCATTGGGGCCATAGGCCATGAGGGTCTGAACCGCCGGATTTACTTTATACCGGACTTCGGTCGGACCTGTTACTTTTTCAACCTTGTATTTGACGATGGCATTGGCCAGACTATCAGGAATCATCGGCCCCCCGAAACACCAGCCGGTACCCAGCGTCATATCCACACCCAGCCCCAGGCGGTCGGCTTCGGTCACCGTGTAGTCCAGCATCTCCATCCATTGCGGACTAAGGTACTCGATATAGCGATCCTCATATCCTTTGGCACCGTAAATCGGAATAATATGCACACCGCCCATCCCGGCCTTTTGGTATTCCTGAAGCTCAGAGGCAATATTATCCTTATCTACCGCACTACCCATCCACCACCAATAGGCCCACGGACGCATTTGCCGGGAGACGTCCGGCCAGAGCTGAACATCCGATTGCGCCACCGCCATAGAACACCAGCCGGCAATCCATAATACAAACACTCCCACACCACAGGTCCAGATGGACCGACACGGCCTCTTTCCGTAAATATCCTGGTTCATTGTGCTGTCCTTATTCCAATCCTTGTATCTTGTCACAGTTTTTCAACTGCGGTTTTGTGCCGTCTTGCGTGTCGATCCTGGTATTGGTAAACATCCAGTCCTGGGCATTGCTGATAGTACCGGCGGTTGCGGCTTTGATCAGGATATGATCAAAGATAAACCGTCCGGCCCGCTGATTTTTCCGCCCGGCCACCGCAAAAGCCACCTCGGAATCAATAGATTCAATATTCCTGATGGTAATATCGTGAATATACGGCGTGCCTTCTTCCGGCCCAACCTGACGCATCAAGACCATCCAGTGCAGCGGCAGTGGCTTGCCCTCAGCTTCAATCTGTTTGCGGACTTCGTCGGGCACGGTGTTATAGGCCGGGTACCAGTCGTAATTCAGGTCGATGGTTTTTTCCACCTTCTGCATGGTAATATCATGTATCTGAATATCTTCAACCGTGCCGCCGCGGCCCTGCGTGGACTTGAAACGAATCCCCGAGCCGGTCCCAAAAGCCTTAAGCCGATATACCTCGACATTGCGAATCCCGCCGGAGGTTTCACTGCCAAAGGTAATCAGACCGTGCCCTCGCCGTGCAATACAATCCCGAATAATCACATTCTCTGTAGGCCGATTGACTCGCAGACCATCGGCATCGCGTCCGGCCTTCAGGCAGAAGTTGTCGTCGTTGCAATCGATGTCGCAATGCTGTACCAGAATATCATTGGACGAATCGATATCAATCCCGTCGGAACTGGGGCCGAACTGGTCATCCCGATTGGCTCGAATCGTCACGCCATCCACCACCACATGGTCACTAAAACAAATATGAATCGTCCAGAAGCCCGGCTCTCTGAGCGTCAATTCCTCCACCGACACATTCGAGGATTTATAAATCAGCATCAATCGCGGCCGTTTGCAGTCATAATCCACCACCCAGCGAAGCCCCCTGGCACTGTAATCCTTATTCATCGCCCAGTACCGATCCCACCACATCTTGCCCGAACCGGTTATGGTTCCCTTGCCATAGATTTTCACATCCCTGAGATAATGGGCGTTAATCAGGGCCGCCGGCCAGTACATCTCAATCCCCGCCACCCGTGTAAACACCAGCGGATACGCGGCATCATCCTCGACCCCCTGAATCGTAACGCCTTCATCCACCCGCAGATTGACCTTGTCCCGCAGAAAGACCGAGCCGGTCAAATACGTCCCCGGTGAAAAGACAACCGTCCCCCCGCCAAAGAAATAACAGACATCTATCGCCCGCTGAATCGCTTCCGTACAGACGGTCTTGCCGTCGGCTTTCGCCCCATAGTCGCAGGCATTATAGTCTTTGCCCGAAGCCGCCGCAGCTTCCGTCTTCGGCTCAACCGGAGGCTTTAAGTCCATATAGGTAACTGCATCCCGGTCACAACTGACAACCCCATCCTGATAGTCCAGTTCGACGACCTGAATCGAACTGCGCCGCTGTTCATAGGCATCTTTGTTTGCTTCAGGCCCCCTGCGGCCCGGGTGGGTAAAGTAGAACACATACGCACGCTCACCGCTGACCACTACATCGGGATGTCCGCCCTTGACCTGGTCGTCAGTCCCCTGTCCGGGTTTTTCCAGCAGATTGCTCTTTTGACGTGTCCAGTGGATTCCATCGTCGGAGACATATAACCCCAGCCCATTCCACACATCCACCACCATCCAATATTTGTCTTTCCACCGAAAGACTTTGGGACCTTCCCCCGGCTGGTCGCCGATGGCCTTGCCGCCATCCTGCCAATGATATAAATCCTTGCTGTCGGCATAATAGATCGACTTCTTGTCCTTTTCATTGTTATACCACATTCGCCAGCTTCCATCGGGCATCCGAAACACACAGGCATCAATGACGCGATCCGACGCCAGGGCAAGAGTTGATTCATATTTCCATTTCAGCAAATCGCTGCTGGTCAGGTGAATAATCTGGCGTGTTCCAGACCAGTCGGTATGCATCCCCGGCACAAAGGTCAGGTACATATGGTATATGCCCTCATGAGCAATCACTTCCGGCGCCCAATAGCTGAACTCCCCTTCACCATAGCCAATCTCCGCTTGCCCACGATAGGTCCAGGTCGCCCCGCCATCAGAGGACTCGGCAATCCCTATCGGCGTCCCATGCACCCAGGACACGCCCGGAGTATTCGGCACATTTGCCCGGCGGTTGGTGTACAACATAAACCACTTGTTTTCCTGCTGATTCCAGCACACTACCGGGTCGGCAGCGCCATCATAAACCGGGTCACGGAACAGAGGTTTGGGGGCAGGCTTGCCCGGCCGGGGAGCTGATTCAGCAGAAGTGTATCCGCAAAACAAGGTCGAAAATACAAGAAAACCGACTAAAACCGCCTTCGACGGTGTACCGCGTGTAACTGTCATAACAATCTCCTTATTTTGACCACAGCGACTCCTTTGGCCGGCAGTCCTTCCGATTATATTCCCACCCGAACTAACAAGGATCGAAGATTGCTCGAAATCACGCAACTTTGGGCCGACCGGGTACAATACTGTTCAAACAACAACATTATAACAATCAGATACTGCTTTGGAATAGGCGATGCTGTTTCTATTAAATAGTGGAAATCAGTCAAGATTAACCTTTATTTTTCCAGAAAATTCGATTTTATGTTTTCCTTATCCAAAAACTTGACTTTTGCACCCCAAATATACATTGAATTCTGGACAGGTTGTATGTTTTTGTTTCAATAGGATAAATACATTGGCTAATTCAGGCCTTTTTTCTGATAAGAATATAGTAGAACAATCGAAATAGGATACGATGGAATCAAATAATAAAAATCGAGCTGAGTTTTTGTCGTTGTTTATGTCCAACCACAAGGCCATTTATGCCTACATTTTGGCCGTGGTCTGCGATGTCCACAACGCCGACGACCTGATGCAGGAAACCGTCCTGTTTTTATGGGACCATTTTGACCAGTATAAATCCGGAACCAGCTTTATTGCCTGGGCACGATCCGTATCCCGATATAAAATACTGCAGTTCTTTGACCGCAACAAAAAGGAACCTGCCTTTCTGGCCCACAACCTCCTGGAAGCGATTGAAAAAGACCTGAATCAGCGGGAACACGGCCTTGATGAGCAGTTTCGTATGCTGCAAAACTGCCTGGAAAAACTGCCTGAACCACAGCGGCAACTGCTTCAGGATAAATACCAGAAAGGATTAAACATCAATCAAATTGCCGGCATTCTGGGTAATACCGCAAATGCCCTGTACAAACGAATGGCCCGCATTCATCTGGCCCTGCTGGAGTGCATGAATCGTTCAATGAAAATCCAGGAGGCCAATTCATGAATTCGCCTGCTGCCAAAGCCCAACTCTGTGAATGGATTTTGCGAAAGCTCGAAGGGACCCTGACCGCCCAGGACAACGAAGCCCTGATACAGCTGCTCAAATCCTCCCCCGATGCGGTGCACTTGTATAATGATATCATTCTTTTGTATTCCAATCTGGCCACACCGGGCAAAATTTCGCTGGGTACCAAAACTTCCGCTCCGTCCTGCAAACAACTCGACGCCCTGCTGTTCAGTATGGCCCAGGCCGAAAATGACGCACCGTCTCTGGAGACAGAGCCTGCATCCAGGCCTCCCCAGACGCTTCCGGCACAACCGGTCGCCATTGAAAAGGCTGTCTCTCACATCAATACGACATCCCTGGTTACCGCCATGGTATCCCTGGCAGCCCTGGCCATAATGATTGTGTATGTCATCCTGAATCCCCGCGTCTCGACGGACGTGGCAACCCTGGCCGATTCCATCGACGCCCAGTGGTCGTCCGATACCCCCATCCAAGACGGCGGACGTCTGGTTGCTTCAACTCCGCTGCACCTGCTGGGGGGGATAGCCAAAATCATCACCGATAAGAATGTGGAATTGCTGCTGGAAGGCCCGATGGAGTTTTCATTCGATTCGGTTTCTGAACTCCGAATGAAATACGGCCGCCTGACCGCCAAAGTATCCCGTCAGGGCGTTGGCTTCTCGGTCAATACCCCCAATACCAAAATTATAGATCTGGGAACGGAATTCGGCGTATTTTCCGATTTGAACGAAACAACCGAACTCCACGTCTTTGCCGGCAAAACAAATCTTATTACACTGCAAAACAATTCCATGGTCAGCTCGCAGATGGTTCACGAAGGTCTGGCCCGTCGGGTCAACCAGCTCTCCGAAATCCAGACAATCGCCCTTAAAACCGAGTCCTTCCTGCGTCAGATTGATTCGTCGCATCAACTGATTCTCCGAAGCAGGCACATCAACCTGGCCGATATAGTCGGCGGCGGAAACGGCACCAACACGGGGCAGCTGAACGCAGGCATTAATTATCATGGCGATATCGACCTGCTGGACACAGTCAGCTCAGCTCAGGGCCCGCAAGGGTATATTCCCGTTGATGCCAGCATCTTTGTGGATGGTATTTTTATTCCCAACGGCTCAACCCGGATATCATCGCAGGGCTTGCAGTTTGATTTTGAGCCAACCAACGGCCGCTACTGGCTGGGAATTCTGAATGGGGCCTGGCACAAAGTCACCCTTTCCGCCCAGATTCCCCGGCACAATCTGCGTCTCAACGGCATTGAATACGGCGTGGACGGCCGGCCTGCAATCTATTTAGCTGCCAACCAGGGAATCACCTTTGATCTGGAAGCAATCCGAGCCTATTACAAGACCGAGGTGACGGAATTTACCGCCCTGTGCGGTATTTCTGAAACCTATAATGACTATAAACATTTAATGGACAAGAAAACATTCAGTGATTCGCCCAATGCTGATTTTTATGTGCTGGTAGATGGACAGCCGTATTACGAACGCACCGCTGTCAGTCCGTCCGATGGGGCCGACAGCATTCGTATCAGCATCCCTGCCGGCGCCAGTTTCCTGACGCTGGCGACTACTCAGGGAAACGATCACACCAATAACGGCGACTGGACACTGTTCGCTGAGCCGTTATTGCGATTAAAGTAAAGGGGGGCTCTAAAAATGGCTTTCAAGCGGCAAAGAGAAGATTTTTGTCCGCCAAAATGAATTTTTAGAGGAACCCTAAAGGCAATACACAGCCTGACCCATAGGCCGGAGCGGGTCAGCGGGATTCGCTTCGGTGATAACATTCTTATATGTGTGGAGGAAAAATGATGAAAAAAATGAGTATCTTGATGCTGCTGTGCGTTATCGCAGGCCTGGCATCCGCAATGGTGGTGCAGACCTCAAACACCCTGCATTACTGGAACTTCGACAATGGCACAGGCAAGGATCTGGCCGGGACGTTTGATGTGGCCGCCTATGAAGGCGCTTCCCTGGCCGGCGGTGTGGCCAATACGTTTGACAACCAGGCTTCCAACACCGGAAAACTGATCGCCGACGCCACAGGCTATACCAATCTGACAGCCCTTTCCAACTTTATCGGTGCGGATGGGTCCTTTACCTTTGAGGCGATGGTTAAACCCATGCTGGCTGATTCCGGGGCACATCAGGAAATTATCTGCGGCGAAAGTGATTCAGGCACTGCCAGCAGCCGCGGTTTCCAGTTCCGTATCCAGAATGATGATAAAACACTTCGCTTCCAGACGCTTTCCGGCTCTGTGGCAGCTTATGATGCAGCCATCAGCTATACCGCAGGACAATGGTATCATACTGCCGTGACCTACAATGCTGCCACCAGCACATTAACTCTGTACTGGACAATTGCAGGCGGTACACTCGCCCAGGCCGGATCATGGAGCAACGTCGCTCCCCTCAACGGTGCCACCATGACACGGTTCTGCATCGGCAACGAACTTCGTTCGGTCAGCGGCTATGGCAATGAAAATTTCGAAGGCTGGATCGATGAAGTCGGCATTCATGGCGTTGCATTGACGGCATTCAATACCGCGATTCCGGAACCGGCAACGATGACATTGCTTGGGCTGGGTGTAGTGGGTCTGCTCAAACGCCGTCGTATCTGATTCGGTATGTTGACAGCATTTATCTGTGAGGGGGCTCTGTCAGGGGCATCCCTCACAGATTTCAATCCCGGAATTCATAGGATGAACCTGGCCATGTCCCTATCGGGGGTAACCAGATGCCCTTTATGCTCAACTGAACCCGACAGACACACCATGACCCCGCCAGCAACAAAGTCAAATGCTTCAGGCGGCTGTAGTCAACCTTACCGAAAAAACTGATGTCAGACCCAACCCGTGTTCCAGACCGCATACTGACAATTAACCGGAACCGCCATGAACCCTATCCATAATATCATCCTGTTGCTGATCGGATTCGTAAGCATCCGTGGTTATGCCATTATTCCAGGGCCGTACTCGGTGGATGAGCATACCCTTCACCTGTATCATTTTGACGGCCATGCCCGCGACGCTGTCGCCTCCAGCGCCCTGGACTTCACGTTGTCCAATGCCACCGCCAACGCCGCTTCTTACTCCGGTTTCGGTACGGCACTGGATACCTTCACCGGCGGCAATACCGCCATTGCCTACCTCGACGAGAAGCTGGTCGGCACCTATTTTACCGGGGCCGACGGTGCCTTTACATTCGAAGCAATTATTAAACCTTTTGTCGCAATCACCGCAATCCCAAACCATATGGAAATCATCTCCGGTGATGATGAGGACGCCAGCCGAAGCTGGCAGTTCCGAATCACCACAGCCGGCCAGCTTGAATTCAATAATCTGTCCGTCAGCGGCAATCAATTTCTCGCTGCGTTGCCAACGACCGGCGACCATGCTTATCAGGCCGGTCAGTGGTATCATGTGGCGGTTACCTATAACGGCCAGCAAGGCACAGCCGGTAACCTGAAATTCTACTGGACCAAACTCGATGTCGAAACGACCACCGCTATCGAGCTGGCATCGTTTCAAATGTCCGGCGATATCAATCCGAATTTCGCCCCGGATTTTGCCATCGGCAATGAAGCCCGCAATGACCCCGGCGAAAATTTTGAAGGATTAATCGATGAAGTCCGCATCAGTTCAATTGCCCGCGGGCCTGATGATATGCTGTTTACCTCCAATCCGTATATCCCGGCTTTTGTAACACACCCTGCCGATGTGATCGCCAAACAGCCGCAACCGGCCCAACTGACAGCCGTTTTCCAGAGTCCCCTGATTCCATCTGTCCGATGGTTTAAAGCAGATTCCCGGGGGGATATTGAAATACTGCCTTCCGAGCCGGACATCACCCTGACCACCACGTATGATTCCAGTTCAGATACTTATACGACCCTCCTGACATTCCAGACCCTCGCGACGTCAGACTCCGGAACCTATTACTGCATAGTCAGTAACGCTCAAGCTCAGGCAAAAAGCCATTTTGCCCAACTGCGGGTCCTCGGGATGACGGCTTACTGGTCTTTCGATGTGGCGGATTTCTCGGGCAATAGGTATCTGGATAGAGTCGGCGGCCATCATGCCCAGGCAACCGGTTTTCCGGTCTTTACCGCCGGAGCTGATGGCAAACCCGGCGGTGCAGTCCTGATCGATTCACAAAACGGCCTGGCACAGACCGAAGCCTTCGACCCTACGCTTGGAACCCGCACAATGACTATCAGTTTTTGGGTCAACTGGCAGAATCCCAACGGGGCCGCCGAAGATGTATGGATGAAATCTTCGACAGCCGAAAATGATATCACTGCAGCCGAAGGCATCCGGACCGATGACCAGTGGCATCAAATCTGTGCCGTATTTGACGGAACGCTCGGCAGAATTTACGCAGATGGTGTCCGCATCGCCGAAGGCCCCTGGACGATACCGCAAAAGACAACCGCCCTCTTGAATATCGGCTCGTCGCTGGATGGCAGTCAGCCACTGACGGCCGCTATGGACGACCTGCGGATTTATAACTACCCAATGACTGACACTGAAGTCGCGGATATTTATTATGCTATTACGACAAAAAGTGTCTGCATCCTGGATTTCACCTCGGCCTTTGACCTGACCGGCCCCAATGGCCAGCCGGACTGCCGGGTTGACTTGCTGGATTTTGCCCTTGTCGCTCAAGGCTGGCTCGATCTGTACAATACCGCCGACTTGCCAGGGCTGGCTGCTGACTGGCTGTCATGCAAACTCTATCCGGCCTGTCCACAATAACACATAATCCTTCTAAATGGGCTTTAACCAACAATGCTCCCCCCCCGTCACCCGCTCGCCAGCCTTCGCTCCAAACCACCTTTTATCCTGGACAAGGCATCTCTCTGAAGAAACCAAACGAACCCAATTTTGCTGTAAACCTTTCAAAAACAGCAATTTCAGCAAAAAAGTATCAAAAAAACATCGACTTATGATAGTCATCAGACAATTTAAACGATACAAAGAGTAGTGTAACAGGCGGAGTCGAGATAAATTAGCCTATTTCTGTCTTTTATGAGGACATAGAATGACCAAACTGGATCCAACCAAGCTGAAGGATTGGGAAATCGCCGAGCTGGCCGAGGAGAATATGAAACCCCTGTATCAGCTTGCCCGCGACCTCGGGCTGGCCTATGGGGAGTTGCTGCCGATGGGCGAGAAGCTGGCCAAGATTGACTACGCCAAGGTGCTGGAGCGGCTGCGTTACGCTCCGACCGGCCGCTATATCGATGTGACAGCGATCACCCCCACACCGCTGGGCGAGGGCAAGACCACCACGACCATCGGCCTGGTACAGGGTCTGGGCAAGCTGGGCAAGCGAGTCTGCGGCACAATTCGTCAACCCAGCGGTGGCCCGACCTTTAACATCAAAGGCTCCGCAGCCGGCGGCGGCCTGTCGCAATGTATCCCGATGGTGCCCTTTTCCATTCGCCTGACCGGCGACATCGAATGTGTAACCAACGCCCACAACCTGGCTATGGTGGCGCTGACTTCCCGGATGCAGCATGAGGCAAACTATGACGATGCAAAGCTGGCCAAGATTGGTCTCCGCCGGCTGGACATCGACCCGACTAATGTCCAGATTAAATGGGCGATCGATTTCTGTGCCCAGGCATTGCGGAATATCGTGATTGGCCGGGGCGGCAAGATGGATGGGGTCGAGATGGAATCCGGCGCCCAGATTTCCGTATCCAGCGAAGTGATGGCCATTCTGGCGGTATCCAAAGACCTGGCCGACCTGCGGCAGAGGATGGCCAAAATTGTCGTCGCATACGATAAACAGGGCAATCCTGTAACGACTCGAGACCTGGAGGTTGATGGCGCCATGACGGCCTGGATGGTCGATGCGCTCAATCCCAATCTTGTCCAAACCATCGAAGGCCAGCCGATTCTCGTTCACGCCGGCCCGTTTGCCAATATCGCCATCGGCCAGAGCAGCATCATTGCGGACCTGGTGGCTACGCGGCTGTGCGAATACGTCGTTACTGAAAGCGGCTTTGCTGCGGATATCGGCTTTGAAAAATTCTGGAATCTCAAGTGTCGGATGTCCGGTCTGAAACCGCACGCAGTGGTCGTGGTCTGCACGGTGCGGGCCTTGAAGATGCACGGCGGCGGCCCTGCCGTCAAACCCGGAGCCCCGCTGGCGCCGGAATACAAGCAGGAAAATCTCGCCTTGCTGGAAAAGGGCTGCGAGAACCTCGTCGCCCATATCGAGATTGTCCGCAAATCCGGCATTCGCCCGGTTGTGTGCATCAATAAATTCTACACCGATACCGAGGCGGAGCTGAACCTGGTGCGTTCCATTGCCCAGCAGGCCGGGGCGGAAGCGGCGGTATCCGACCACTGGCTGCGCGGCGGAGAAGGTGCAATTGAACTGGCCGAGAAAGTCGCGGCAATGGCACAGGAAGAACACGAGTTTGAATATCTGTATTCGCTGAACATGCCGCTTAAGCAGCGTATCGAATTGATTGCCACGGAAATCTACGGGGCCAAAGGCGTCACCTATTCGGAAAAGGCTTTAGCCAAAATCAAAAAGCTCGATGCCCAGCCGCACATCCGCTCGCTGGGAACCTGTATGGTCAAGACGCACCTGAGTCTGTCGCATGATCCGGATTTGAAAGGCCGGCCCACCGGCTGGGAGCTGCCGATTCGGGACGTGATGGTCTATGAGGGGGCGGGCTATGTGGTGCCGATTGCCGGGGACATCAAACTGATGCCCGGAACAGCGTCCGACCCGGCCTTCCGCCGTATCGATGTGGACGTCAAGACCGGCAAGGTGCGGGGCCTGTTCTAAGGCGGCTCAGTCGCCCTGCCGTAACCGACGGGCCAGCAGCGACAAGCCAAAAATGGCCGTGCTGACCAGAACGATGCAGGCGCCGGTCGGCAAATCCAGATAGAATGAAATGCCGAACCCCACAACCGCCGACAGCATCCCGAAAACCGTTGCCGTTAAAACCAGCGAACGATGTCCGCGGCAAAGCTGATAGGCCGCAGCGGCAGGATTGGTGATCAAACTGAAAATCATCATGCCGCCGATGAGCTTGATATTGATGGAGATAATCAGCCCGCACAGGGCCAGAAACAGAGCGTACACCAGACCACTATGCACCCCGGTGGCGGCGGCAATCTGACGGCTGAACAGGATGACTTTTAATTCCTTGTTGCACAGCATCGCAAAGACCGCCAGCACAATGGCGGTTGCGACAATCACCACAACCGACTCGCCGCTGACAAACAGGATGTTACCCCACAGCAGGCCGAGGATTTCATTACGGCTGTCTTTGACCAGACCCATCCCCAGAAATGTCAGCCCCAGCATCAGAGAAAACAGAATTGCAAGGCCCGCGTTCGTATCAAGGCGGGATTTTTCGGGAGGGATGGCGGCCATCGACATTGCCATCAGTACCGATAACGCCATCGCCCCCAAAACCGGATTCATCCCGAACAGCACCGCAAGGATAGTCCCGGCCATCGCGGCATGGGAGATACAGATACCGATAAAGGGAATACGCATCCCGACCAGATAAACCCCGAGGAATCCGGTCGATGCCCCGGCCACCGCACCAGCCAGAATAATCGTATAGAAGAAGGAATCCATCGGTTAATCGCCTCCGGGGAATGAGTCAAGGCCATGGTTCCATTGAGGCGTCAGGCCAGGATAGATATCCCGCACCAGGCTGGATTCGAAAACCGTCTGGGCCGGACCGTCGATGGCCACCCGTCCGGCATGGAGCAGGACGGTACGATCTTCTTTTCGCAGCAGCGACTGGATATCATGAGATATCATCACCGTCGTCAGATTCAGCTCGGCGGTCAGACGGCGGATCAGGGCAATGATTTGCAGCTTCCAGTTGATGTCGAGATTGGAGGTCGGCTCGTCAAGCATCAAAACCGACGGCTGCTGAGCCATCGCCCGGGCAATCAAGACCTTCTGCTGTTCGCCGCCGGAGAGGCTGTTGAAGGTTTGCCGGCTTTGGTCGGCCAGCCCTACAGCCTCCAGCCATTGGTCCACGATTGCGTAATCGCTGCGAGTCAGGCGCGTCAGCAGCGGCTTGACACTGCTGCGCCCCATGGCGGCAACTTCGCGGACGGTAAACGGCAGATGACTGTTGTACTCGGCGGATTGCGGGATATAGCCGATGTGCCTGCGGAGATTGCTTTTGCTCCAGGGGTTCAGGGCTGTCAGGCAGGCAGAGCCGAAATGCACCTGACCGGTGTCGGGCGCCAGCAGACCGCACAGGATTTTCATCAGGGTGGTCTTGCCGGCACCATTGGTACCAATAATGTGCACAAACTGACCGGCGGGGATTTGCAGCCGCGGAATATCCAGAATCGTGCGGGAAGAACGGACGACTGTAACCCCCTTGACATCCAGACTGATCCCCGCCATCAGTGAACCGCCTCGATAAGAGCATTGACATTACGGGTCACAAGAGCATCAAACGCCGGGCTTGCATCCCCTTGCGGAAAATTGCTGAAGACAGCCACTTTAATAGCCAGATGCTCCGCCAGGGCTTTGGCAAGCTGCGTCCCTTCCTGTTGATTGGCAATAATCAGGGCGATGGGATTGCGGCCGGTGTTGCTCAGATTCTGATTGATTTGAGCGGCAGTTTCAGTGTCACTACCGGCAAAGGTATCCACAGGATTTAATCCCAGCCAGCGGCAAAATTCCGCCTGATGGCGTGAGGTCAACACATTCAGGCCAGTCAATCCCGCCTGTTCGATGCGGGCTTTAACGCCCTGCTCAAGCTGTGCCAGACGCTCCTTGATTTCGGCCTGCCGCAGCCGGAACTGCTCACACTTATCCGGATAGAGTGTGCCAAGTGCCTGGGCTGTTTCGTCGAGCATCGCCAAATAGGTCTGCGGGATACACATCCCAGGGCCGGGTTTGAGCGTAATCACCTTCGGGGCATTGGCGGTTTTTCGGTCGAGTACTTTGGCTACGTTGCTTTGAAAATCAAAGACCAGCAGCACGCGGGCCTGATATAACCGCCAGGCCTGCGACGGGGTCATATCGAAATGCCCCGGACACATCCCCGGCGGGGCCAAATCAAAAACCGGCACGGTATCGCCGCAAAGATCCCGCACGATCGCCCCAAGATAGGCATTGGCCACGGCAATCTCGTCCTGTCCTGCCGAAGGCGGCAAAGTCTTTTTGCATCCACCCAGACACGCCAGCATCACAACGATCATCACCCTCGCTGCCGAAGCCCAGGTCGTATTCATGGATTCCCCTCGAAAGAACCGATCTCACTGCCGTTTTTCAGACGCATCCGAACCAGAAAGCCCTTGCGCTGGGTGTAGCCAAACCAAAGCTCTTTGGGTACCGGGTATCGGTTGGCGGCAGTCCGCAAAAGCCAGTCTTCATCAAAATTCGGGCCCACACTGAACACCACCCATTTGATGGGAGACGACTCAATATCGCTGTGCCACTGCCCCTTGTCTGTGTCGAGGCTGCTGGCAGCGGGAAACCCATTCGGTGTCCACAGCCGGGCTTTGGTCCATTTATCGATAATATCCCGGTCGCGGATGCATTCGCCGACACTGCGGTATTTATAGGTACGTCCCGGATGAAACCGGTCTTCCATCGCAACACTCATCGCTTCGTCGGGACTTTTGGCAGGCAGATAATCGCCGCGGGTCAGTTCGGCGGGAAGCTGGAATAAATGGTCTTTGAGAGACCCTGATCCGCAGTCTTCACGCGTGGGCGGATACTTGCGGTGCTCGGTATGGTAACACTCCAGCGCCAGGGCAATTTGTCGCAAATCCGAATTGGTACTCAGGATTTTGGCCTGCAGGCGGGCTCGATTCAGTGACGGCATCACAATCGCAATCAGCAGGCCAACAATGGCAAGCACCACCAACAGCTCGATTAACGTAAATCCCTTTTTTACGGTCATCTTCACGACTCCCGGCGGCATTCGATGAGCCGCAATCCTGGTTTTTTTTGTCAATAGGCCGGTTTGGCTACTGACACAAACCCGGCGTGCACTTCATCCAATTGCCCGCCAGTTCAGCAAAATCGATAATATCCACTTTGAAATCGCCGTTGATATCGCCCGGCAGATTGCCGCGCTTATATCCGCGATGGGTCAGCACCAGACCATTGCCGTCGTAATTGGTTACCCATATACGATAGCCGTCCTTGCATACGTTATAGCTGCTGCTTTCCTGGTCCATGATACCAATCACATCGATAAGGCCTGTGGGACAGGCATAACGCCGGAAACCATCACCAAGCCCCAGCAGGACCGGAAAGGTTCTGCCCGAGCCGTCGGCTACAGTAACCGTTTTATTCGGACCCCAGTTTTCGGGATCCACAATGGTTACGTTCTCCAGCCGAACCAGACACCCCTGATGATATTCAGGGCCGGTCAGACGACTGGGATCAAAGATATACTGGTTATTTGCGTCTTTGAGCTGATCCAGTGTAACAGCCTCAGCGACAGGCAGTCCGACTGCAGGCTTGACCAGCTCGATGGTAAAATCCTTGAATGGAGCTTTGTCGTGCTGTTCATTGCAATTGATCTTGCCTTTGTAGAATTTATACCACCCAGTTACGCGGACACGATCGCCGGGTGTAAAGACATAACCGGTATTCGGGTCGGTATTGATGCGCCACAGTTCATCCAGCAATTCGGCATCGGTATAATCATCAGAGCTGGTCACTTTGCTGTAATACTGGCCCAGCCAGATGGCCGTGCCGGCATGGTCCTGCCCTTCACCCTGAATATAGACCTGCCACTGGCCACCCATGTAGCCTGCACCGGGGGCGGGGTTGAGCATTTCTTCGGGGGAATTTAAGACAATCCCCTCAAAAACAACCTTATCTGTAGCCGAATAGGTGCCGACCCCGTTGGCGTTAACGGCCTGTAATTGCCGATGCGTAACCTCCGCTATCGTTGCATCTGCTGCATACACCAGAGTTGAAGACAGACATGCCAATAAAGATACCCATTTTGCTGCTCTCATCGTACCACCCTCCAACGTGAATTTCTTGATTATAATGCGCATACGATTCTTCCATTTTTGCTACTGCGCATAAAAATATCAGGAATTTGCTACGCAGTCAAGCATAAATCCGCTATAATAACGCCCTCTGGCGTTTTTTATAATACAATTAAAAACAAGGACTTAGAGGATTTTGGAGCATGGACAACAAAGCATTTACCATCGATTTAAACCAGACTCAGGAGTATCAACCCCTGTTGCGAGGCACTCCCCAGACCTGCGGGATGCGATCTGGGCGGGTGTATTTGCTGCCGGGGCAGGAATGCGGGCAGCATTCGACCAACGCCCACGAGGAGCAACTGGTTTTTCTGGCCGGGCAGGGTACGTCATATCTGGGGCAAGACCAGAGCCAGACTATTCCTGTCGGTTATGGAAAGATTCTGTATGTACCGCCGCACACGCTGCATAACATTAAAAATACCGGTACCGAGCCGCTGGTTTATATCTATTGTGTAACCCCCATCCTGCAGACAAGGATCTAATCAAAGTTGTCAGCTGAGCCTTGTAAAACAGAACCTCTGGCCCTACAATACCGGGCAGTGACGTGAACTTGAAATCAGACCTATATCGGAGTGCTATATGACCGCTCGGATTATCGACGGAAAACAGATCGCCGCCCAGATGCGCGAAGAATTAAAGCAAAAGGTTACAGCATTGAAAGCCAAAGGCGTTACACCGGGATTAGCGGTAATCCTGGTGGGCGATGACCCCGCGTCGAAATCCTATGTTACAGCAAAAGAGAAAGCCTGTGAGGAAATCGGTATTTATTCGAGTGATAACCGCATTCCGGCCACAACCACACAAGCCGAACTCCTGGCCATCATCGACCAATTCAACAAGGACCCGAAGATACACGGGATTCTGGTACAGCTCCCTCTGCCCAAACATATCAATGAAGATGCGGTGCTGCTGGCGATTGACCCGAAAAAGGATGTGGACGGTTTCCATCCGGTCAATGTCGGCAGAATGGTTGTCGGGCAGGAAGCCTATTTGCCCTGCACACCGCATGGAGTCATTCAGCTTCTGGTCCGATCGGGCGTGACACTGGATGGGGCCGAGGTGGTAGTGGTCGGACGCAGCAATATTGTCGGAAAACCGGTAGCCAATATGCTCATTCAGAAGGCCCCTACCGGCAATGCCACGGTAACAATCTGTCATACGCGAACAAAAAATTTGGCCGAGCATGTCCGCCGGGCAGATATTGTCATCGCCGCAGCCGGCAGACCCAATACGATTACTGCTGAGATGGTCAAGCCCGGAGCGGTGGTCATCGACGTCGGCGTCAACCGGATTGATGATGCCAGCAAAAAAAGCGGCTTTCGTCTGGTCGGCGATGTGGATTTTGAAGGCGTTAAAGAAAAGGCCTCACAAATTACCCCCGTGCCTGGTGGTGTCGGGCCGATGACGATTACGATGCTGCTGTTCAATACCGTACTGTCGGCGGAAAAAACTTTATCGAAGTAATTGCTGTAACGACGGTTCTTCCGTGGGCATCTGAAAGAAAAACTCCCCATCAGGGGACCGGCTATATACTTTTCGGAAAGAATGCCTTATGCGAAGAATATTGAGCGGAATTCTCGTCTATGTCTGTTTTATCACCCTCCATACCTCAGCAGACCAGCCTCCTGCTGCGCCGCTGAAGAGCTTTAAGCCCGGCCAGCTTTGGCCGGATACGGACGGGGTTCACATCAATGCCCACGGCGGCGGAATCCTGGTGCATGAGGACACCTATTACTGGTTCGGCGAGCACAAGACCGAGGGACGCCGCGGCAATAATGCCTGGGTCGGGGTGCAATGCTATTCGTCCAAAGATCTGTACAACTGGAAGAACGAAGGGGTTGCCCTGTCGGTGGTCAGGGACGACCCCAGTCATGATATTACCGCCGGGTGTATCATCGAACGGCCCAAGGTCATCTACAACGCCAAGACAGGGAAATTTGTCATGTGGTTTCACCTGGAGCTGCGGGGCAAAGGCTACACCGCTGCACGTGCGGGTGTGGCAGTGGCTGATAAAGTCACCGGGCCGTATCAGTATTTATATTCACTGCGTCCGAATGCAGGGGTTTGGCCGGAGAATGTGACCGAGCAGGACAAACAGCCGGGAAAAGACAATTTTCTGGCACGGGATTTTGAAGGCGGGCAGATGTCGCGGGATATGACGCTGTTTGTCGATGACGACGGCAAAGCATATCATATTTACTCAGCGGAGGAAAACTATACCCTTCATATCTCGCTGCTGACGGATGACTATCTCAAACCCGCGGGCAAGTACGTACGGATCTTCCCGCGGGGCCACATGGAAGCTCCGACGATTTTCAAGCACCATGGGCTGTACTATTTTATCGGCTCGGAATGCACAGGCTGGAATCCCAATCCGGCCCATTCGGCGGTGGCCAAATCCATCTGGGGACCGTGGAAGGAACTGGGCAATCCCTGTCAGGGCGAGAAAACCGAGACGACTTTCGACAGCCAGAGCACCTACGTTTTGCCGCTTCCCAACAAGCCGGGGTGTTTTATCTTTATGGCCGACCGCTGGCGTCCGCAAAATGCCATCGACGGGCGGTATGTATGGCTGCCGATTGAGTTTGAAGACAACAGACCAATTCTGCGGTGGCGGGATGAGTGGGATTTGAGCTTTTTCGATTCAAAACCGTAACCGCTGGCGGTCTATTGCAGTTCCATCAGAGTCAGGGTGATATCTTTTGGATCGACGTCGGGATAGTCCAGGCTGATCGAGGCGACAGTCTGACAGACCCGGGCCACAGATACGGACGCAAAGGCACAGGCACTCTGACGCGGCATGAATTTTTCCGCCGACTCCCAGCGAGATAACGGCGTCATGCAATACAGCATCAGCAGACAGCCCCACAGAATATGGCCAAACAACAGACCAAACGCAGCGCCGCCGGCTATTTTCACCAGCGGACGGAAATAGCTATCCGCCCCCCGCACGAAAAATCGGAACAGGAAATAATCCAGACCGGCAAAAATCAGACCACCGACGGCACACAGACAAATCAGGGCAGCAACCCAATCCGGCAGAAAGAATTTGGGGCCGGCCTGCAGCAGAAACGGCGTGGACATCACCGCGGCATACACTGCCACAACCAGGCAAAACAGATGAATTGCCATACGATAGGCCCCTGCCTTGATGCCCAGAACAACCCATATGAGCAAAAAGAGAATCACAATCATGATTTACCCTCCAGTCCCTGAATAATGCGTTTGATTTCCTGCATGGAGGTTTTGCCGGCCAGCACCCATTGCATCCCCTCACGGCGGAGATAATGGAACATCCGGTCATTGCCTTCGGCAGCCAGGCGGGCAGCGTTGAACTGGGGATCGCGAAGCTGCTGAGCCAGGGGTTCATTCATCTCAATGACTTCGGCCAGAATTGCCCGGTCCATATAGCCGGTCTGGAAACAGTCCGAGCAGCCGCCGGGGGCATAGATACTGCCGGTACCAATCTTTTTATTTCCGAGATAATCCTGCTGAAACTCGCTAAGCTGGGCCCTGACTTTGCATACCGGACACAAGCACGCCACGAGCCGCTGGGCACAAATAAGCACTACCGCCTGAGCCAGTTGCGGGGCGGGAATGCCCCAGTCAGTCAATTTCACCAAGGCGGCTTCCGCAGAAGACGCATCCAGAGCAGCTAAAACAAGCCGACCGTTCTGTGCCAGACGAACTGCCATCTGTGCCGTATCCGCATCCGCCAGACAATCAATCATAATCACTTCGGCATCGGTTTGTTCGAGGGTATGCAGCATCTGCGCAACCGACCGCGGAGCGGGCGGCTGGGTCTGGTTGATTCCCAGCATGGCAAATTCGATTTGCTCCTGAACGGTGGCGATATGGCGTGACAGGCTGCGCACCGAATCGAGAGCGGAATACAGAGCTGTTTTTTTGCCGCTGCGAGCCGGGCCGCAAAACAGAATCAGACCACTGTCTTTTGTCAGGGCTTTTTGGATCTGTGCCAGCTGGGCGGCAGTATAGCCAAGCTGGTCAAGTTTGGGCGGAGTCAGTGCGGAATGATAGACACGAATCGTCATCCGCTGCCCTGCCAGGGCACAGACCTCAAGCACACGAAAATAGGCCGTGACGCCGCCTGACCTGCCGGTAAAGGTCCCGGGGCGGCCCTCTTTGGGATGCTGCGGCATGCCTGCCATGGTTCGAACCAGAGACAACACCCCGGCAGCCTCGCGGGGCATAAGCTGCTGCCAGCGATGGTATCGCCCGCCGATTTCAAGGCCAACCTGATAGCCGCCAGCAATATCCGGCTCGATGATAATCCACTTGGCTTTGCGTTTCATCGCCTCAGCACAGAAGGCTTCCACGATGGTACGGAACTGCATTTCAACAACCGAATCCCCCGCATGCTCAAGAACCGGCTGCGATGCCTTTTCGGGCAAGGCGGGCTGTTCTTTCCCGGGCAGGCCCGCATCTCCGAGCAGATCCACCACCACCGGCCGCTGTGGCGCGGGCGTGTCGTCCGCTGGCAATGACGTTTGGTGTTCTTGCGGTTCTGTATCAGCAGGTGCTGTGTGGCCAAGTACCTGATCGAGACTCTGGCCATCATCGGTCATCAACTGGACACAAGGGCTTTCAGGAGGTTCCACACGGAAAATCGTGTGAAACACATAAGGCACAACCCGCCGCAGCGGCATCCGGCCATCTTCAATCTGACAAATGGTATCAACAATGAACAGGATAATCAGCAGCAGCGGTCCGACAAACAGGGCCGCCAGGCAAGCCGCATCCGTAAAACGGTCGGAAATCAGGGGACTACGGTAGGTCCGACGGATACTGTACAGGCACAGACAGAACCAGGCCACCAGCAGCGCCAGTTTTACTGGGCTGTAGGGTAAATGCGGCAATAACAAATCAACCTGACCCATCATCATTCAATCCGCTCCATCAAGCTATCCCCTTCAGGACCCACACCCGTCTCCTTTTAGTATAGGAACCTGGAAATATACCGATTCTGGATGACATTGTCTGCCCGAGGCGCGGCTCAGTACGGTTTCAATAGGTTCTGTGGCCATCCTCGCGGCAAAATATATTTGTTTAGTATTAAACCATACCCTGAAAAGCGGTTATCTGCAACTAAAATTACCTGCCCAATGCGGTTTTCCTGTCGGACAGCTCAGGTCCAGAGTGCAATCACCAAAAGAGAATGCCGGGTACATCGATCAAATCGGTGCACCCGGCATTGCGGCGAAGTGTTATGTCCCATCAGCGGAAACACAAGACTGCGCGTTCGATACCGAAAACAGGGAGTTCGCTGTTAATCGGCGGCGGCACGTGTGCCGCTGGTTTCATCTGCACAGGCCTGGGTCGTCTTGTATAACTCCGCGACTCGTTTGGCCTGTTCCTCGGCGAAGGTGACTACATTACGCATCTTGTCTCCAACCTGTCCGGCAATGGCTTTACATGCTTGGCTGTTGAGGGCCGCCTTGCCCGGCCAGCTCAGACTGACCGCCTGCCTTGGGGGCCTGTCGGCCGCATCCTGCGAAACAGGAGCCAGGTAATAAATGGCTGTTGCAAAACCGCCACAATACATAATCAGTCCACACAATATCCTGCTTCGCCAACGGCCCATATGATTCTCCCGATAAAACCTCGTTTGTATCTGGCCGATTCGGTTTCTACCGGCCCCCACATCTAAAAGCTAAGAAATAACTCCCGTCAGGTCAATTTGGACAATCCAAAAAACAAGACATTCCACAACGCGGCAAAAGAGGCTCAGCAAACCGATTATCGAAGTGTTATCGGACGCTCAGAACGACCCCAAAGAATATCCCCAAAACAAAAACGGAGACAGCGGCTGCCGGCAGCAACCTCTGTCTCCGTCAACAGATTCAAACCCAATTACATCGTATCAAGACATGCTTTCAACTCGGTACAGACCAGCTTGACTTCCTCTGCCGAAAGGTTGTTGTGGAATGGCAGCGCAATCGTCCGCTGTCCAATCGTTTCGGTATGCGGGAAATCCCCTGTCTTGTAACCAAACCGCTCAATCATAAACGGCTGCAGATGGACCGGCGGGAAATAGTTGCTGACCTGAATACCACGCTCTGTCAGTTTTTTCATCACGGCATTGCGACGCTCCTGGGTATAGCCCTTCAACTGAATCACAAATACAAACCAGCTCATCCTCGCACCTTGAGGCTCCTGCGGCACAATAATCCGATCATCCCCGGCCAGAAGCTGCTGGTACATCTTCGCAACCGCCCGACGTTTTTCGACAAATTCTTCAATTCGAGAAAGCTGCACGATCCCCAGAGCGCAGTTTATATCACTCAGCCGATAATTATAGCCAAGACGCTCATGGGCCAGCCAGCCGCCGCCGGCTCCTCGCCCCTGACTTCGCAGCGAAACACACAGATTAGCCCACGATTCATTGTCCGTCAGAATCATGCCGCCTTCGCCGGTGGTCATCTGCTTGTTGGGATAAAAAGCAAAAACACTCATATCCCCAAACGTACCGACCTTTTTGCCATTGAGCATCGAGCCTAATCCTTCGCAGCTGTCTTCCAGAATCAGCAGATTATGCTTTTTGGCAACTTCATAAATTTGATCAAAGCCCGCAGGACTGCCGAACGCCTCAACCGGAATGATCGCCTTGGTTTTGGGCGTAATCGCCTTTTCGATGGCTTTCGGGTCAATATTCAGTGTATCCGGGTCAATATCCACCAAAACCGGCTTGGCCCCCACCATCAAAATCACATTCGTCGTGGCAATAAAGGTAAAGGGCGTCGAGATGACCTCGTCGCCAGGCCCGATTCCCATCGCCTGAAGGCACAGATACAGACCGCTGGTACCGCTATTGACCGCCACAGCATATTTCCGCCCGGTGTAGTGACAAAAGGCTCTCTCGAACTCACCCAGCTTGGGGCCCAGCGAGAGATTCGGCGTCCGCAGTACGTCGGTTACGGCTTCGATTTCGGCTTCGGTAATATCCGGCCGGCTCAAGGGGACTTTAATGCTCATAGACAACCTCGTTCCTTTTTACAAAAGTACAAGCAAACGATGGCCGTACTCACGGCAACACTTGCCTGAAAGAAATATTATAAAAAGTACTATTATAGACCATACTTTGGGAGTTTTCTATAAGAAATTTACAGATTCATTCGCTGATTCCAGAGACGGACAAAATGAATAATCGACATACATTTGCCAGTTTCTGCATTTCATACAAAAACAAAACCTGCCCTTTTCAAAAAGCGTTTGACTTAACCTGCTAAATGCTTTAGACTAATATCGTCATTTTTCAACCAATTACGCAATGTGCTGCATGGAAAAAACCAATTCTTAACAGAGAAAAGCGGATTTACCATGTATTCACCTGATAATTTCTGAGAATAGATAAAGATATGTACGACAAACGGGAAGAATGCGGGATTTTCGGCATTTTCGGAGATCCCGAAGCGGTACAAAAAACCTATTTCGGGCTTCACAGCCTTCAACATCGCGGTCAGGAATCAGCCGGCATTGCTTCCAGCAATGGGGAATTTATCGGCTGTTTCACCGGGATGGGACAGGTCAGCCGGGTTTTTCGTTCAGGGAGGGGAATTCTCGAACGGCTGGATAATCCCATCGCCATCGGCCATGTACGGTACTCCACCTCAGGCTCGACGAATCCCTGTAATGCCCAGCCGATTATGGGAGAATACTCGCGAGGCCAGGTCGCCGTGGCTCATAATGGCAACATTATTAATGCTTCGATGCTCCGAGATGAATACGAAGCCTACGGCTCGATTTTCAAGGCCTCTAACGACACCGAAATCATTATCCATCTGCTGGCCAAACCCACCCATGTCTGCAAGCCGGACCCGCTGGGGCATGTGCTGAACCATTTACAAGGGGCTTATTCCATTCTGTTTTTATTTTCCGACCGCATCGAAGCAGCTCGTGATCCGTATGGGATTCGCCCCCTGGCTCTGGGCAGAACCAAAAACGGTGCCTACTGCGTCGCCAGCGAGACATGTGCCTTTGATACCATCGATGCAGAGTATATTCGGGATATCGAACCGGGTGAAATTGTCACCCTGGATAAAAACGGGATCTCCAGCCGATTCTTCGTCACTCCCGGCTCCACCACGCCCGCCCATTGTATTTTTGAGCATGTCTATTTCGCCAAGCAAAGCAGCACCATCTTTGGCGAGAATGTTCACGAGGTCCGCAAACGCTGCGGCAGGCGTCTGGCCCAGGAACATCCGGTCGAGGCGGATATCGTCGTTCCCGTCCCCGATTCGGGGACCTCGGCCGCAGTGGGATATTCACAGGAAAGCGGCATTCCGTTTGAGATGGGCTTTGTCCGCAGCCACTATGTTGGCAGGACCTTTATTTCTCCGTCCCAGAATTTGCGGGACCTGGGGGTCAAGCTGAAATTGCAGGTGGTCCGAGAAGCGGTTCGCAATAAACGCGTGATTGTCATTGATGATTCAATCGTTCGCGGCACCACCACCAAAGGCAAAATCAAGTCCCTGCGGGACGCCGGTGCCAAAGAAGTACATATGCGCGTCGCCTGTCCGCCCGTCAAGCACCCATGCTTTTACGGGGTGGACTTCCCCACACGAGAAGAGCTGGTCGCCAACCAGCGAACGCTGGATGAAATTCGGGACTATCTGGGGGTGGATACACTGGGCTACATTTCACTCAAAGGACTGCTGGAATGCGTCTCTTTACCGGCCAATCATTACTGTACCGCCTGCTGGAGCGGTCAATACCGGATTCCCGTTACTGCCGTGGTGAATAAATTTTCCATGGAACGACACCAAATGCAATTATTTGATGATGTTGAACTCTAATGGCTAAGAAAAAAACAATCTCCTATGAACAGGCGGGCGTCAGTATCGACGCGAATGATATTATGGTTGAACGCATCAGTCGCTCGGTGGCATCCACCCATGGGCCTCGTGTGATTGGGCTGGAAAACGGCTTTGCGGGATTGTTCCGTCTGGACTACGACGAGAAATTGTTTAAACGCAATTATAAAAATCCCGTGCTGGTCGCCTGCACCGACGGCGTGGGAACCAAAGTCCTGATCGCACAGGAAATGAATCGCTACGAAACCATTGGCCAGGACCTGGTAGCCATGAATGTCAATGACATGCTGGTTCAGGGAGCCGAGCCGCTGTTTTTTCTGGATTATGTGGGAATCAACAAACTGGATCCGGAGGTCATGGCGGCAATCGTGGAAAGCATCGCCAAAGGCTGCCGAATCGCCGACTGCGCCCTGATTGGCGGCGAAACCGCCGAAATGCCGGATATTTATACTCGCCCCGGCGAATATGACCTTGCCGGATTTGCCGTCGGTGTCGTGGAACGGCATCGGATTATCACTGGTAAAACGGTCCAGAAAGGCGATGTGGTGCTGGGACTGGCATCCAGCGGCCTACACAGCAACGGCTACACGCTGGTCCGACATGTGCTCTTTAAAGACCACAAGCTCAAGACCTCCGACCGGCTGGCAGAACTGGGGGACATCCCGCTGGGTGAGGTGCTGCTGGAACCGACCCGGATCTATGTACGTTCGGTCGTCGGCCTTTTAAATTCCTACAAACGCAAGCAGGTCGTGCACGGCATGGCCCATATCACCGGCGGCGGGCTGGTCGGCAATATCCCGCGCGTGTTGCCGGATGATTGCGACGCCGTACTCAAAAAGAATGCCTGGCCCGTGCACCCGATTTTTAATGTCCTGCAAAAACTTGGTCCCATTGATGATGCAGAAATGTATCGGGTATTCAATATGGGAATCGGGTATGTGCTGATCGTAGCACCGGATTTTGCCGACTCAGTCAAGGAAAAACTCGAAAAAAGCGGTGAAACCGTATATAAAATCGGCGTGATTACTGCCGGCCATAAAAAAGTCATTCTGAAATAAACCCCATGAAAAAAACGACATCTGCTGTGACCAAACCGGGCAACAGAGATTTATTGAGGGTTCTCCAGCCAGTCGCGGCGGGCATACTGGTAATGGGATTGGCAGCCTATCTTTTTCAGCCGCACTGGTTTCAGCTCGGGATCGGCCCTAAAAAGATTTTACTGCCGCTCAATACCATCCTGGCATCCATGGGCTGTTATGTGGTAACGCGTCGATGGATCAGTGCGTTTGACGCATCGCTCCTGGCAGGTGTGATTTATGGTTTTGGGGCACTGGGACTGAGCTTTATCAAATATCACTATACAGCCGGGCTTTGTTATGCCATGGTCCCCTGGCTTTTATGTCCCGCGGTGTATTATCATTCGGGACATTCCGGCGGGGTCGCCAAAACAGCGGTTTCCACTTTGTTGACTCTCATGCCGTTTGCGGCGATTGCAGGCTTGTTCTGGATCGCCTCACATCACTGGGCGGGTCCGCTGTTTCTCATGCCAAAATATCGGATACTGGAAATCAGCGATCTATGGGGACTGATTTGCCCAATGACCTTCGCCTCGCACCCTCTGGCGATCGGCTTTTATCATGTGCCGTTAATAATGATCCTGATGGGGCTTTTGGTGTTTGCCGTGTCCGGACGAGAAACACTCCTGCTGCCGGTTCTGGTGGGGGTAATATTGAGTCTTTTGGGGCCGATTTTGGATGTAACGCCCATCATCTGGCTGAGCTTTCCGGCCTTGTTTTTATCCGTCATGGCGGGGCTTGGCATTCAGGCGATGGCCTGGGCGGGAAAAGCGGACCGATTCTGGATTGGATTATGTGCTTTGGCCGCTCTGATCCTGTCAGCAATCAATTTCGCGTTAAGCCGCTCTCTGTCTGAGCCGGCCCCCTATAGTCATGCCGCCTTGTTATTTTTGGCAGCCGCCGCCGCAGTCGGGATCATTTGGGGACTTGCCAGCAAGAGTATCCGATTAACCTGGCTGCGATGGATCATCCTGTTCGGCCTGTGCACCTATGATATCGTGATGACCTCGCCGACGCTGGTCGATTCGCTATTTTAGGCAAATCAGATAGCACCCGATTTCAAAAAAACTGCCCGTGCGATTGGTACATCGAACGGGCAGATGAGTCGCTCTCAAATGGAATGCCGGTGATTCTGCTATTTTTTTCTCCGCAGAGCCGCAAAACCAAGCCCCAGCAATCCCAGCGTCATCGGTTCCGGAACACAAATCGTACTGACCGCGATCGAATCAACTGCAGCCGGAGCCCCGGTCACTTCCGGATTGAATCCATAACAAATCCGTTCCCAATTGGGATTCGGCTCAATCCGCCATACGTCTACACGCTTGGTCCAGCCATTGCCCAGGTCAATATCTTCCGAATAGGTATTCGTAAAATAATCCCATTGAGCATTCATCACCCAATCCAGAACAATAGTCCCTTTGTAAACCAGCTCCACAAGCACTTCTTTGTATGGATTAGCAATCGGCTGATTGGGAATATCAACGGCCAGACTGAACTTGGTGCCGGACCAGACGCCATTGGCCCAGACAAAATCAGGATTCATCCCATTGGAAATCTTTGCAACAGCATCACCGAATGGATTTTGATCGATTTCCGGGGCAGCAGGATTCAGGTTGGTATTGAAATCCCACATCTGATAGGTTGTTCCCGGATCGCCCACAGACCAGGTGACCACAGATGCACTTGCAGTACTCCAGGCCATAATCGAAAAACAGCATATTGCCAGTAAAGCAAAACGTTTCATCGTTCCTTACCTCCACGTCCCCAGGTTAATAAATAGTCCATCCATTACTCTGCTCATCGATAGCACGTGTCATTCTATTTCATGCGTTTTCTGAACAGCCCAACCGCACCCAGCCCCACAATCAGCATTGTCGCCGGCTCTGGAATGGTACACAAAGTGTCAATCGATACAGAATCCAGGAAACCGCCAGTTCCCCACAGACCAAATGAGAACCATTCCATATTCGGATTGGGTTTGATCGTCCAGCCAATCGTCATGACATGCCAGCCATCGGCGGTCAAAGTATCATTCAGATAAGTCCGTTCAATCTGGTAGTTGCCTCCGGCCGGAGAAACGTCCGGCATCAGCATATCAACCATTTTATACTTGATTTCAAACCAGACATACTTGACGGGATTGGGATCCTGCGTGTTGGGTATCTGAATCAGGGCCATCAGAGGATCTCCCATCCAGACACCGTTTTTCCATTGAAATGGAACACTGCCGTCTTCACCCGTAAAGTTGATCACCGGCCCGAACATGGTCGGATCATTCGGATTGCCATAAGGATTGTAATAATTGTCTGGCACAGAGGGATTTTTGCCATTGTCAAATGTCCAATCCTGCCAGGTGCTCCCTGCATCTCCCCGCTGCCAAGTCATCTGCCCTTGTTCAATATAAGACGGTAAGGCATTGCAAATCGACGAAAAAACCCCCACCGCCACCAGAACCAATACACTCGTTCTCATCACTTTTTCCTCCATTGACTCGTTGAATAATGAATTCGCATCAGAACACTTCCTTTTGTAAACTCAGGAACCAAACCGTCTGCGAAGAATACCCACCACGCTGACACCCAGTCCCGTTAGCAGAATCGCCCCCGGCGCCGGAACCGCACACAGGGTGTCAATCGAAATATAATCCACAAACAACTCACTTGCGGATTTTTCCGCCAGCGTAAAGGTAAACCATTCCTGGGCCGGATTGGGTTTGATGGTCCATCCAACGGTCATCACTTTCCATTCATCGGCCAGGTCAGTTACCTTGGAATAAATGTTCGTGACAACATAATTTTCGTTCTGGCCGTCTTCGAATACAGACACTGCGGGCGTAATCTGCTGATCAGACTTGTACACCATTTCAAACCAAATGGTTTTGATGGCGTTCTGCTCTGGGTTGTTGGGCACAAATATCGATGAAAATAACTGATTCCCCACCCACTGCCCACTCTTCCATTCAATTTTAGTTCCTGTAAAATCTGCAGTCGGTTCACCATAAGGATTGTAATAGTTTTCGGGGGCATAAGGATTTGTAATATCTGAAAAATCCCATTCCTGCCAGGTACTACCGGCGGCCCCGCGTTCCCACGCCATCAAACCGTCATCGATGTAAGTCGGCGCCGCTTGAGCAATTGCACACAAACACACAACGGCAATTGCTGCTCTTGCAAGAGTTTTCTCCATATCTCACCTCACAAATATAATTCTGTTTTTTCCCCAATTTATATACTGGCTCTCCTTAGACCCCAGCACAGTATGAGTATATAAAAATCCATCGACCGAGTCAACCTAAAAGTCTTATTCGCAAGAAATTAGGTGAAAATACGGATACAAAATCCATATTATTAGAGCAATAACGTCGATTATTAAGGAACTATAAAAATTTGTTATCAATTTTTAATATTTGATTAATATTTCCGGCGGAAATATCCAGCAATCGCTGCTCCCAAGCCCGCCAAAACCACCGCACCAGGGGCGGGGACAACATGGGAGAGAGTATCTATAGAAATTGATTGAATGGCAATCGTGTCACCAAGAAGGTAAAATGTGAACCATTCCATTGAAGGACTCGGTTTGACTGTCCACCCCAAGGTCATCACCTTCCACCCGGATGTGGAATTGAGAATATCTTCGTAAAATAGCTCTACCCCATCTGTTATTGGATTATCGTTTGTATCTAAACCAGTCGAAAGCAAAACATCTTCTGGATCGTTATCAAGATTATCAATATCATCAATCGAATATTGGATGCTGCCTTGATATACTACCTCAAACCAGATTGTTTTTTGCGAAGATACCACATTCGGTACAGAGATGTTTACTCCCAATCCGCCAAAATCAGTGATATACGCGATAAGATTCTTTTCCACATAGGGGTTATAATAATTTGATAGCTCTAGAAAGCCTTCTTCCAGGTTAGTCCAATCCTGCCAGGTACTGCCGGGTGTGCCTAAACTCCATTGGGTATAGCCCTCGAAACCCACGACATTGCCGTTAAGATAGGAAGGAGTTACTGTTCTTGCGGCGAGAGAAAGAGTTGAGACTATCCCCCCTAACAACACAATTCCGACCCACTTGGTATTCATTTCGTTACCCTCCAATTTAATGTTGTTTTTTCTGCTTATTCAACCCATTTGCATTTTTTATATTCCAAAACTGTGAATTTAGTCAAGATAATTTTATGTTTTTTCTTTTGAAAGTCCCAGTTCGGCCATCACCTTCTGCAGATCATCCCACACACGTTTGCGGTTATCGGGGGTATAGTTTCGCAAGAGGTACGCGGGGTGGTAGGTCGGCATCAGCTTCGCCGGTGGGAGTTCATCTGAAAAAACGTATTCATGAAACTGGCCGCGTAATTGACCAATCGGTCTGTCTGTATCCAAAAGCGTTCTGGCAGCATGGGCACCGAGGGCAACAATAATTTCCGGACGAATGGCCTCCAGTTGCTTTTTCAAATACGGCATACAGTTGTAAATTTCATCGGGTTTAGGATCGCGGTTTTCCGGAGGACGACATTTAAGTGTATTACAGATAAAGACATCCCGCCGCTGCAGGCCCATGGCATTAATCATTTTTTCCAGCAATTGCCCCGCCCTGCCGACAAACGGCAGGCCCTGCTGGTCTTCGTCGGCACCCGGAGCTTCACCCACAAAAACCAGCCGTGCAGTCGGATTTCCGTCGCCGGGGACGGCATTGAGCCGGGTAGAACCAATCTCACATTTTCGACAGGCCCGTACCTGTTTTGCAATCGCATCCAGCACTGTTTGGGCATCCGTCTGTGTTGCAGATGCCTGAACTGGAGCTGTGACATCTGCTTTTTTCTTTGTTTTCAAGGCAAAATCCCCGGTAAAAAATTGTTCCATTTCGATCAACTGGCCGGCTATTTTTTTTGGGTCCACATTCATTTCTGGTCAAATCCCGCTGACTTGTTCCTCTATCGTAGTCACAATTCCGGACCACGGATTCAATATGTCGGCGTAGTTTACGCGGTTTTGAAGAAACATACAAGCTTCTGACTTAAAACATCTGCCATCAGCATGAGATTCTGATGACGCATATCATAGACATACACCACATGCTGATACTTTTGGGCATCGGGGAACAATTCCCGCAGCAGGTTTTCACGTCCTTGCAGAAGGTGTTTGTGCAGCACGACATCGGGCTTCTCACAGAACAGAGCGATATAGAAAATATCCTCTTCCACAAGGTCCTGGAAGAAATGACTGCCGTAGGACAGTTCCGGCATCAGATTGCCGCCGGGGTAAGAGATTTCGCACAAAACCGAAATCTGGCTGATTTCGGAGAATCGGACCGGCACTCCCAGCGATGGCGTCGAGGTCCCCCACCGTCCCGGTCCCATCAAAAGGGTCGTATCTTTGTCGCGATTGCAAATCTGCCGGTTGAGTTTGCCCACCAGGCGGGCAACATCGTATTTTTCCTGCTGGGAAAGCTGAATATATGCCGACGGGTCAACCAGGATAATTCGGTCAATCGGCTGGGCGATACAGCCCCCCATAAAGCCGCCCTGACTCTGGAACAAAATCTGCTCGGCAGGCAGCGAGTCGGGAATCTGAACCCTGGCCCCGAATCCGCGGGTTTGCAGGGGACGGCATTGCAGCAGATTCAACTGCCCCGGACGACCCGTCGCCTGGTTGTAGGTAAACTCAATATCCACAGGGTAATCATATATCCGCTGGAGGGTATCCATCAGCCGACGCATCAGGGGAACAAAATCCGTCTCGGTCAACAGCCGGTCAAACGTCATAATCCACGACGGCGTCCCTTCCATATCAAGCTGTTTCATACGTCGGGCGGCTTCTTCATCTTCGACGGCAAACAGATCCACATTCCAGTCGGGCTTTTCGGCCAGATAGCGGTTGATGGAAATCGGCTCGAGGGTATTCTGCGGGATATTCAGAACATCCATAAAACGCTGGGAAAACTGACGAATATTATCCATACACGACTGCGGACGCAGCAGCGGATAATCCATCGCCACCAGCCGGGGGTAATCATCATCCGGCCGATCCACAGCACGCGTGCCCAGCCCGACGACAATCCGCAGCATTCCGGCTGCCGGATTCAGGTCTTTATTCCATACGAACGTATTATACGAAACCCCAACGCCGGCCATATCCGGAAAGAAATACGGGCCGTGATGGGTACCCGAAACACGCTGAACCAGCAATGCCATCTGTTCATCCATCTGGTCCAGCCCCCGCTGCAGACGATAGGTTAGAGCATCTTCGCTCATGGTGCTGGCATAAATCGTCCGCACCGCATTTTCAAACTGCTCATAACGATCTTCCGGGTCGCCCTGATTGACCAGAAACAGGCTTTCATATTTTCCGGCAAATGCATTGCCAAAACTGTCTTCCAGAAGGCTGCTGGAACGAATGATAATCGGGGACTGGCCGAAATACTCAATCATTTCCTGAAACTGTTCACGGAGTTCACTGGAAAATTTGCCCTTGCGCAATCCCTGGGCCAGCGGTTCGGCCTTCGAAAAATAGCCCTCCGGCGTTTTCTGCTCCATCCGGAGTTTCCAGAGACCATTCTGCACAATATAGGAATGAAAAATATCCGAACCGATATAGAATGAATCATGTTTTTCGAGCCGCTGGCGCCAGTCAAACGTTGTATCCTGCATCAGAATCTTACGAGCCAGAAGCATGCCGACAGCCTTGCCGCCGATATAGCCCGTGCCGATCAGCCGGGCTTTGATATCCAGCAAATCCCGCAGCGAAAAATAACGTTTCACCAGGGCAAGCATCCGCTCTTCACGGCACATCATAATCCGGCACAGTTTATCGACGGCCTGTTCCTGCTGAGTCTGCATGGTCGGGTCATTGAGCATTTCCTCGGCCTGCAGAAACAGTTGATCCCAGTAATCCAGCTTGCGGCGGGTTGCAGCCCGGGCCTGGTCGGAGATATAGGAAAACAGGCGGGCTGCATCGACACTGTTGGTCACCGGCGTCATGCGATCCTGCTCGTCACGATGAGGCAAAAACATCGTCGGTGAATAACGATTCCAGACCTTCAGCGGATGAATATAGACCGTGCCTTCAATATGATACACATCCAGCAGCAATTGGGTCGTGCCGCGAATGCGTGCGACGGTCTGATACGAATGATGATTCCGCAATAGGGCAAAATAGGCAATCGTGTCCAGTTCGTACAGATACGGACAGGTCACCATAAAAAAATTGCCCACCATCAAATCCGTCGCCCAGGACGTCAGCAAATCCGACAGACTGTCAAACACATAAAAGGCCCCTTTGCCCTGCTGGGAAATGATCGTATGAACCTGGGTGGAAAACGTCTCAAATCCGGTATCGGCATCCAGCTCAATGATCGTCAGGCCAGGTTGCGGTTCCAGAAGCGGCTGGTGCTGGGCAAACCGCACATAAATCATTTTGCGGTGTTCCCGAATAGCCCGCTGTACATAGGGAATGACAAGCTGCTTGTACTGGAAGAGGTCGTCAACCTGCCAGACAACGTTATCGCCGTACTGAAACCGGCCCAGCATTTCATCCAGATGGTTTAATCCGGAACTGGGATATGGAAATCGGTCCATCGTAAAGTCCCCGCAAGGATTATATCATTGATTCTGTTCTGCAGCATATAATAAAGAATCCCCTTGCCATACAGCAAGGGGATTCCTGAACATTTCAACACATTTGTGATGTCCGGCGGGCTGCTTAGACCACTCCCTGAGCCATCATGGCCTTGGCCACTTTCAGGAAGCCGGCAATATTCGCACCAGCGACGAGGTTGCCCTTGGCACCATAGGCCTCGGAGGCCTTGACGCACTGATCATAGATGGCGTTCATGATCATTTTCAGGCGAGAGTCAACTTCGTCAAAGGTCCAGCTCAGCCGCATGGAGTTCTGGCACATTTCCAGAGCACTGGTAGCCACCCCGCCGGCATTGGCCGCTTTGGCCGGGCCGAAGGACACGCCGTTATCGAGGAACACTTCAATCGCTTCGGGGGTCGAGGGCATATTGGCACCTTCGCCGACAGCGATGCATTTATTCTTGACCAGGGCCTTGGCGCCGGCTTCATCCAGTTCGTTCTGAGTCGCCGACGGCAATGCGATATCACACGGCACCGTCCAGATGCCATGCCAGTTGTCAAAATACTGGGCCCCTTTGCGTTCGTCGGCATACTGTTTGATGCGACCGCGTTCGACTTCTTTAATGCGTTTGATCAACTGCAGATCGACGCCGGCTTCATCCACGATATAACCATTGCTGTCAGACATCGCAATGACTTTGGCACCCATTTCAGTGGCCTTCTGATGGGCATAGATCGCCACATTGCCTGAACCGGAAATGACCACGCGTTTGCCCTTCCAGTCAGTCCCGCGATCCTGAAGCATGCGGGTGACAAAATACACCAGGCCGTAACCGGTGGCTTCGGTGCGGACCAGGGAGCCGCCAAAATCCAGGCCTTTGCCGGTCAGCACGCCGGTGAAGACATTAGCCAGTTTTTTGTACTGGCCGAACATATAACCGACTTCTCTGCCGCCGACGCCGATATCCCCGGCCGGAACATCGGTATCCGCCCCGATATGACGGAACAATTCGCTCATAAACGCCTGACAGAACCGCATGACTTCATTGTCGGATTTGCCTTTGGGATCAAAATCGCTGCCGCCCTTGCCGCCGCCAATGGGGGTGGTGGTCAGCGCATTTTTGAAAATCTGCTCGAAACCGAGAAATTTAATAATGCCCAAATAGACCGAAGGATGAAAACGAATGCCGCCCTTATAAGGCCCAATGGCACTGTTGAACTGAACACGGAAGCCGCGATTGATCTGAACCTGACCTTTGTCATCCACCCAGGGAACACGGAACATAATCTGCCGTTCCGGCTCGACAATGCGTTCCAGGATTTTGGCTTTGGCAAATTCAGGATTCTTGTCAATCACCGGCTGAATGGTTTCTGCGACCTCCCGAACAGCCTGATGGAACTCGACTTCTCCCGGGTTCCGGGAAATCACCTGCTCCATGATACTGTTGACGTACTGTTTGGACATGTTTGGTTTCCTTTCGACAATGCTTTTTTGGGTTCTTTGCGTTTTTTATTTCACCATTTGTGCCCCCTCGCGAAGGCCACAAATCATCACCAACGAACCGGAACAAATACTTTACAAATTATAAATTCTACTTATAATAGATTCTATGAATAACGCAAATAAACTCCTGTAATACTTACCATAAGATATATTAATGAACCTGGAAACGGCTAAATTATTCTGTGATTTAGTGGAATTAAAGAACTTTTCTCGAGCTGCCGAGCTGCACGGTATCAGTCAGTCTGCGGTGTCACAACAAATTGCCCAGATTGAAATGGACCACAAAATCCAGCTCTTTGACCGCAAAAAACGACCTGTCGAATTGACAACCTCGGGGGAGCTGTTCTATCGTGCCTGTAAAGACATTCTGGAGCGGTATAATCGGTTGAGCAACGAATTGGCCCAGTTGAATCAGACGACCTGTTCGATCCATCTGGCCGCAATTTTCAGCATTGGAATGCACACGCTTCAGCCTTATATCAAAAAGTTTATGGCTATTTATCCGGATGTCAATTTATCCATTGAATATGACAATGCCAAGGACATTTATGAAAAACTGCTCCGGGGGAGTATCGATATTGGTGTCGTAGCCCTGCCTCGCAGAGACCGCAATATCCAGAACTTCCCATTTGAGAATGAACCCCTCCTGATGGTGTGCTCACCCGACCATCCGCTTGCCAGTGAAACAGAAATCGAAATCCACCGTCTTCAGGGAGAAAAATTCATTGCCTTCGCTTCGGATGTCCCAACTCGGAATCTGGTTGATTCGATTTTATCCCGTTATGGCATCACGGTTCGCGTGATTATGGAGTTTGATAACATCGAAACTATCAAACGGGCTGTGGAAATTAATTCCGGCATCAGCATTTTGCCTAAATCCTCCCTGCGTATGGAATTATCTGGCGGGTCATTAAAAGCCATTCCATTTGTCAATGAAACCTTTTACCGCCCTACCGGTATCATCGTTCGCAAAGACCGAACCCTCAGCAAGGCCGCACAGTATCTGATTGAGCTGATGCGAAAGGATTATGAGGCAGAGGTATGACCATCGAGGCGGTCATTTTTGATTTGGACGGAACGCTGACTGAGCCATTCCTGGATTTCGACCAAATTCGTCGGGATATCGGTCTGCCTGCCGGCATCGGAGTTCTGGAGGGGATTGCCGCGTTGACGCCAGCCCAGCGTCAACGGGCCGAAGCCATTCTCCTGGAGCATGAAAGCCGGGCCGCTCAACACAGCACGCTAAACGAAGGTGCCATGGAGATTCTGGATAGCCTTCGTCGGCGCCATCTTCCCATTGGCCTGTTAACCCGAAATGTCAGAAAAAACGTCATGCTGGTGGTGGAGCTGCATGGTCTGCATTTTGATGCGATTGTGGATCGGACAGATGGACCGGTGAAACCGGATGGTTTCGGGGTGCGTCATTTATGTCAGCGGTTTGGGGTCAGCCCTGCCAATACCCTGGTGGTCGGAGATTTCAAGCACGACCTGGAATGTGCCAAAAATGCCGGTGCAATAGCGGTGCTGATACGAACCCATCATCAGGCCGACCAATTTGCATCCCTGGCGGATTTTACCATTGACCGGCTGGACGAGATTCTTACAATTATCGATGCGTTAGAAACCAAGCAAGGATAACACAATGAAAACATATAGCTGGTATTCCGTTATTGTTCTGTGCACAACCGGTCTTTCCGTGATTGTGTCTGCCGAAGAACCCAAAAGCCCCGCAGCGGCCTCGGAGGCCTCTGCTGCGGTGCAAGTCACCGATCCCAATGCCATTGACCCGGCCAGTCCGCTGGGACAACTGCTGGAAAAAATCAACCATGCTGCCAAAGAATTAAAAAGCTGCAAAGCCGCCGTGGATTATCTGTTTATTCATGAACCGGAACTGCTGGACAGCCGGACACTCCGTAAGGGCACCCTGTTGTATCAGAAGAACGACAAAGGCTCGAAGATGCGGCTGAATTTCGACACCATCAAGCAGGATGAGGGTGATGAACAGAAAAAACAGGAACAGTATTTCTTTGATGGCGTGTGGCTAACCAAGATCGACTATACGCTGCGTCAGATCGACCAGTACCAGCAGGCCCCCACGGATAAGCCTGTCGAAGTCTTCGATTACATCAGCCATAACTTTCCGATTGTGGGTTTTTCGGGCACACAGACCCTGCAGAAACAGTTTGTCATCACGCTGGTTGCTCCTGCCGAAGATGAAAAGAAGCTGTATCATCTGCTGCTGAAGGTCAAGCCTGATTCGGTTTATAAAGACGATTACACCCAGATTGATTTATGGATTGACAGCGAATTGTATCTGCCGGTGCGAATGCTGTCGGTGTCCACCCAGGGTGACATCTACGACCTGGTTTTATCAAAGCCGGAGCTGAATAAGTCGCTGCCGGAGAATTTGTTTGTTATCGATGCTCCGGCGGATTTCAGCAAAAATATCAAAACCCTCGACGAGAAAGACGGAAAGGATTCAGCATGGCCACAGGAATTGTGATTTATTATAGCCGCAGCGGCAATACCAAAACCATGGCTCAGGCCTTTGCGAATGCGATGACACAGGCGGGATTGCCCACCCAATGCAAAAGCGTAGCCGAAGCCAAGGTTTCCGATGTACTGGAGGCGGATGCGATTGTGGTCGGTTCCCCGACCTATTACGGCAGACCGGCTGCACCAATTGCCGCGTTTTTCGATGAAACCGTCAGCAAACACGGCAAGCTTGACGGCAAGGTCGGGGCGGCCTTTGCCAGCTCGGCCAACATCGCCGGCGGCAACGAAACCACCATTCTGGAAATCATTCAGACCATGTTGATTCATGGCATGACAGTCCAGGGAGATCCCCAGGGCGACCACTATGGTCCGGTCTCTATTGGCAGGCCCGACGAACGAGTACTGGCTCAATGTGCCCGACGCGGCAAGCGCGTGGCGGAATTGACGTTGAAGCTGTTTGGATAAACGGCCGGGTCAAACATAGTCTGTTGGCATTGCATCTGGCGGCATTGAATCTTTGGGGAAGGAGTTGATTATGATGCATCGGGGTATGCAGCGCATCAAGCAACAGCAGACAATACGACTTCGTTTGAGTGTAGTCCTTCTTCTTTTTATCCCAACAGGCTGCATCGTCAACGACTGCCGAACACTGAGCTCATTCAAAAAAGTGGATGAGTTCCCGCTTTATTCCATGCGGTATTACGGCAATTATGGCATGAAAGACCTTCAAACCGGCCGGGGACTGAACTGCCTTGAACAGTGGGGAGTCAACAAGCTGCTCCCGCAGAGTAATAATCCCCAGTGTGCCTGCTTTGCTGCGATGAGTCCGCAGGCGGATGCAGTATTCGGCCGGAATTTCGACTGGAATACCGACGCCGCCCTGCTGTTGTTCAAGGACCCTGCTGACGGTTATGCTTCCGTATCCATGGTCGATATCACCTACTTCGGATTCAATAAAAACACCAAGCCGGGCCTGCTGAATCAATTGGCCCTGTTGCTGGCGCCCCAGATTCCCTTTGATGGCATGAATGAATATGGCCTGGCGGTCGGTATTATGGCGATTCCGCAATCCAACGGCGGAAACGACCCGAATAAGAAGACCCTGGGCCAGATGCAGCTTATCCGCCAGATGCTGGACCACGCCAAAAATGTGGATGAGGCCATCGCACTGGCCCAGACATACAACATTGTATTCACCTACAGCCCGACCAATCATATCATGGTCAATGATGCGGCAGGGAATTCGGCAATCATTGAATATCTGGATGGTACGCCAGCAATCACCCGCAATACACGGCCCTTCCAGGTTGCCACCAACTTTATTATCTCGGGCCTGGATACGGATCGGGCACTCAAATCCTGCAACCGCTACAAAACTGCCTGGCAGACACTGGAACAGGCACAGGGACACCTTGCTCCCCAGCAGGCCATGACGCTGCTGAAAAACATCTCTCAGAAAGATTTTACGGTATGGTCGGTCGTGTACGGGCAGTCCACCGGCAAAATCCTTTTGGCGATGGGCAGGAACTATGACAACATCTATGAATTTTCGCTTCAAATGAAAGACAAAAAGGGCACCAAAACCTGCATTGATCCGATTCAGGCAGAAAAAACAAACGACCCCAATTCTGCAAATTAGGCTTAGTTTTGGGTTTGTAACCTTAAGCCCCTTGTGAAAGGGGCAAATACCAAATCAGTGTCCCCAAAGCGGTACTCAGCCGGAAGACATCACTTTATAAAAACCTTATTATTTTATCAAAAACTCAGTTTGACAAACCAATCCAAGCTTGATACACTCAGATACAAATGGATTTTTACGATATTAATAATCTTCTTTGGAGGTTTTGCAATGCAAGAATATGAACAGCTCAAGACACTTGTAGCTGAAATTGAAAACGACATCAACAAGGCCGAAGGCGGCAACAAGGCCGCTGGAACCCGTGTTCGCAAGCAGATGCAGATGATCAAACAGGCCGCCCAGACCGTCCGCAATAAGATTCTGGAGATTCGCACGGTCGATTAACGATATCTCTTTGCGTCATCGTGTCAGGATGCCTTGCTGCGTTCATAGAGAGTTCCGTATCCCTTAGTAGTATGAGGTAATTATGCCCCCAGCGCTGCTGTTTGATTATAAGCAACTGGATTTAACCAAAGTTGAGTTCGACCGCACTGCAATCGCGGAAGTCAATCCACAATCGTATGAAATGGCACAACTTGACGGGATCATATGGCATGATCTCGATAAGATGATGTGTTTGGGTTATAAAGATATTACGGACAAAGAATTCTGGGTCCGTGGACATATTCCCGGCCGGCCTATTATGCCCGGCGTCATCATGATTGAAGCTGCCGCACAGCTTTGCAGTTTCTTTATGAGGAGAATTTACGGATTAAAGGGCTTTATCGGTTTTGCCGGAATCGACGAAACCAAATTTCGTGAAACGGTTGTTCCGGGTAATCGCCTGTATATGCTGGGCCATATCCACAAAGTCCGAAGTCGGCAATTCTCCGCCAAAGTCCAGGGCGTTGTCAATGACAAGCTGGCCTTCGAGACCATTATCAGCGGAATGAATGTCTGATGCCCCCCCGACTTGAAGAGTCCTTTGCATCCTCTTTGAGTCTGGGTTCTGAAACTGAAATCATTCCAGCCCTTGCGGGTATTCCTGCCCGCAGGGGTATTATTCTTTTTGCCGACGCCGCAGATCGTCCCATTCAGATGCTGTTGTGTGCGGATCTGCGCCGTACGGCACGTGCCCGGCTGTTGACTCAGCAGAGGAAAGCCTCTCGCAAAGCCGACATCTCCAAAGTCTGCACACGGGTGTATTATACAAGTATCCCAAGTGAATTTGCCTGCCAGAAAGCCTATATTGCCCTGTGCCGCATGTATTTTGCAGATCAGTTGGCCGATCTGGTCCAGTTGCCAAAGCCCTGTTTTGTCAAGCTCGATACCCGCCAGAAGCTGCCGTGGTTTGCCGTCACGGACAAACCGACACTGAATCCCAATACGGCCATATGGGGGCCGTTCATTACACGCAAATACGCCCATCAATATGCGGAAATCCTCACTAACGCATTTCACTTGTGCCGCAATGCCGAGTGCCTTTCTTCAGGCCGATATGACCTGTGTCCGTATTATCAGATGAAAACCTGTCCAGGCCCCTGTCTGCATCCGGAACAACAGGCTCATTATCAACAGGCTATCGCAAATGCTGTCCGGGTTGCCAATGTCGGGCCTGATGAACAGATCGCCAACCTGACGGCCTCTATGCAGATTTTGTCTAAAAATCTGGAGTTCGAAAAAGCCCGCCAGATTCGTGATCAAATTGAACTGCTCAAAAAACTAACCCAGCCTGAATTTCGTGAGATTAGCCCCCTATCGCAATTTTGTGTCGTACACATCGACTTGGCACAAAAAGACAGAAAGAACCTGTTATGGATTGCCTTTGTCGCAACCGCCTCCGATATTCGTGAATTCTCCTTCTCACTGGAACAGCTTGATATGGTCCTGTCCGCTATTCAAGATGCCAATCCGTGTCGGACACCGATCTGCTCGGCAGACATCCAGGACAATTTAGGCTTGATTTGTCGATTTTTGTATCGCAGCAAAAAACCGGGGCTATGGCTGAATTGTTCCCTCAAGCCCCATCTGAACACAGATGTCCTTTTGGAACAGATAAAAATCGCCTTTCCACGCCTATCCGTATCCGGATAAAGGTCCCGACAACTACAGCATGGCGTTCATTACGATGAGAAATGCTCTCAAGGCAATACCACAAGTCTTTACAAAATAATCACTTACAAATACCCCCAAGGGGATTCGAACCCCTGTTTCCGGGATGAGAACCCGATGTCCTGGGCCTCTAGACGATGGGGGCGGGATCGCGAATTGGGTACCGTTCGCGTTTTTAAGGTCTTTTGTCTGGATTTAAAAAAAATAGCGGCGAGTGGATTTGAACCACTGACCACGGGCTTATGAATCCCATGCTCTACCCCTGAGCTACGCCGCCTTGAACAGGTTTTTCAACCTGCCAGAGTCTGAAAAGTATATCGATTTTTCTCTTGCTTGCAAGAAGTTTTCAACGGATTTGTTCGATTTTAGCTCAAAACCGCTTGATTTTCATGGCTAAATGGATGAAACTGAGCATCGATGATGATCAATGAATTATTTTATAGCCTTCAGGGTGAGGGCCGCCTGGCCGGTGTCCCCAGCCTGTTTCTCCGGCTGGCCGGATGCCCGTTACGCTGCCGCTGGTGTGATACCCAATACGCCCAGAGCGGCTCAGCGGGAACACAATTCACCCCCGAATGGCTCTCTGAACAAATCCAGAGTTACTCGCCCCACCATATCGTCATTACAGGCGGCGAACCCTTGACGCAACCCAATCTGCCAGCCTTTATTAAACTGATTCGCCGGCCTGGGATCCATCTGACGATCGAGACTTCGGGCATCCTGTTTATCCCGGATTTGCCGTGTGAATTGATGAGCATCAGCCCTAAATTATCTAATTCCACCCCGACCGACCCCATCCAGGCATCCACCCACGAACGGATCCGCCTGAATCTGGCAGCCCTGCGTCAACTTATGGGAGCCTACCCTTATCAGCTTAAATTTGTCATCGATACCCGTGAAGACCTCGACGAGGTGGTACGCACCATTCACCAGCTTGGTGAGGTTCGCCCTCAAAATGTCTTCCTGATGCCCCAGGCGACCGACCGTCAGCAATATCTTGAAAAATCCATGTGGCTGGCCGATTATTGTCTGCAAACCGGTTTTTCCTTTGGCCCGCGGCTCCAGGTCATGCTTTGGTCCGGCCAGCGAGGGAAATAATGCATTCCCTTCAGAAAGCTCAAAAAAGGCTTGCCAAATCCAGGGGGGCAAGTATAATGTCTGCTCTGTCAACAAAACAGGCCGGCAACGGCCCGGTGAGTCGTGATTTAGCCCAGGTGGCGGAATTGGCAGACGCGTCAGGTTGAGGGCCTGATGGGGATTATACCTCGTGCTGGTTCAAATCCAGTCCTGGGCAGTGTTTACCGCACTATGAGTTCATAATCCGCAGAAAAAACTTTTCCATATTGGACGGAATATCTCCCTGACCGGTTTTGGCCTGATAATCCATTCCCCCCAGCTCTGCCAAAAACTGTCCGAAATCACGCAGGGTGAATCGTCGAATCTGTTTGATGAATTTCTCCTGCATCTTTGGGAATTTCACGCCAGCCTTAAGCATGGCCGTCTGCTCTGATTCGCCCTTTTCGATCATGGCCTTGCAGCGAAACAGGCGTCGAAAATGAAATGCAAACGCTCCAATCACTGTATATTCGGCATCTCGGCTGACTTGAAACATCCGTCGCAGTCGATCGAATGCCGCCCCTTTGTCTTGTCCGGATAGACTCTCAATGACCTCGAATGCATCAAACATCCGGCTGGCACCTATCACATCCTCCACATCGCTTTTGGCAATGGTTTTGGCGGGGTGCTTGAACATAATGAGTTTATCGATTTCCGCTACGATACGTCCCGGCTCATTGCCGATCAATTCCACGAGCAACTCCGCCGCCCCGGGATCCAGCCGAACCCCTTTCTCCTGGGCACAGGTCGAGGCAAACCCGCTCATATGCCATGGCTTGATTTCCCCTACCTCAATCAGTTCCGCACAAGTGCCCGTCGCAACCTTCTTTGACAATCGCCGGCGGCTGTCCCAGGATCCGACCGTCAGAATCAAGACTCCTGTCGGGCTGGGATGATCCAGATACTTTTCCAGCAATTCGGCATATTTGGTCACAAACGGCTCGGCCTCTTTAATCAGCACCACCCGCCGGGCCGCCAAAAACGGCAGTGTCCGCAATTCATCCAGCACCTCCGCCCCATCAGCCTGGTCCGCCTCGGGCTGATAGAGTGCCATATCCCGCTGATCCGGTTCCAGAAGACGTGAAAGCAATTTTTCTGTTTCCTGACCAAGCAGATACGCATCCTGGCCCACAATCACATACAGACTCTTGAATGCCGACGGCGACGGTTCATTGGGTTGTGCTGCTTTTCTGGCTGCCATACTTGTTTGCAATTGAAGGAACGAATAATCAGGCCTCAGTCTTGTCGGAATGGTCGTCTTCCACAATCAATCGTTCCGCTGCGACCAGCTTATCATCGTCATCCAGGCGAATCATCCGCACGCCGGCGGTATTGCGTCCGATTTCACGAACCTGATCCAGTCCAGTACGGATAATCATGCCTTTGGCGGTAATCAGCATCAGCTCATCGTGATCGTGAACCGCCTTGATCGCCACCACACGCCCATTGCGATCGGTGGTCTTAATATTGATCAGGCCCAGTCCGCCACGATGCTGCGGACGATAATCATCCAGGTCCGTGCGTTTGCCATAGCCTTTTTCGCAGACTGTCAGCAGGGAGGCCCCCGGCTCGACAATCACCATCGACACGACTTCATCCCCCTCACGCAGCTTAATACCGACAACACCGATACTGGCACGTCCCATTGACCGCACCTGATCTTCATGGAAGCGAATCGCCATCCCGTCAGCGGTACCCAAAATCACCTCATCCTGACCACTGGTAATCGCCGCCCCAATCAGGCTGTCCCCTTCTTCCAGCTTAATCGCAATCAGGCCGCTGCTGCGGGGATTACCATAGGCCGACAGCACGGTTTTTTTGACATTGCCTTTGGCCGTAGCCATCATCAACTGCCGTTTGTCATCGAATTCCCGCACTGCCAGGATGGAGGTGATCTTTTCGTCAGCACCAATCTGAATCAGGTTCACAATATTGCGTCCCTTGCTCTGCCGAGACAATTCCGGAATATGATAGACCTTCAACCAGTGACAAATGCCCTTGCTGGTGAAAATCAGCAGATAATCATGCGTTGAGGCCACAAACAAATGCTCGAGGAAATCCCCTTCTTTGGTATCGGAACCAATCACCCCTTTCCCGCCGCGTCCCTGCTTTCGATAGGCATCCACCGGCGTTCGCTTGATATATCCGGCGTGCGAGATGGTGACAATAGTCTCTTCGTCGGCAATCAGGTCTTCCATGTTGATGTCTTCGGCCTCTTCACCAGCCAGTTCCGTCCGCCGGGGGGTGGAATATTTCTTTTTGATCTCTTCCAGGTCTGCCTTAATCACATCCAGCTGCAGCTTGCGGCTGGCCAGCAGTTCTTCGCAGTCGTTAATCTGCTTGAATATCTCGGCGTATTCTTTGGCCAGTTTTTCAATCTCCAGCCCCGTTAGCCGCTGTAATTGCATCGTCAAAATCGCGTCGGCCTGCTGAGCACTCAAAAACTGATCGGACTGGCTCTTTTCGGCAACAAACGCTTCCGGCAGGATATTCCGCAATGTCTGGCTTTCAGCCAGGCGCAGCGGCTTTTTCATCAGCCGTTCCTTGGCGGTCGGCGCATCCGGCGAGGACTTTATCAGGTTGATAATCTCATCGATATCGCTGACGGCAAGAATCAGCCCCTCCAGAATATGAGCACGCTGGCGGTATTTTCTGAGCAAAAACCGTGTCCGCCGCTGAATAACCACCAGACGATGGTCAATATAATACTGCAGCATTTGCTTGATGTTAAGCATTTCCGGCCGATTATTGACCAGAGCAACATTTTGAATCGCAAACGTGGACTGCAGCGGTGTAAATCGATAGAGTTTATTTAATACAACCTGACTGTCGGCGTCCTTTTTCAGTTCCACCACAATCCGCATTCCCTGACGGTCGGATTCGTCACGCACATCGGCAATTTCATCGATCTGCCCCTCATGCACACAATCCGCAATCTTGGACACAATCGCCGACTTGACCGTCATATAAGGAATTTCCGTGATGACTATACTTTCCCGCCCCTTTTTGGGACTCTCGACATGGGCCTTGCACCGCACCCGCAAATGGCCCTTGCCGCTGACATACGCATCCACAATCCCCTTGCGGCCGCAGATGATACCCCCGGTCGGAAAATCCGGCCCAGGCAGCTTTTCGAGAATATCCTTGAATCCGCAGTTGGGATCGTCAATCAGCAGCAGCAGCGCATCACAGACTTCACCGACATTGTGCGGGGCAATATTGGTCGCCATACCCACAGCGATACCCGTGGCACCATTGACCAGCAAATTCGGGAATTTCGCCGGCAGCACCGTCGGTTCGGTTCGGGTTTCATCATAGTTGGGAACAAAATCAACGGTATCCTGCTTCAAATCCTCCAGCATATCCACCGCTGCCGCCGTCATCCGGGCTTCCGTATAACGCATCGCCGCCGGCGGGTCATTATCAATGCTGCCGAAGTTCCCCTGCGGGTCCACCAGCGTCGTCCGCATATTCCAGTCCTGCCCCATCCGAACCAGCGTGCCGTATGTCGCCTGATCGCCATGGGGATGGTAATTACCGCTGGTATCGCCGACGATCTTGGCGCATTTACGGTGCTTGCTGCGAGGCCCAAGGCCCAAATCGTTCATTGCCACCAGAATGCGGCGCTGGGACGGTTTCAGACCATCGCGCACATCGGGCAGCGCCCTGGCCACCAGCACACTCATCGCATAATTCAGATACGACGTTTTCATCTCGTCAACAATCTGAATCGGCTCGATCCGCTCTGCCGTTTGCGGCTCTTGCTGTTCCTGATTTGATTCGTCCATAAGTCCCTTATGTGAAATAGCTTATAAATCCAACAGTCGAACTGCCCAAAACGCTTTCCTGGCTTGTTTTGGAACGTGTCAATGTACCGCTAAAACCTCTTTTTGTCAAAGCCTTTTAACACTTCAGCCCGAGATTCCAGACCCGCGACGAACCTGTCTCCAAACACCCGGCCCACCCCCACTCTAAACCAACAAAAAAGCGGTTCCGCCACCGGGCGAAACCGCTTGAAAAGACGGCTCTCAACAAAACAGGCAAATTACTTCTGTGCCGCCTGTTTTTCGTTCTCACGCCGACGCGCAATGATTTCTTCGGCCAGCTTGGTGGGCACCGGAGCATACCGGCACATCTCCATCGAAAAGCTCGCCATGCCCTTGCTCATACCCCGAACAATCGTGGCATAGCCGAACATATTGGCCAGCGGCACCTCCGCGGTAATCACGGTCAGATTGCCGCGATTCTCCGCTCCCATGATAATGCCGCGACGGGCATTTAAATCACCGACAATCGCCCCCTGATATTCGCTGGGGGTCTCCACTTCAACTTTCATAATCGGCTCCAGCAGGCACGGACGCGACTTGCGGAACGCTTCAATGAACGCATCGCGGGCCGCAATGCGGAATGCCATTTCACTGGAGTCCACCGCATGATACGATCCGTCATCCAGACACATCTTGCAGCCGACAATCTCATAACCAGCCAGCGGACCTTTTTTCATCGCCGCCTGGAATCCCTTATTGACCGCAGGAACATATTCCCCGGGAATACGACCGCCGACAATATTATCCTCAAATTCATATGTCGTTTCTGCATTTAACGGCAGCGGAATCAGCCGACCAATGACATGGGCATACTGCCCCGAACCACCCGTCTGCTTTTTATGCTTATAATCAAAGGTCGCTTCAATCGTCGGCGCTTCCCGATAACTGACATTCGGTGCCCCCACCACGACTTCGGCCTTATACTCACGACGCATCCGCTCGCAGTACACATCCAGGTGCAATTCACCCATGCCGGCAATAATCGTCTGGCCGGTCTCCGGGTCTGTGGAAACACGGAATGTCGGGTCTTCTTTCATAAACCGGTTCAACGCCTTGGCCATCCGTTCCTGGTCAGCATTGCTGGCCGGCGTAATCGACAGACTGATCACAGGGTCGGCCACATAAATACTTTCCAGCGAATAATTCACCCCTTCTCCGCAAATCGTATCACCGCTGGCACAATCCAGACCCAGCAAAGCAACAATATCACCCGGACCGGCATCGGAAATGTCCTCACGATTGTTGGCATGCATCCGCACAATACGGCCAATACGCTGCATCTTGTTGGTACGGGCATTGCGATAATGCTGGCCCTTCAGAATCCGACCCTGATACACACGCGTATAGCTGAGCTGCCCGTAGGTTTCGTCCACAATCTTGAAAATCATCGCCACCAGCGGTGCTTCCGGATCACTGGCCAGCGGGGTTTCAGTGCCGCCATTGTCGTGGTCGCGGGCAAAGCTGCACCGGTCCAGCGGACTGGGCAGATAATAGCTGACTGCATCCATCAGCAGCTGAACGCCTTTATTTTTGAATGCAGACCCCATCATCACCGGCACGATATCCCGATTGATGGTCGCCTCACGGATCGTCTGGCGAATCATCTCAACGCTGACTTCCTTTTCATCCAGCAGCAACTCCATCATTTCATCATTAAACATGCTCAGCGATTCAAGCATCTCATGGCGGGCAATCACCGCGGAATCCTTATACGCATCCGGTATCGGCCCACGAACCACATTTTCGCCGTTATCGCCTTCGAATCTCACCGCCTGCATGGTAATCAGGTCGATCAAGCCCTCAAATGTATCGCCTTCGCCCATATTTAACTGAATCGCCACAGCATTCAGTCCCAGCTTTTCACGAATGTCCCGGCGAACCCGTTCCGGATCAGCTCCCGTACGGTCCATTTTGTTGATAAAGGCAATCCGAGGGACGCGGTACCGTTTCATCTGCTGGTCCACCGTAAACGACTGGCTCTGTACTCCGCCCACCGAACAGAGCACCATAATCGCCCCGTCCAGCACACGCAGCGAACGCTCCACTTCCACCGTGAAATCCACGTGCCCGGGCGTATCAATCAGGTTGATGATCTTGTCATCCCAGACCACCTGGGTCGCTGCCGAGGTAATGGTAATACCGCGTTCACGCTCCAGCTCCATATAGTCCATCGTGGCACCGGCCCCATCGCCTTTGACCTCGTTAATGCGATGAATACGACCCGCATAATATAAAATACGCTCACTGAGGGTGGTTTTTCCCGAATCAATGTGCGCCGATATTCCAATGTTTCTGATTTTACTGATCTTTTCCATGTTTCACTGCTCACAATTGTATGGTCTTGTTTATACTGCTTTTTCTGGCTCTGCTTTATTCTGTTTTCAACTTACAAATATATCGCCTCTTATTTGACACCTCTCACCTTAATACGCCAAAGTGGGTGAAGTTAGATAGCGATTGTCCCGCCCCAAAGTTAATACAGATTTAACATCATATCATAAGTAAAATATGAAAATCAAGCTAAAAAAGGATGAATTTAAATAAATATTCACCCTGCCGGACGCGGAGTGAAAGGATCGGCAACGCTTTTCTCAAATGGGTTTTCTGCTGGGATTATCGGAGCAGCTCATAGACCTCGTCAACATTAAATTCTTCCGGATCAAATTCATACCCGAGCCAATCCAATAATTGCTCCCTTGGCTTGCTCTTTTTCCCTCGTAATACATCCAGAATATCTGAATATCCCCATAGTCCTCCACAGTCTTCCGGCGGGCAGGCTCGCCGGCCATCCAAACAGACCGGATATTTTACCCCTTCCTGAGGGGCTTTGATGTCCACCAATTCGATCGTGTGTCATCATTCATATGTCCTTTGTTCTCTAATTGCCGACTGAATTATACCACAACCACCATCTTATACACTGGTACTCAATTCGGGGAGCATTATCGGGGCTTCCAATTACCTTCTTTATCGTAATTAATTGAACCAGCTAAACCACATGCATTCCAAACAGAGTCAAATGCAGGTTTAAGAATACGTTCAGTTTTTATTTTAAAATCATTTATAAGGATTTCTGGTACAATTAGATCATTCCGATCAATACAAACCACATCGTCATAATAAGATTGAGGTAATGCCATAACATAATTCTGCACCCCAAGTAATGAAAGACATAGCCAAATAGGTGGAGTAATCCCACATTTTTGTAAAGAAGAAATATATTGATTGGTTGATTCTATAATCTTTTTTTCAAAAACCCCTGATGGTATTGTTTTCTTTCTGTCTGATTGATCTTGCAGCATCGATCCTTCAACTGCCTCGATAATGCCATTATTGAATATTTGTGTATAACTTGTCACATAATTGTTCTCATGTCCTTGTTCATAGGTAAGATATCCATCAAAATTCAATCTGTGATTCCAACCACTTGAACCAATTGGAGGAAAATCATACTGACTATTATGTTCGAATTGAATCTTTGTCGTCAAATCAAAAGCAGATGCGGGAATTAAATGTAGAACGAATTTCCCACCAGAACATAACGGTAAAGGTGCGTTATTAATGGATATCAAAGAAAGTCTGTCATTTCTGAAATTCCTAATTTTTATGGCAATCGTTTCAGATTCCAGTATTGCACGCCTGATATCATTCACCTCAAATGGATATGTTCCACTGGAATGTCTGCCATGAAAACGATGATATTTCTGAATAGTTACTGCATGTGGACGAGATATACTTCTTGGAACTTCAATAATTAATACCTTTCTATTATTCGCCACATCGATAGCTTGGAACTCCACCCCTCTAATTGGGGGATCAACGGACATCCTCAATAGGTTCTCAAAATCTAACTTCAATTTATCAAATTCAGGTATTTCAACTCCTACAATTGATTTAGGTACACCTTCTGACTCTTCCATTCCGACAATAAGATAACCACCTACCGTATTGGCTAATGCACTAACATCAATAAGAAAATCTTTCTTGCCCTTATCATTTCCTGTATATAAATCCCGTTTGTAATCTAGTGTTCGACCCTCAGGAACCTGATCTTGAATTAATGTTTCAATATCTTCTAGCGTTATATCTTTGATTGATTTGTTAAATGGATGCATAAAGTATCCTCCTACGCTTTCACCCTGATTTTGCCTGTCAGGAGTTTTTACATAAAACACTTTTTCTGCTGTTTTATTACTTCCAGTTGTATCTGCTGGATTAAATATTAGGGACAGTTACGAATGGCGGTTGCTTAAGCGACATAGGCCTTCCTCCACTCGGCTCTTGTTGTCGTTAACATCGGATAGTGTTTCCAGTCTCTTCGCACCATGCGCGGCTCATTTCGGCCCGGTCTCCATTCGATCGGATGAGCGGCGATTTCACGCAACATGGCCTGATAGATAACTCGCAACTTCCAGAATGGTTCGATTCCTAATGCCGGAGCAAAACTGACAATGGCCCGCACCGCAAACACAAAACTGAATCGTAACGGGTCTTTTGTCTGGTTTTCCGCGGCCGCGAACGCATTTATTCAACACCTTCTCCAGCTTCCGAATACCCGGCTTATTTCTGATACGCAATCGGCACCAGGCACATAAAGCTGGCTTTATTGGATGCCGAAAGATTCTTGAACTGGTGCTTTTCATTCGGCTGGACGAGAATGCACTGGCCGGGTTTGAGGGGGATCGATCCTGTTTCCGTCACCGCTGCAATCTCGCCGGACAGAATCATCACCTCATGCTCAAACGCATGCGAATGGAACGGCGTATGCCCCCCGGCATCCAGTTCAAAGACCCGCATGGCAAACGTCGGAGCCTTGTCCGCCGGCCCAAAGACAACCCGAACAGACACATTTTTCGCCCCTTCCATCTGGACCGGAGACGCCGCAACATCGCTGATGGTTTTAATAATCATCGCTATTCTCCATGAAACAAGGTTCCTGAGTCTGCCAAAGTATCGTGGAATCGTCAGATTTTGTCAAATCGAAAAACATTGCCGTCGGCATCCACTCGAATCGTATCTCCTTCGGCAAATTTTCCGGCCAGCAGCTCATGGGCCAGCGGATTTTCAAGCCGCTGCTGAATCACCCGTTTGAGCGGACGAGCACCGAAGGACGGATCGTAGCCTTCATCAATCAATTGTTTACGTGCCCGATCGGTAAACTCCACTGTCAGGTGGCGATCCTTGAGCCGTGCAATCAGATTTCGCAGCTGGATATCCACAATCTTGCTCAGGTTGTCCTGTGTCAGAGTATGGAAGATAATCGTCTCATCAATCCGGTTGAGAAACTCCGGCTTGAACGACTGCTTGAGGGCCTCTTTGACATGGGCTTCGATCTCCCAGTCGGCCCCCTGCTGCTGACTCATCTGAAGAATCTGCTGGCTGGCAAAGTTGCTGGTCATGATAATCACGGTGTTCTTGAAATCCACCGTGCGGCCTTTGCCATCGGTCAGCCGGCCATCGTCAAACACCTGCAGCAGGACATTAAACACATCCCGATGGGCTTTCTCGATTTCGTCCAGAAGAATCACCGAATACGGCTTACGGCGTACCGCCTCGGTCAGCCTGCCGCCTTCTTCATATCCCACATAGCCCGGAGGAGCGCCAATCAGCCGGGCGACGGAGTGCTGTTCCATAAACTCGCTCATGTCGATGCGGACCATCCCCGCCGGGTCATTAAACAAAAACTCCGCAAGGGCCTTGGCCAGTTCGGTTTTGCCCACTCCCGTCGGCCCAAGGAACAGAAAGACCCCAATCGGCCGATTCGGATCCCCCAGCCCGGCCCGATTCCGCCGGACAGCATTGCAGATCGCCTCAACCGCTTCATCCTGGCCGACCACGCGATTGCGAATCTCATCTTCCATCTTCAGCAGACGCTCTCGCTGGCCGCTCATCAGCCGGGCCACGGGAATCCCCGTCCACTTGCTGACCACCTGGGCAATATGCTCTTCGGTTACTTCGTTATGCACCATCGTACTGCCATTGGCTCGGGCAAGGGCTTCCTCGGCGGCCTTGAGCTGTTTTTGCAGGCCGATGAGGGTCTCATATTTGAGCCGGGCTGCACGCTCCAGATCCCCTTTACGCTGGGCATCTTCGAACTCCATCTGGGCAGCCGTGATTTTCTCTTTGATTTCCTTGACCTGTCCGATGGCTTTTTTATCGCGTTCCCAGCGGGCGGTTAAGTCCTGGTCGCGGGCCTTCAGTTCCGCCAGCTGCTTTTGGGATTTCTGAAGCTGTTTGGCACTGGCCGCATCGGTTTCTTTTTTCAAGGCCTGACATTCAATCTCAAGCTGCATGATTTTACGGCGGATATCGTCCAGTTCGGCAGGCAGTGAATCATTTTCGATGCGCAGCCGCGATGCCGCCTCATCCACCAGGTCAATGGCTTTATCCGGCAAAAACCGGTCCGAAATATACCGGTTGGACAACGTCGCCGCCGCCACCAGCGCCGCATCTGCAATCCGTACGCCGTGGTGGGCATCGTAGCGGTCTTTGAGTCCGCGAAGAATGGCTATCGTTTCTTCAACCGAAGGCGGATCCACCATAATCGGCTGGAATCGCCGCTCGAGGGCCGCATCCTTTTCGATGTATTTGCGGTATTCATCGAGCGTTGTCGCCCCGATACATCGCAATTCCCCGCGTGCCAAAGCGGGCTTGAGCAGGTTGCCAGCATCGACGGCCCCTTCAGCCTTGCCTGCTCCGACGATGGTATGCAATTCATCGATAAAGAGAATAATTTGTCCATTGGAGCCGGTTACTTCTTTTAATACCGCTTTGAAACGTTCTTCGAACTCGCCGCGGAATTTAGTCCCTGCGATCAACGCCCCCATATCCAGAGCAATCAGTTTTTTATCTTTCAAGCCTGCGGGGACATCGCCGGTTACAATCCGCTGGGCCAGCCCTTCGACAATCGCGGTTTTACCGACGCCGGGTTCGCCAATCAGAACCGGATTATTTTTGGTCCGCCGGTTCAATACCTGCATACACCGGCGAATTTCATCGTCGCGTCCGATGACCGGGTCGAGCTTGCCCTTGCGGGCCTGTTCCAGCAAATCGATCCCAAACCGCTCGAGGGCTTTGTATTTGCTTTCCGGGTTGTCATCGGTGACCTTCTGGCCGCCACGAAGTTCCTCCACGGCCTGTTCGATCTGTTTGACTGTCACGGAGTTGACGCTGAGGATTTCCTTGGCGTCGCTTTTGATGTCAGCCAGTGACAACAGGAGATGTTCAACACTGAGGTAATCATCGCCCATCTTATCCGCCCGATTCTGGGCATCAAGAATGACCTGAGTATAGGCAGGGTCCGGCATAAGCTGAGTCCCCACCGAGCCTTTGGGCAGACGATTCAGTTCACTGTCGGTCATGGAATGGATTCGCGAGACATTGGCTCCGATTTTCTTTAATATCTGAACACCAAGTCCCTCCTGGTCATCCAGCAGAACATACAGCAAATGCAATGGGGTCATCATGGTATGATTGCGTGCCATGGCCATTTGCTGACTGGTCGCCAGGGCTTCCTGAACTTTGACTGTAAATTTATCAAATTTCATCGTTCACTTTCCTTTCCTCGTGATTTATCCCACGAGCCATTAGAGTTAGTGCAAACGATGTGCCGGCAGAGCAATTATTTGTATCTCTATTCCATAAAATAAGTTAGAGATATGAATACAGAATCACTGCTATGCCAATATGGCAGATTGCCCCAGTCTGTGCATTTCAGGATGACGGATTTCAGCGATGACGGGCCAGTTTGGCAAATTCTTCAATCAACGCCCTGGTGTGTTTGCCGCAGGTGCCAGTTCCGATAGTCTGGCCGTCAAACTGAACAATGGGGACGATGTCTTTGGTGGTTACAGCCATAATCAGTTCATCGCACTGGGCCGCTTGGGCGGGTGTCAGATTTTTTTCGATGATACTCAGGCCGCAGTTTTTGGCTATTTTGACAACCACGCTGCGTGTAATGGACGGCAAAATATCAGACCCAAGAGGTCTTGTTATAAGAGCCTTCTGTTTGGCATCCACAGCAAAAAATGCACTGCCGGAGCCTTCGGTGATCTCGCCAGCGTCGTTGACAAGGATAGCTTCGTAGCAGCCTTTTTTCTCAGCAACCATTTTGGCCATGACATTGGGCAGCAGATTCAGTGATTTAATATCACAGCGTTTCCAGCGTAAGTCTGGATATGTGCAGACTTTAATGCCATGTTCCTTTTCGCCGGGCTTGTCGATCAATGCATTGACAGTCAGAAAGAAATTAGGATTTAAGTTCTTTCCGGGTAGATGGTTACGAGGTTCCGAACCACGCGTGATGTGAAAATACAAGCGGGCGTTGCCAAAGCCGGATTTTTGATAGGCTTCCAAAACTTTTCGACGCACTTGTGCAATATCTATGTTTTCAATCCAGATTTCACGCAAGCTGCGTTCAAATCGTTCCAGATGTTCATCGAGGGCAAAGATTTGGCCGTCATAGCTGCGAAGGACTTCATAAACGCCGTCGCCAAAAAAAATGCCGCGATCCAGATAAGCTGGGTCGATTTTTGACATTGGAAACATATCATCATTAATCATCGCAAGTTCCATCTGCGGTGTTCTCCTAAAAAAAGACTAAAACAACCTATTTATATCACATATTACAATGATAACTTTTATTATATTTCGTCAAAACAGGTAAAAAAGAGTAATCAAAACCCTGGTACGGGCTTTATGTTATGAAAACAAACACGGTTTTGATATATGATGGATATTTTATCCATTTATATAGCAGTAAAAACAAAGTTTTCAGAAAAATATCACGGGTTTATAACTTTTTTCTTTACAATTGCTCATGGAACACTAAAATAACGGGTCTTTGTTGTATGCTAAAGTAAATATTGGAACTCTATCAGTATAGATCGAGGAGTCATCATGTACGCGATTATCGAACAAGGCGGAAAACAGTTTAAGGTCTCTCAGGGAGACGTTATTAATATTGAACTGACCGAAGTTGCCCCGGATGCCAAGACCATTGAGCTGAACAAGGTTTTGTTCGTCAGTGACGGTGACCAGGTCAAGATCGGCACCCCCTACCTGGAAGGTGCCAAGGTTATTGCCAGCTTCAAGGTTTCTGCGGCCGACGCCGTCGTTAAAGGCCCCAAGGTCATCGCAATGACCTTCCGCAGACGTAAAAACAGCGCCAAGAAGATTGGCCATCGGCAGAAATATCTGCAGGTCACCATCGACAGCATCGAAGCTTAATTTGCTGCAGAATTCATTTGAAATTTAAAAGCCCGGATCAACGCCGGGCTTTTTTTATGCACCCAAAACGATGGCTCTGTCTATCAGACAGGTCGGCAAAGACAATTTCACCCGTAAACGGCAGCTCCAAGCAGTATCTATCCCTGCTTAACGCACAAGACAACCCGCATCACCTGTGCCGCATCATAGGCACCCTTTGTTATACCCAATGGGCATGATTACTCCGCGAGCAAAAAAGCTCGTGGTTGAAGCGAGTGTACTTAGCCGCAACGAAACGGGAAATTTCAAGCAGGATTAGTATCCTTCGTAACGACGCCTTTTTTCAGAATGATATTGGCATACAACGCCGATTCACCCGTGGCCACCACCGCAAAGGCTTTTTTGGCCCGTTCATAGAATGCAAATCGTTCAACAAATTCAAAATCCGTAAATTTTTCGCCGCTGTCCCTGAGGATGGTACGGTACTGATCCCATATTGGAGTCTTGACGGTATCGCCGGGAACCACCTGCATCAGGGCCACCGGCCGGGGGACATAGATATCCAGCGGAAACAGCTTCAATATTGCTTCCAGGACCGGCGGCACGCCGTGGCCATCGGCACGAATCAGCCGCTGCGCAATGGACGCGGCGGGAAAATTACCATCGGCAATGACGATTTCATCGCCATGGCCCATTTCCATCAACACCTTTAACAGCTCCGGACTCAGGATAGCGGGGATGTGTTTAAGCATAGGAATCTCCTGACTTTGTCATTCTAATATTTATGTCCATGCACATTGGACGTTCTAAACCCATAAATGGCAATCACCACAAAACAAATCAGCGGCAGTACAAAGGAGGCCCGTGTACTGGACAAAACCATAAAGCCGATATTCACTGCGTTCTGGTCCATAATCCATCCCTGCATGGGGGGCATCAGACAGCCGCCGCCGATGGCCATAATCAGGCCTGCCGCTCCCAGCTTGGCATCATCACCAAGCCCCTTGAGGGCAATGCCGTAAATCGTTGGGAACATCAGCGACATACAGGCCGAAACCCCAACCAGCGAAAGCAGGCCGCCAAGCCCCTTGACATGAAGGATTCCATAATAGAAACCCTTAATATAGCCAGCCAGTTGAGCAGCCATACCCTCTGTCTGGCGATACTGGTCAATATACTGCTGGAACTGGGCCCCCGTTTGAGGACTGCCGGGGATGAAAATCGTACCCAGAATCAGCAACAATCCTCCAATGGACAGACTCAGCAGTAAGCCGCCGGGGCTGAAGAATTTGAGCAGGAACGTGCAGATAAAACGGCTGCTGACAAAAATGACCATGGCTACCATGTTGAACATCTGGCCATTGGTCTTGCTCATACCCAGTTCATTTTCGGCATACTGAATAATAAAGGTCCAGCACATAATCTGAACGCCCACATAAAAGGCCTGGGCAATTACGCCTTCGATATATTTTTTATTGGAGAGCAGCCGCATCAATGTGGCTCCCAGATGCAGCGATGTATCCTCTTCCCCTTTGCTGCGCGGCAATCGGGCAACGGCAAAAATAACAAAGGCTACCAACACCACCAGGCCTAACATCAGATAAGGCTTAATGATCACAGATAAATCATGCTGACATATGGTGTAGAATTGCTCCGGGGCGGTATCTCGCAACGTTCGGCGAGTCGCTTCATCGGTGCTATCCAGTCTGGCGAGAATGAAATTCCGGGCCACCAGCATCCCCAGCAGCGACCCCATGGGGTTGAAGGATTGAGCAAAATTGAGGCGGCGAGTCGAGGTTTCTTCTGGCCCCATCGCCAGAATATAGGGATTGGCACTGGTTTCCAGAAACGACAGACCACAGGTCATTACAAAATAGGACATCAAGAAGGCCCAGAACGCCATCATCCAGCCGGAGGGGATGAACATCAGACACCCGGCAGCATATAACGCCAACCCGACCAGAATCCCGGCTTTATAGCTGAACCGCTTGATGAACAAGGCGGCAGGAAAAGCCATCACGCAATAGCCGCCATAAAAGGCAAACTGAACCAGCGAGCTTTCGAAATTGCTGATCAACAGGATATTCTTGAACGCAGCAACCATGGGATTGGTGATATCATTGGCAAAGCCCCATAGCGAAAACAGGGTCGTTACCAAAATGAACGAAAAAATCAAATCCCTGGGAATCACGGGTTTATGCGAAAGGGGTTGTGCCGGGCTGCCTGAGCTTGTTTGGGCCATACGTTTACCTTTCCTTGAAAGTCAAACCTGCCTATTTCAGTTCCTCGTCAAAGACCACCGCCACTTTGCCGCATTTGCCGCTGGCCATGAGGGCATAGGCCTCGCCGACCCGGTCCAGCGGGAAACGGTGGGTAATGAGCGTTTCGGGGTGGATATTCCACCGGACCAGCCGTTCGACCAATTCTTCCATCCGCCAGAGGTTAGTCACCCAGGAACCATAGATGGTCTTTTGGTCGTGGATTATATCCGGGGAGGGCTGGAAGGAGCAAGTCCCGCCTTCGCCAAGAAATACGATTTTACCCCATTTGCGGGTGGCCTGGATACAGGTCAGTCGGGCTTTGTCGTTGGCGGAGCAATCGACCGACCGTTCAACACCGTTGCCGCCGGTGAGGCTGCGAATCTGGGCAACATTGTCCGGTCCAGCCTTGAACACCGCATCAAAGAGGTTCATTTTTTGAGCAATGGCAAGCCGCTCGTCAATCACTTCGATACCGTAGATTTTGGCTGCCCCCATGGCCCGAGCCAGCATGGCCGTGGCAAGCCCCACCGGCCCCAGTCCGGTCACCAGCACTGCATCATTGCCGCAGATGCCGATTTTTTCCAGGCCTTCATAGACAGTCCCAAAACCGCAGGCAACCTGGGCACCGTCGGAATAGGTCAGCGGCTCAGGGAGAAAGACGAGGTCTTTTTCCTCGGCCAGCAAGTACTCTGCCATCCCGCCGTCCCGCTGCCAGCCATAGGCACGGCGGTATTTTTCGCTGGTGCAGGAAATCATATAGCCCCGCCTGCAGTCGTTGCAGACGCCGCAGCCGGAAATGTGATAGATAATCACACGATCACCGGTTTTGAACCGTCGGCAGCCCGGGCCGCACTCCACAATCTGTCCGGCCGGTTCGTGGCCGGCAATCATGCCTTTCTGATAGCCTTCGGGGCCTTTGCCCAGATGTTCATGATAGATGCAGCGAATGTCCGAACCGCAGATGGTGGACGATTTCATTTTAATAAGCACTTCGCCATGGCCGGGAGACGGTATCGGAAACTGTTTAATCTCAACAGTACTGTTGCCCGGCAGGATAGCACCACGCATGGTTTTCATGAGAACTCCTTATTTTCCTGATTACTGCTTGATTTTCATTTTAAAAACAACAGCATGGTCACAGGGCCACTGGCGGACCGGCTTGATGGTCAGTCCTTCGGCGTCCTGGGTCCATTGCAATTTTTCTTTACTGCCAACCAGACGGCAGTCGGTAATTGACACCCCGGCCAGCGATTTGATTTTCAACTCCGTTGTCGGCACGCCGAGAGCGATGGCATACAGTGTATTGCCTTTGGTGGTGAAGCGAATATCGTCGGCCTTGAACGGATAGTCTTCCTTGAAATGACCGCCGCCGACAACCGTCGGGCCTTCGCCATAGACTTTCCAGGGCCGCGTGCCATAGATGGCTTCGCCGTTCATCTCCATCCAAGGCCCCAGTTCGGCCAGCAATTTCTCGGATTCCGGCGGCAGGCTGCCATCGGGCCTGAGCACGATATTGAGCAGCATGTTGCCATTTTTGCTGACGATATCGGCCAGCAGGCGAATGACCTGCCCGGTGGTTTTATAACGGTCGTGTGTCCGGTAATACCAGTCGCCGTTGGAGGTGTCGGTCTGCCAGGGGAGCGGATTGATGTCCTTCATCGCCCCGCGTTCGACATCCTGTACGCAGGCCTGACGGTTAAATTCGCCCGAGCCAATGTCTTTGCAGGTGTACACCGCCTGAAGTTTGCCATGGTGCTGCTGCATGTTGGTATTGTAGAAATGTGCCACCAGCTCCCTGCCGACTTCGCCAAACGGGAATCCGCCATCGGAATAAAGCAAATCCGGATGGTATTGATCTACGAGGTCCCGAATTCGCTTTTGCCAGGTCTGCTGCCACTGCGGGTTTTTGGCATACCATTTGTCACCGCCACCGAAGGGTTCATCGTGTTTTGGATGGTAAAGATCCCAGTAATTCGGGTCGTTACCATCATACGGGACGCCGGCTTTGGGACCGTCTTTGTCGGCACCATGGCTGGAGGTAAACCAGGTATAACTGGCCGCCAGATGTTCGGAGACACCAAAATACAAGCCATATTTTTCGGCAGCAGCCTGCCACTGGCCAACAATATCCCGCTGGGGTCCCATCTTGACCGCATTCCAGCGATGATATGTCGAATTCCACAGATCGAAATTATCATGGTGAACAGCCATGCTGACAAAATACTTCGCTCCGGCTTTTTTATACAACGACATCAGATAATCGGGGTCCCATTTTTCTGCTTTCCAGAGGGGGATAATATCTTTATAGCCAAACTCGGAAGGATGGCCGTAGGTTTTGACGTGAAAATTGTACGCACCATCGCCCTGCAGATACATCCGCCGGGCATACCAGTCCCCCTGTCCGGGTACGGCCTGCGGACCCCAGTGGGCCCAGATACCGAATTTGGCGTCGCGGAACCATTCGGGGGCCTGATACTGCTGGAGCGATTCCCATGTGGCATTAAAGGGTTTTGCTTTCGAGGCACAGCCCTGCAGCACCACCGCTGCAGCTGAAATAGAGATTAAAAGCGATAATTTGACTCGACTCATTGTGCTTTTCCTTTCTCCATCAATCGTTAATTTCCATTCAGATATCCTGATGCTCAATTCTCTGGAATGACGGGGGCCAACTGGATATCCCAGATATTTACCGCTTTCCAGGCTGAATGATCGGCAGCAGCCAGAATAAGATGATAAACGCCCGGTTTCTCAAAAACTATACTGCCGGTGTCAACGGTCATGGGTTTTTCCCAGCTTGCAGATGCGGGAATAGATATGGTGAGTTGATTTTTTTGTGCGGTCAACAGCAGTTGCGAAGCCCCTGAGGCTGCAGCAAAATGGCCCCGAACCAGATATTTGCCCGCCGCAGGAATACGAACCAGCCAGTGAACGGATTCCTGGGGATTGTCCCAGTAACCAATGTTGGACTGGTTATTTCTTGTTTCGATGGCAATCTTTTCACCTTCCAGTGTTGCCTGTTCAGCCTGCAGTGTAATCACCTGCGAGGTCCCAAACGGATTGGCCGTCAGGTCAAAGCCTTCCAATTTAAAACTGAACGCATATTGACAGGGCCGTTTTGAGTCGTCCAGTGTCGGCGTATGAATCGTAATGCTTTTATCGGGATTGACCGTATAGGACACCTTTGCATCGCTGCCCAGAAGCGATACGCGGGCGCCAGCGGCATTCCGAACAGTCACGGAATCAAGGGTAAAATCACTATTGGGCCAGCCCAGGCAGATGGCATACAGAATCTTGCCATCCTTGCTGCGGGTAAAACGGATATCCTGGGGCGTGTAGTGAATGGTATCCAGAAAACCGCCGCCTCTGGTCATCCGGGTGGGACCCTGGCCGTATATCAGCCACGGACGGGTGGCATAAATGGCTTCCCCGTTTATTTTGAGCCATTGGCCCATTTCACGAAGCAACTGCTGCTGACTGTCGGTAATGGTCCCATCGGCTTTGGGGCAGACATTCAGCAGCAAAATGCCGTTTTTGCTGACGATGTCAATCAGCTCATGAATCAGCTCCACGGCGGGCTTGACTTTCAAATCCTGGACCCAGCTCCAACTGTTATAGGCAGTGGAATCATCGGTTTGCCAAAGCTGGGGGTTGGAGTCTTTCATCCTGCCCCGTTCGATATCCAGCACGCCCACACCGGCAGGCAAATTATCGCCCTTGCGGGTAATGATGACGTCCTTGCCCCACTCGGCCTGTTTGTTGTAATAATAGGCGGCAAATTTACGCTTGTACGCATCGGGAACATTTCCAAGGCAACCATCAAACCAGATCTGGTCCGGCTGATAGGCGTCAATCACCTCCTGGAGTTTGATAAACCAGCGGTCGTAGGCAATTTTGGGGTCTTTAAACTGGCCGTAGAGGTCTTCGAATTTCGGGTCGGCGGTATCCCAGCCCGGTTTGGCGGTATAATATCCCTGGACATTGAAGGCATGATGAAACGACGTGATGATTTTCATATCCCGCTTGCGGATGGCAGCGACTAATTCCCCGACAACATCCCTTTGGGGTCCCATGTCTTTGGCATTCCAGCGGTTGACTTTGGACGCCCACATCGAAAATCCGTCGTGGTGTTCGGCGACCGGGCCGGCAAATTTTGCACCCGCTTGCTTATACAATTCCGCCCATTGCTCCGGGTCAAATTTTTCCAGCTTGAACTGCGGAATAAAGTCTTTATAACCGAAGGTTGAGGGATCACCATAGGTGGCAACATGATGCCTATAGACTGCGTCATTTTCCTGATACATCAGACGAGGATACCATTCGGTGCCAAAGGCAGGGACACAATACACTCCCAGATGAGCATAGATTCCAAATTTGGCATCGGCAAACCATTCCGGCACAGGATGCGTGGATAAAGACTCCCAGCTTTCCTGATAGACTCGGGTATCCTGCTGGGACAACCCCTGTTGTGCGGTCATCAGGAGCAGAAGACAACACAACCCAATCCAACTAAAGTTCTTCATGATATCTCCTACAAGAGTACTGGATTTATTGTTGTACTTTATGCCGGCGTAATCTCACCATGGATATCCCAGAGGTCTTCCCAGCTTTGATTGGGCTTCCACAGAAACACCTGCCCTTTGATGAGACGACAGTTTTTGTCAATTGTGGAAATCGCCTGCATTTCGGATTCGCTCAGAGGCTCGCCCACGGCGGCTTTGAGATTATCCAGATAATGATTAACCGAAAACGGGATGGGAACCTGCCCGCGCTGAATGGCCCACTTGATGCAGACTGCAGACGGATGAATACCATGCTTTCGGGCGATCTCCAGAATCACCGGATCTTCCATATCGACCGTGTCTTCCGGGGTTCTGTCGCGTTCGGGGCGTCCCGGCGAACCGAGCGGACAATAACCGATTGGCAGAATATTGTTATCGATGCAAAACTGGAATAATTCCGGCTGCTGGAAATGCGGGTGGAGTTCCATTTCGTTACAGGCCGGCTTGATTTCGGCATCCCGCAGCAGCAATTTGAGCTTGGGGATGGTCATATTGGAGGTACCAATGTGGCGAACCAGCCCGGCCTTGACCAGCCGTTCCATCTGTCGCCAGGTTTTCATATACTCGTCGTGAATATAGGGACGAGCGTCGGGACTGCGGGATGTAACATCGCATTTGGGTGCGTGGTAATTAGGAAACGGCCAGTGAACCAGATATAAATCCAGATAGTCTAACTGCAGATCCTTGAGACTCTTGGCACAGGAAATCAATACATCCCCCCGGCCATGCATATCATTCCAGACTTTGGAGGTAACCCACAAATCCTGCCGCTTGACTACACCACTGTGAAACAACTGCGAGAAAATCTCGCCAATACAATTCTCATTGCCATAGACCGATGCACAGTCGATATGGCGGTACCCTGCCTCAATTGCGCCACGTACGGCCTGGGCAACCTCAGAACCACTAACATGGTCAGAGCCAAATGTACCTAAACCGATGGCTGGAATAGACGCGCCAGAGGACAGTTTTTTGTGTGGAACCTGTTTTGGATCAACCCTATCCCGGGCATCACTACCTTTTTGCTTCATGATCATCTCCTTAACATGGTTTAGTTGTATGGTTCTTACTATACTGATTTAGCCTTAACCTGCGACACCATATTTTGCATATATTATCGCCATTTTGCGCAATTTTCTCTTGCATCAAAGCCCTTCGTCGAGTACATAATTGTGATAATTTAGGTAATCGGTATGCAGAAAACACCCAAAATCATCCTGATGCTGGATTCGTCCCGAGCAGCCGACCGCGGCATGATCCGGGGGATTATGGATTACGCTACTCAGCGTGGAAGCTGGTCGTTTTATCGACATTCCCCCCTGTTTTTAAAAGCCCCATTCAGCCCCAGCAACCAGGACGACCTGCTGGCACGTCTGCGAAGCCTTGATGCCGACGGAATTATCGGGTACCTGCCCTCGTCGCGCACAATCCAGCAGCTCCTGATTCAGCACCGTTTTCCGGCCGTCACCATTCCGCTCAAAAAACTCATTCCGGGCATTGTCAACGTCCTTCAGGATCCGGCCATCGGTGCCCTCGGAGCCAAGTATCTCCGCGACCTGGGTTTTGAGCATTTCGCTTTTTGCGGGCAGGACAATTACTGGTCGCAGGTCCGCCAGGAGGGATTCACGGACTATCTGAAAACATTCCAGATTCGCCCGTTGCTATTCTGCGATACTGTATCCAGAACATCCATTGAAACCCGTCAACAACGCCTGTGTCAATGGCTGCAAAGTCTTCCCAAGCCCATTGGTATCATGACCTGTAATGATGAAAAAAGCATGGAACTGGTCGAGGCGTGTCGGGAGGCCGGGCTGCATATCCCTAATGAAATCGCGATTCTGGGTGTCGATAATGATGAGATGATTTGCGGATTGAGCCATCCGCCGCTGTCCAGCATCGAATTGAACTTCCAACAGGTCGGGTACAAAGCCGCCGAGACGCTGGACCTGATGATCTACCGCAAAAAGGAAAAATACGACGATTTGATCTTTAGGCCCATGGGAATTGTAACACGTCAGTCCACAGATATCCGGGCGATTCATGATGAGGATGTAGCGGAGGCGATTCGTTTTATCCACAACAACGCCAAACGCGATATTCGTGTCGAGGATGTAGTCAACGCAACCGCTATTTCGGTCCGAAGCCTGCAATTGCGGTTTAAAAAAATCGTCGGACGCGGCATCAGTCAGCACATTCGAATGATTCGGATTCAACAGCTGGCCCATCAGATCATCCATTCCAACCAGCCTATCTCAATCATCGCCAGGGAATTGGATTTCCACGACATCAATCACGTGTCCCGGATCTTTCGAAGAGAAATGGGAATCAGCCCGCTGGAATACCGCAAGAAATTCAGACTATAACCCCCCTCCTGCAATCGTCGGCACGGGTGGGCGATTGGGGCCGGCAGTACTCCTCCCCACCATGGCAATGCGGGGAAAGCAGTCCCTGTCGCTGGACACGGTAAGAAACCGGCTGCAGCCGCAGCAGTAAAACCAGACCTGCCGGGTCTATCTTTTCTTGCTGAAATACTGTTCAATCTCTTCGAGGGTCTTGCCCTTGGTTTCGGGCAGGAAGAAGGCGGCAGTGATAAAGTAAACCACCGTGCACCCGGCCCAGAACATAAACATCGCTGCATAGCCGTATTTGCCGACTGTCGGCAAAAAGACCGCCGCAATCGACGTTGAGACGAACTGATTGACCAGCAGCGCAATGCTCATGCCATTGGAACGGATCCGTGTCGGCATCAGTTCCGACAGTGCCAGCCAGACGCATACCCCCGGGCCAACGGCAAAAAATGCTATAAATCCCAGCAGACATAAGGCCACCAGCCAGCCATGGGTCGTATCCGGCACCGGCCCGACCAGAACCTTGCGGACCACCAGCGGAGCCGAAGCCGCATCGGCGGGGTCGGCAAACGGATTCAGATGCAGCGACCGGAAAAACTTACCAATAACGCTGTCAGGCTGAACCACACTGGAGCGTGTAATTTCAACCGGCCTGGCCACCGGGTCGTCGGTTCGACGGGTCTGCACGCCGGTAAACGGGCCATAAGAATAGACAAACGTCGCCTGCATGGGCCGTGTTACAGGCTGACCGGTTAGCAACTGACAGCCGGCAGCGTCAAACATCAATGACAGGCCCCCTCCATCCTGAGTCCGGGTCACCAATGGGCGAACCGCTTCAACATAATCGGTGCGACCTCGCTCGGCCTGATAAAACAAAATCGCAGCCGAAGCCAGGCAAATCACTATGCCCGCACTGCCCAACGTCAGCAAAAACTTGCGTCCCTTGCGGTCCACCAGTATCACCGCAACAACCGTCATGATGCAGTTGAGAATCTTGATGCTCAGATCCCCCCAATTGGCAACCGAACCGGGAAGACCAGCCTGGTTGAGGATATTGACCACATACGCAAGAATGGAATTGACGCCGGTCGCCTGGGTACAGGCCAGGACAATCACGGCAATAACAAACGGAATGACGTATTTGCGGCTCAGCAGCGAATCCTTCTGCCCCGCAGCTGTTGACTGTACAGGCTGAGAGGTTGCGGCCATCTCCTCTAATTCGACCTGGGCCTGTTCCGGCGTGCGCGAGCGTTTCAAGGCCGCTAAAGCGGCTTGGGACCTGCCCCGGCGGAACAGCCAGCGAGGCGATTCGGTCAGCAGCAGCGTCCCCAGGCAGAACAATAAACCCGGCATCAGGGATACCCAGAAGATACTCCGCCAGGCATTATCCTTGGCAGCATTAATCTTCTGTGCTGCCTGAACTTTATCCACAAGCTCCGCGGCTGCGGCAATGACCCCATCGACCTTGTTGGCATAATATAATCCCACCCCTGCCGCCAGGACCAGGCCCAGCGTCAGCATCCATTGAAATATCCCGGTCCCTTTGCCGCGCTGGCCGGCGGGAAGACATTCAGCCAGATACAGCGGAATGACCACTCCAATCAGGCCGCCACTGATCCCCTGAAGCAGACGCCCCGACAGCAGCACGCCATAGCCCTGCGACAGGCAAATCGTCGGCACACTGATTACAAACAGCAGCCCCGCCCCGAACATAATCCATTTGCGGCCAAAGACATCCGACAGAAAGCCTGCGAATAGAGACGACAAGACGCTGCCCAGTAAAACGGCAGCCACAATGAATGACAACTGCTGTGCGTCCAGCCCGGATGTGGCCTCCAGGTACGGCAATGCCCCCGCAATAATGCCGACATCGATCCCATAAAGCAATCCTCCCAATCCTGCAATGGTCAGCAGCAGCATACGATAACGCCCCAGCCCGGAAACCGCTTCAGTCGAACTCATAACCGTACTCCTGTTTTCAGTGTGTTCCAGATGATGTTCTTGGACTTCTGTCTTTTTACCCCCCGCACCCCGACAAGTCAAGACGAACCTCTTGCTGCCGGCCCTGGATAACCAATAGAAATGATGATTGCCAGCAGCCAAAGAGCCACACGGCGGATGCTGACGGCCCAAGCCGCGACAAACCAGGACCGGTCCAGCCGGACCTGAATTATTTGTTTTTGGAAGCTTCGGTCGGCTGCGGAGCTTTTAACAGCACAAATATAGTAATACCCACACCACACAAAATCAGATAGAGGCTGATATTTTGCGAGATGGTGCCGCCTTTGTAGAGTGTCCACCAGGCATATTCAAAGGGATTATCATCCCGCAAACCCTCAACCCACAGCCGCAGAATACCGTAAATCCACATCACCGTCGCCATCGTCAGACCCGGATGACGTGACGCCCAGAACCGCCAGAACAGAAACATGGCCCCCGCCAGTGTGAATGCATATCCGCTTTCAATCAGCTGTGTCGGATACACCTTCAGACAGCGGTATGGTCCTGCCACCAGCTCTTTCTGCCGGTCGGTCAACATCGCATACGGCTTTAGTGAGGCCTGATATTTCTCATCGGGTCGGGCGGGAATCCAGGATTGTTTATCCGGACTCAGCCAGCCGAAAAAATCGTCATCAATATGCAACAACGGTTCCGCACGATTCCGTGCCGGATCAGGACGGACCTGGCTGTTATAGGCCAGCGAATCATAAGGAAAGCGAATCCCGATAGGGCTGTCGGTCACTTTGCCATAGCAGCAGCCATTCAGAAGACAGCCAATCCGGCCAAATCCCGATCCGATCATCAGGCCCACAGCCAAAATATCCAGACACATCCGGATCGGCATCTTCATTTTCCGCAGATAAATCAGCAGAACCGCCCCGGCAAAAATCACACCCCCGAGAAATTCAAACCCAGATCCGGAAAAAATCGAAGCAAGATTTCCCCTGAACTGGTCATAATGATGAATCACATAAAACAGCTTAGACCCCACCAGCCCGGACATAAGGGCATACAGCCCGGCATTGCCGAGGACCTCACCATCCAGCCCCGCCCGACGTGCCATCCGCCGCATCACCCACAACGCGACCAGGAAACCAATGACTATCATGGTACCATAACTGTGGACGGTCAGGTGAACAAAAGGGATTTCAAACAGCCTGGGATGCATCGGGGATTATTTGAGAAGCTTAAAGTGATTGTTTTCGTCACAGGCCAGAACACTGGGCTTATGGGTCTTGAGTTCCTCTGGGGTCATATAGGCAAAATTCATAATAATCACAATATCACCAGGGTCAAACAGCTTGGCCGCGGCCCCCAGGACCGTAATTTCCCCGCTGCCGGCTGGTGCGGGAACCACATAGGTCTCGACGCGCTGACCGTTGGTTACATTGGCAACCAGTACTTCCTCATAAACGGCGATATTGGCCGCCTTGAGCATATCCGAGTCAATCGCTATGGAACCGGGGTAGTCAACCTTGGTCGCCGTAACCCGTCCGCGATGAATTTTGCCTTTCAGAGCCTTCAAAAACATCGGCTTAAATCCTCAATTCAACTCTTTTTTAATCCAAATTTAAAACAATCATTATAACTGAAAACGCAGGGGGTTCAAGAAGATTAACATATTATCAATCAGCCGGGCCGGACCCACACGAAAGGCAATAGCAACCAGGGCATCCCGGTCAATTACCTGCAGGGGTTGAAGGTTTTTGGCATCGACAATCGATACATAGTCCGGCGTCCCCCCTGCCGCGGTCAAAACCTTTTCCATCTGGCTGACTAATTCTGAAACCGAGACAACGCCCCTTTCAACCTGCTGCTTGCACAGGCACAGGGCCTGATACAGGCACACCGCCCGCCGGCGGTCATCCGGTGAAAGATAACGGTTGCGACTGCTCATGGCAAGCCCATCGGCCTCACGAACGATGGGACAAATTTTCATCTGCATCGGAAAATTCAGGTCGTTTACCATCCGACACAGCACCGCCGCCTGCTGGGCATCCTTCTGCCCGAAATAGGCAATATCCGGCAGCACAATATGAAACAGCTTCGTGCAGACCGTCGTCACCCCGCGAAAATGCCCCGGACGACTGGCCCCGCAAAGCCCTTCGCTGAGTTTTTCCACATCCACCCACGACAGATTTTTTTCAGGATACATCTGCTCGACTGTCGGAGCAAAAATACAATCCGCCCCCATCGCAGCACATAGTTTCGTATCGTCCTCCAGCGTCCGCGGATACCGGCTAAAATCCTCCGTCGGCCCAAACTGGGTCGGATTCACAAAGATACTGACGACTACATAGCCGCATTCAGAGCGAGCCTTCTGAATCAGCGAACCATGACCGGCGTGCAGTGCCCCCATCGTCGGTACAAATCCTATGGTTTTGCCTGCTTTGCGTGCGGCAGCCACCGCTGAACGAACCTCATTTATTGTGTGGACCAGGTGCATTTGTCTGTTTCCTCGTTTGTAACATACCAGCTTATCTCACGGGCCAGTGTTTCGACCTGCTCGGGCAGCTGGCACTCCTGGGCCCGAATACGAATCACCGGACAGGCCGTCCACTGCTCGAATAATTCATTATACCATATTTCCAGATTGGCCAGAAACTCCGGCTGAATCCCCTGCTCAAACGGCCGATGCCGCTGATGGATTCGCTGAAGGCAATGCTCGACCGTATCCTCCAGATAGATCACCACCGTCGGGACCGTCGCCTTTTTGTGCTGCTCCGGATAGATGGTCTCATACTCGGCCAGCATCTTTGGCCCCAGCCAGCTCCGAGCATAAATCAAGGCCTTTTCGAACACATAATCATTGACATAAATCCGCCCGCCCTGAAGCACCTCAGGCGAAAGCTGACGAACACTGCTGGACAGAAAATACAATTCCGAAGCCAACGCCAGTTCCGTATGGCCCGCGTAAACCTCCGCCAGATAAGGATTTTTATCAAATTCCTCAAAGATCGCCTGCCCCGCCAGGGCCTTGGCCAGCCCACGTGTCAGCGTCGTCTTGCCTACACCAATCAGCCCCGCAATGGAAATCAATCGCGGCGTCTGTGGCCTGACAAAATAATTCTGCCCGTTGAGCCGTCCTGCCAGCGTCCGCATATCCCGCCGCAGAACCGGATGCACCCGCTCCGGGCAAAGCTCTGCCAGACCTGTCAGGACAAAACTGCGCAGGTGAAGCTGTCGATGCGGCACGGCCAGCCAGGGGGCACAAATCACCTGATCTCCGTACAGCAGCAAATCCAGATCGATGGTGCGGGGCCCCCATTTTTCCGCTCGCACTCGCCCAAGCCGCAGCTCAATATCCTGCATGGCCTTGAGCAGCTCCTCCGGCATCAAAGACGTCTCAATCTCGGCAACCGTATTGAGATAATTCCCACCGCCTGCATCTCCCATCGCTTGGCTTTCCACAATCCGGCTTTGCCGACACAGCCGGCAGCCCGGCACCTCAGCAAGCATCTGTGCCGCCGAACGGATAAACAACTGGCGGTTTCCTTCATTGGACCCCAGCCCAATATATGCGATTGTTAAATGCATGATGTCTTTTAGAAACCACCGATTACACCGATGCCACAGAACACTTCACAGGAAAAAAAATGAGGTCATCGGCCCACTTTGTGGTTTTTGTTGTTTGCACCCGCTGCCCGTGTTAGAGATTCGCAATGCGTTCCATGGCTTCTTTGACTTTGTCGGGCTGGTTAAAGGCACTCAGCCGCAGATAGCCTTCACCCGCAGAACCAAAACCGGCTCCCGGCGTGCCAACTACATGAGCCTTATTCAGCAGCATATCAAAGAATTCCCACGAGCCAACGCCCTGCGGCGTCTTGACCCAGACATAGGGCGCATTGCGCCCGCCAAAGACAGTATAACCCATCGTCGTCAGTGCATCCACCATCATCGCGGCATTGGACATATACAGGTCGATAATCTTGCGAACCTGCTGCTTACCCTGCGGGGAATAAACCGCCGCCGTCCCAAACTGGGTCACATAGCTGACACCGTTGAATTTCGTGCAGTGCCGCCGATTCCAGATGGGTGCGACTTCGACCGCCTTGCCGTCTTTGGTATAGGCCTTCAACTGCCTGGGCACGACGGTAAAGGCACAGCGAACGCCGGTGAAACCAGCGGTCTTGGAATAACTGCGGAATTCGATAGCCACGTCTTTAGCCCCGTCAATTTCATAAATCGTATGCGGAATCGATGCATCACGGATGAACGCCTCGTACGCCGCATCAAAGAGAATCAGGGCCTTGTTCTGCCGGGCGTAGTCCACCCAGACCTTCAACTGCTCTTTGGTTGCCACGGCCCCGGTCGGATTATTCGGATAACACAGATATATAATATCTACCTTCTGTTTGGGCAAGGCAGGCACAAAGTTATTCTCGGCAGTACAGGGAAGATAGACAATCCCGGCATACCGGCCGCTGGCGTCACATTCGCCTGTCCGCCCGGCCATCACATTGGTATCCACATACACCGGATATACAGGGTCTGTTACCGCAATTACATTTTCCAGACCGAAGATTTCCTGAATATTACCGGTGTCGCACTTGGCCCCGTCACTGACAAAAATTTCATCAGGATCAATGGTGACTCCACGTGAGGCATAATCATTCTCAGCGATGGTCTTACGCAGAAAATCGTAGCCCTGCTCCGGCCCATAGCCGTGAAATGTCTCACGTTTGCCCATCTGGTCAACCGCTTCGTGCATCGCCTTGATCACCGCTTCCGGCAACGGCTCAGTCACATCGCCGATACCCAGGCGAATAATACGGGCCGACGGGTTGGCCTTGGCAAAAGCAGCCACACGACGTCCGATTTCAGGGAATAAATATCCCGCTTTCAGTTTTAAAAAGTTCTCATTGACGGTAATCATAGTCAAATATCCTTAATTTCTTACGCATCATAGTCACAAAATACTGCCCCTGGGTGCAACATGATCGAGTCCACAGCCATCCCTAAGCACATCACGCTCGCAGGGTCACAAAAGTCGATACACTATAGATGAAAACCCCTCCCCCGTAAAGCGTTTTTTCACAATCCC
>NZ_JBOGCL010000008.1:0-174526 GCF_050689095.1 Anaeroglomus insulsum
CTGTCCGTCGATAACACTGATAGAAGGGCTGTCCGGACCCTGCCAGCCCACAGCGATATGGTCGCCGCCGGCGTGTTCCTTTTGCAGGGCGCGGATGTAATACTTCTGCCCGGCAACGAGCGTTTTGGCGGATGATTTCTGAGAGGCATATTTGGTCCATTCCCGAACCCCGGTGTAAGCGGTGGAGTAAGCAATTCTGGAACTGCTGGATGGGCTGCTGTTGGGGCTAAACCACAGCTCAATGCCGTCATCTCCGGAGATGTAGAAGTAATAGGTACCGCTGGTTTTGGGTGTCAAATAGCCTTCCAGACGCGTACCATAATAATCCATGACATTGGTCGGGCCTTCAAAACTGTTAATGTATTCATATATATCCGGGCTGTTGGGATATTTGGCTGCACTGGTCAGATTGCTGACCGCTTCGCCGCTGATGCCGGTATAGACCTGTCGGGTCAGTGAGCCGGCTGCCGTAAAGTCCCAGACCGGGCCGGTCAGGAGTGACCCATCCGAAGTAATCGTATCGACACGCCAGAAATAGCGTTCTCCGAGTGTCAGTTCGCCGGGATTGAATTGGGGTATTGTGCGATACCCCATGTATTCGGCACTGGCCGGTGTTGCCCCGGTAACTGCGGTCCGGTCGGTTCCCATATAAATCTGATAACCGACTGCGTTTTCACCGCCGCTCCATTGGAGCATCGTCTGCTGGGAAGCGCTGCTATGTTCAGCGGGCTTTGGAGCATAAGCTTCGGTCAAGCCGACCATCAGGTTCTGAATCTGCTGTTGGGTCAGGACCGTATTGAAGATGCGGATGTCGTCCATGCTGCCCTGGTAATACGCATCCGATGACCAGTTGCTGCGGCCAATATAGCACTGCGTGCGGTTGACTTTGGTCGGAGCGGCAGAGGTTCCGCTTTTGACCAGAACACCGTTTTTGTAAAGCTTGACATTGCCCGAGGCGTCCAGTGTGGCAGCGAAAAACTGCCATTGATTCAATTCGATGGCATTGGTGGCCCGCACTATACCGCCGCTGGAAGAACCGTTGTATGATTCAAATACCAGATCATTGGTGGATGAATAGCGTGCCAGGAGCAGGTTATTGGCGCTCGAACCGTTGCCAAAATCAATAAAGCGTGCCCAGCTCTTGACCGCAGTCGGATAGGCCCACAGGCATACGGAAAAACCCGGGCCTGGGGTGATGACGGACTTGTTGAGCTTGATGTGATCACCCATGCCGTCAAACATCAGGGCTGAGCCCAGTGTACCGGCTGTTGAATTCAGGTCAAAGGACATGGCGTTGTCTGTGTCGTTATCCACAGTGGAATCAGGGTCTAATGAGGTGTCGTCGATATCGGTATCGGAGAGGGTGCCGGAATTCGATAAAGGGCCGCTGTCTGAGGCAAGGGAACCGGTGATATCGTCGAATCTCCAGTGTCCGATCAGGGTTGTCGTAACGTCCAATTGCACGGCACGAGTATAAGCAATGTTGTTGGTTGTGTCGGTGAATAGGATGCTGCCTGAATTCAAGCCCGCCGGCAGAGTGTCGGCTGCAGCGGCGTTGATGCTGACAGTGACCGTTGCGGACCCGCCGGCGGCAAGGGTGCCGCTGGTGGGGGACAGATCAAACCAGTCTGTGGTTTCTGTGGCAGTCCAGGTCAGGGCTGAAGACGTATTATTCTTGATCGTATAAGTCCGACTCACTGCCGAGGGAGTCTGGCCCATGGTTTTCATTGCATAAAAGGCATCCGTGGGGGCAACTGTGAAATTGGTCATATCGTAGAACAGACGAACAGAGGGGTCGCCATAAATGACATAGCGGGTAAAGTTGCTCCACAGACCCGGCGTCAGAGTCTGGCGTACGGTTCCGAGTGCCACCCCGCAGGTATCACCCCGCAGAATGCGGTCGGCAAATTTATAGGCAAAGCCGCCGTTGCTGGTGGTGTTGGTAAAGCTTTTTTCGCCGACATAGTACCACGAGTTGCGCGTGGCGGCGTGGGTCACAACGGCTCCCTGCCGCAGCAGACGGTAGGCCAGATTGTTGCTGTTTTCAGGATATGCATTCAGGCACGACCCCTGCCAGGTTACAGCAGGATAGGTATTGTTGAGGGTACTGGCATCGCTGCTGCTGATTACACTGGCGGCGAAATCCTGGTTGCCATGGGTCTGCCAGGATACCAGGCCGTATCGTTCGCTGGCCCAGGCCTTCGCAGGGGAAGTGCCTGCCAGAAGTGCTTCCGGCGGGGGAAGCGCATCATAGTTGTCTTCATAGATGCGGTACGACGGAATAACGCGGGGTTCCAGCAGATTTTTTTTAATCTCTTCGCCGAGCTGATAGCAGGGCGTGGAACTGTCCAGCGGAACCATCGGCAGCAGAACGTTCCGGCGCCAGTTGGTGTCGGTGGAGTTCTCATAGTCCATGGTTTTCTGAAGGATACTGTCCAGGTACGTTACCGACGAATCATAGTTCGGAATACGACCGACAATGACTTCCCAGTAACGGTCGCTTTCTGAATCGCTGTCCAGAAACCAGAAATTGTAATCCGTCGGAGCCCAGTCATCTTCCGAGGTGGCGTAACTGTTCTTGAACATTGCGACGTTGCCGCTGTCAGGATTGGGATTGCCAATCAGCAGCACGTACAGCAGGTCTTTGCTCAGGTAGTTGTTCTTCAGCCATGTCCGAATATTGACCGCACTGGTGCTGCCGGTGCCGCCGCCCCAGCCGTCACTGGTTACGCCGGTGTTGGTACAGGTACACAGTGTTTCGGTGACCACGTAAACCGTGAAGCCGCGATTTTGTTTATGGGTGATAAACGAGGCCAGTTTGGTGCTGTTGTTTTTGAGGGTATTGGTAGTGATAATCGCATAACCGGTCGAGTTCACACCTGCTTGAGCGGCATCCAATGAGGATTCAGAGGTGGCATAGGTGGTTAATCCAGACGAGTCGGTACCCGCTGCGGCTGCCTCATATTCAGCTAAAGCGTCCGAAAAGTTTACAGCCAGGTGCCCCACGCGATCCCGACCGCGGCGGTCGTGTTTAAGCCGCCCGATCCTGGCCGGCTGTACTTTCCGCTTGTAATCAATGTTCACCTCAGACGATTGGAGTTTGAGCAGTTCCCCGGTAACCGGATTATATCGCACCAGAGGAACTGCAATTTCGGCCAGCTGCCATTGGCGAAGCTGGCTGGACTGGACGACTCGGCATTCTTCATAGGGCCAGAACGTATTGGATTGATAGATTTCAATATCTTTTCCATCTACAATAGTTTTGTCGGCAGGCCAGACAACAATCTCGTTATTCTGCTCGTCACGTGTTGCCGCAGGGGGCATGGGGGGCACGGTCCAGCCGTTTCCCAGAGACTCATACTGAATGGAAAGAACCTGACCTGTGACAGAGGATAAATCTGCGTTCGGCGGCAGCAGTACAGTGAATAGTGTCCAGGGTATTTGAGGCTGGCCGGTCTGGCTGAGATACTGGACGTGATCGTCCTGGAAACTCGAGAACACAGGCTCACCCGCGTCATTGGCGGTTACCGTGAAGTCTGGTTGAATTTGGGCGGCTTGATGTTTATTTTGTCCGGTTCTAATAAAAATAGAGGCTGAAAAGCTTGTATTTGAGAAAAATAAAATCCCAATGAATGCCAGCTTGCACCCGATGCGAATTAAGCTCATTTTTCCTCCATAAAGTATTGCTTCCAATGGCTATGTTTTATTTGAAATAATGGAAGATAATTCATTTAAGTCTCTTTGAATACGTCTATTTCGGCTTTTTTTTACCTATAAAAAACGAACCATTTTATTCCAAAAGAAGAAATTTTCAGGCTGCCCCTGGTCGCTGCGCAGAATTGTCCAATACCATGGTAGATTTGTCCTATTATACACCAAAATAAAAACAGGAAATGGCAAGATAAAGAGAAGTTGAAGAAATTTCACGAAATCGTTTTTTTTCTTATCCCCATTTTGGGTTTCTCAGGCGGCTTTATAGTACGGGCCTGGAGAGAATTTGGTCGAATGCAAAACCAGAGTTCATCCCTTACAGGTATGCAAAGTGATTTCACGGAGTTCGACCAGAGTGGATTTCGCTGCGGGAGCAAACTCAATAAGTAGATAACCTATTAAATTGATTTTTATGAAATGATTTACTATGATTGGGACAGGTAATCTAATGTTCTGTCAATCCGAGAGAATGGGATATAACAGCAGGTGTCATCGAAAGATACAGGCCGGACAGATGATGTCTATAAACAGGTTGAAGCGGCGCACAAGCTTATTGCTGAGCACGGGGCGTTTATTCGGTCTGTTATACGATATGCGTTATCGGACTCTCACGATGTGGATGATTTTTTCAACGATTTGTTCTTGTTTTTTGTGTCCAGGCCCCTTCCCGATGATATTCAAAATTTGAAAGGTTATTTGTATAAAATTATCATCGATAAGGCAAAAGATTACAGGAGAAGAAATCTCCGATATCGGCAGGTCATTAAGGGTTACGCCCAGGATCGATCGGATATCGATAAGGCCAATATGATGGATGTTACATTAGATGATGAAAGGATTGAGCGGATTTTGAATGTGCTGGACAGACATTTATCTCAAAAAGAAGCTCAGGCGATTCGGTTGCGGTATCGTGAACAGCATACGATTGGGCAGGTAGCTGAATTGATGAATGTTAAACCACAGTCTGTTAAAAAATATGTTTCGGTGGGACTTAAAAAAATTCGAACCCTGTTAGGGGTCCAGGAAAGGGCTGGTTATGATGAGGGAGAATAGTCCATTATGTGTAGAGGCGTCGACCTATTATTATGACACCCTGTCCGGCCATCATTCAGATATTCCGGCTGCGATACAAGCCCATATTGCCGGATGTTCGGTGTGTCAGTCGGAAATCCGCAGGCTTGATGACTGTCTGCAAACGCAGGGGGATTCGAAACCAACCCGGTTGGATGTGCAGTATTTGGCAGTGCATCATCGCCTGCTGAATCAATGGGTCTGCTGTGATAAGGTCAAACCCTTTCTGCCGCTGTTGAGTGTTTCAGGGCAGGCATTGGAGATGCTGACCCCCGTGACGGCCCATCTGGAGCATTGTGATGTCTGTCGACATCAGCGTGATCGGCTTGCAGACTTGCGATTATCCGCAGAGCAGACTGAACAGGCGGTTCTTTATCTGGCTGGACAGCCGCTTGAGGCAGCGTTGCCTCAGGAGATTCAGGATGTGCTTGAAGCAATCCGAGATTCTGAAAACTCCGGCATAGCTACCCGGGTGGCATTGGATTCAGATGGACAGATTCAGGTCGAGGTTCAACAACAACCCGTCCTCAGGAAACCCCAGTACGCTTCACAGCAGGGCGGACGGAGTTCCGTTCGGCTCTGGATTCGAGCCGGTCTTGCAGCCAGCATTCTGATGGCCATTTCGATCTGTTTTCTGTCGATTCCTTCGGCCCAGGGGATTGCATTGCGACAGGTCTATCAGGCGGTCGAACAGCTTGTCAATTGCCGCATCCAGATTTTTGTGCCGGAACAGACGAAGCCTTATCAAACCATTTTGTTCTCGCGAGAGCTCCAGATTCAAATGTATCAAAATCCCGACAAAACTACGCTTTGGGATTTAGATCATAAAACCATGTTGAATTCCGGTTCCGGGGTGCAGGAGCCTGTCAAGCAGACTTCACTTCCTGCCTTGCAGGCTGGCCAAAGGGGATTTGGCTTGATGCCGTTCAACAGCCTCCAGGAACTGCCCGCATCCTATTCCTGGGTCCGGGTGGAAGGACTTGACGATATCCGCCCGGGTCAGCAGGTCTATGATCTGCAATGGGGACAGGCGGATCGGTCGACGGGGCAGGTTGTTCGTCGGTGGCGTGGATTTCTCAATGCATCTACGCTTCTGCCGGAGCGGATTGAATGGTGGGAACAACTTCCGGGCCAGCAACAACCGCAGCTCATCATGCGGATGGAGATCGATTATCCCGATACTGCGGTCCTTGCCGACGAGATTCATAAAGTCTTTCCCGAGTATAAGACTCCGGAATAAGAATCGTTCAGATTCGAACTTATGGGGACCAGTATCGGTAAGTCGATTGGGTTTGGGTTTCAGGCAGCGGTTCGACTGCCAGCGACTGTGCATCCAATGCACTGGCGTGGCCGTCAAAGAATCCGATGTTTACGGTTGTGCCCGGATGACGTCCCAGGAGAGCATCGTCTTTGTTCTGGGCAGCTATGGCTTTTCGTTGGTTGACCGAGGTCAGCCCCGGCACATAAAACCAGGGATTTCGTTGAGGATTCTCAAACCCGTACGATGGGTCAGATAAGGTTGCTTTCCAGCTTATCAGGCTGTATCCGGCATCCATCACCAGGATCACTTCAGACGGACCGCGAATCTGGGTGGGTGTAAGCGGTTTCCCGGCGAACTCTGTTGTTCGGGATGAAAGGGGGGATGTTTTACAGACCGAGGAATTGACGCCATAATTCCCACACAAAATACCATCTGCGATATCGTCTTTTGAGCTGGGACAATTCATAATCGTCATCGGCGACAGTGGGTTATTTTGACCGATGAGCTCAAACCACCACTTGCCCGCCCAGTCTTTCATCTTATCACCCACGAATTTCTCGGAGGTACTAGATCGTATCCAAAACGAATCGAAAAATCCATAGGGATAGCTGGCATATTCATTTGCATACGCATTGAGCACCATGGAAAGCTGGTGAAGATTGGAGGTACAGGACAAAGACTGGACTTTTTGCTTACAATGCCGGATTGCTGGAAGGGTGATTCCCACTAACCCGGCAATCATTGCAATCACGATCAGCAGTTCAATCAGTGTAAAAGCTTTGCGACTCATTTTGTCCAGTTTGGTTTCTCAAAAAAAGGACCTGTTTCCGATACTATATCAGATACAGGTCGGAAAATTCAAGTCTGGACAAAAAATATTAAGGGTGGCTCTAACAATTGCTTTTGAGCGGTAAAGAGAAGATTTTTGTCCGCCAAAATGAATTTTTAGAGGAACCCATAAGACCAGGGGTTATTGACAGGCTCGAATATAGCGGCTGTACCAGTGTCCGGTTATATCGCAGATGTCAGGATTCATAGGATTGTTAATACAATGAGTATAATCATATCCAATATACGGGTATCCGTAACACTCTCCCCCATTGGGGTCTTCCTGGCATCCAAATCGCTCAAAGATAATATAATAAGCCCCGCCGCAAAGCACCCCAACCTTGGGCGGACACAAGATCCGGGTTCCGGTTTGAAGTAAATCCGTGCAGGAGTATCCAACCGGGTCGCCGCCGAGAATCCGCTGTTGTGTTATCAATGAGATGGGATTGACTCGCTGGGGCAGATTTTGGGGCTGGTCGGAGACCAGCAGGGCCGTGCCGACTGTCCATTGTTTTTTGAATTCACTGATGGGGGTACGGTAATAGAATTTACGATTGGTCAGGTCGATAGACCAGACGTACTGATCGTCGATATGATCCAGGATGATGTAATGGCTGGATACGGGCAGATGCAAGACGGCTTGGCAGCGATGAGCCTGCCGAAGGGTTTCCAGGTCGGTTTCCACGGCCAGGCAGGACAGGCCCGCCTCTTCGAGGGTTTGCTTGAGCTGGAACAGACTGGTCATCTGGTTTTCAGAGGAGGCTATCCGGCTTAACTGTTCTGCGGACACGGTACGGGCGAACTTTTTGGCCACATAAGAGGCCGCTACGGAGGCACAGTTGGGATGAGCCGTGGGGGATTGAGACAGCAAAGCGAGTTTTTCTGTCAGGAGTTCATTGATTTTTGCTTTGTCGGCAGCGTGATACTGGATGGAGCGAACAAGGGGTGAAGGCTGCATCTCCACCAGTGTTCCCGTCTCGAATTCAATGGTCAGAGAATTGCTGTCGGGGATCTGAGGTGTAATCACATTCAGCTTCCAGTCATCGTAGGAACTGAGCTGAAGACCGTAAGGCTGCTTTAAAAATCGCTCGATTGTGATAATCGTCGGGACCCACGTCTGGTTGATCTGGACATAATTCCGGTAAGTTTGTCGTATTTTGGAATATTGCGGATCTTCCATCTCAAAGGTCATGACGCTGTACTGCCGGGCCGGATCAAGCAAAAACGTCATCTGAAACTGACCTGTAGTTGCCGGCGGGGTAAGCTGAAGCCTGATGGTGGTCCGTCCGTCAAGGACCTGTTCTGTGGCACTGGCGGTACATCGGGAAAGATTGGTTTGTGTGTAGAAACCATACCCCCACGGAATGATTCCGGCACTGAAGGGGCTGCTGACGAACTCGGGCGAGCTGTGTTCAATCATCGCCTGTCCGGCGGATTTGTAGTAGCGGATGGACTTGCTGCCGTCCCAGCCAAAAATGCGATGCTGATTCGCCTGGACATCAATATCTCCGGAGAGTTGGTAGGTAGAACGGATAGACTCGGTTGTGTTGGGATCCGCATGTTTGAGCAGGATTTCCCAGCGGTACTGGGTTCCATTGCTGGCAATGGTTTCCGACGATTCGAGGAGGATTTTTTCGGCATCGTGATATTCCAGGTGGCTGGCCTGAATGGTCCCGGCCGCAAGCCAGGTCTGTCGCGGATTGTCAGTCAGGGTTTTAAGAATTGCGGCCGTTTCAGTGGACGACAAAGTCCGGTCGGCCCAGAGAATGCCGTTTAGGCAAAGCATTAGAATGGCTGTATATTTAATCATAATTCACCTTTTCTAAAAAAGTTATATCCGGGGTTATAATTGATTTGGATCCGCAGAGCTGATGACGGATTCAATAAACGAATTCCATTCCTCCGGGGCGATGCTGGATTGCAATTCTTCGCTGCTGTCATAAATGTCTTCCAGTAGTCCCACGGTTTCGGTAAGCGAAGCGGAGGACGCCGGCGGCAATACCTGATGAATGAGCAGCGATTCCAGTCTGGCCGGATAGTCGTTTTGGTTGATGACCGACAGAACCACATCGCCGGGCTGGTTTGCGGTATAGACAAAACTGGCCAGCGCACCATCGTCAATAGCTTCCCATAGGCTGACGCCCAGCAGATAAATGCCTTCCGGCTGTGTATAGCCCGGCCCGAAATAATCGAACCACGTATCTCGCGGAGTAAACAGGATTTTTGCTGTACCGATGTCCGGGTTATTGGGGTCCCGTTCGGTGTTATCGATGCTGCCGAGGTTGGGATCAGAGATATCCACTTCCAGCGAGAAGAGATTTACGCTTTCGCCGTTGGTTTGCTGGGTCAGGTAAAGAGTCCTGCTGGAACCCACGAGCATGGTGATTTCCGGCAGATCGTTGGCATCCCGGACGGCATATACGAGGTTGGGTTCCTCCGGCATAGTCTGTACGGCCCGCTGCCAGTTGGGGGTTCCCCACAGCCAGTATTCGGCAAACAGCACAACGTCATCGATCCCGACCTGTCCGTCCTGATCGATGTCGGCACCATTGCACCAGGATGGCTCGGTGCAGTCCTGGGCGAGCCACTGCCGGGAAAACAGATTAAAATCCTGAAAATTAACCACTTCGTTATGGTCTAAATCCCGATTGGCAATATTTTCAAAAATGATGGATTGATTCGGATCCGGTACGGTCCAGGACAAAGAGTGTTGAAAAAAATCCACCTTGCAGGTCCCCGGTTTGTCCGCCCGGTAGTCCACCACAAACCAGTGTCCGGCACTACGCTGGGCCACATCATTATAGAAGTCAAATCCTGACATGGCGGAATCTTTCCATTCCAGAACACGAGCCTCAGGGCCGGCCGCCTCCAGATGACTGCCCGTCCAGTCTCGGGAGTTGGGGTCTTTTTCCCGACCATGCAGAGAACCGTAGCTGCGGTATGCGTTTGTGATAAAGAGTCCGCCGCTCCATAAATCATTGGCGTCGGAGTAGATCAGAATGGGATATTCTTTACCGACCATAATGTCGCGAAATGTCAATGCGGACAGATCCGCGTTGCACGGACGCACAAAAACGGCGGCTGTACTCCACCCCCACAAACATCCCAATCCAAGCAATAACATGATTCGTCTCATATCAATCCTGTCTTCCAAAAAAGGTTAAAAAAAAGAAATGAATCTGCTTGCCGGGGAGACCTGGAACACAATGTATAATATGCAATTCCCGTCAGATTCATCACTCTCCTGAGTCCTTATCCTACATTTATATAGCCGATAAAGAGGCCTAAAAAGTGGATACAAAATTAAAAATTATTTCATAGGAAAACGATTAGGATGGAGTAGGTATTTTTACCGAATCCGACTTGTTTGATGAGGATAAGTCGCGGTCATTCCAAAGGTATCTGATACTCGTCCTGAAAAAAACACAGGCAGGGGCTGGCTTAAAGAATGGTGGTAACGGGAGTGCCATTTTCAGCAATTTTTTTCAAAACCAATCCGGGAGTTTCCGGAGGATAACCCATGCCGCACAGATAATGATCTGTAAATTCTCCAGTTAAAGCTTCCCGGACACCCAGCGGGCGAGGTTCACATCGCAGCCACCCCTCAGGATTAACCTCGAATACCTCAATTCCAGCCTCGGCTAAAATCTGGGCGACACGATAGATATTAGATGGTGTGGATTCAAGATCAGCTCTTCGCCACAGATAGCACGCATATTCAAACCCAAGCACAAATTCAGTCTTCATAGAAGCAGGATCCATCCTCTCGTTGTGGCCGTCATACGCATACGTTGCCCGGTCGAATAATCCCTGTTTTCCGGCCAGGGATTTGGCTCAAAACAGATCCCTCAGGGGACCGACCCTCATCTCCCCTGAGAGAAATTCTATGATGCCCTTCTGCCGCTTAGACATAAAAATGCCGTCGCACACGCTGAAAAAGTGGATAGGTTTTTTAAGATTTTTATCGATTTTCAAAAATATATCCAGATATACAAGATATTTATATGCGAAATAGGAAATGTTTACCTTTCATACAGATATTATTTCTCCTCAAATGCACACCCAGATCAACAGCGGAAATCGCGGGTTGTCCAGAAACGTTGTTAGGTGGCTCAATATAAACAAGTTATGAGTGTATTCAATACAATGCTGATCGACCTGGCATCAAAATTGCTACACCTAATATCGTCTATCATTTATAGGGAACATATTATGGCAGAAATGGCATTGAATTTAAGTCAGATTCTAAATCAGCCGGTACGGTCGGGCGGAGATACAGTGTCTACGGAGTCATTGCGTAAATCGGCCGTTGAGAAACCCACATCTTCTCCGGAAAAAGCGGTTGCGGAGCCTGAAGCCGACTCGGGTAGCGACAGTTCAGATGCCAAGGAAGTGTCGGATTTCAAGCGAATCTTAAAGAGACGCTTGCAGAATCCCAACAATATGGACTCAAAAAGTCCTGAAAATCCACAGCAATCCTCCGCAGTGGATCTGCAGGTAGTAACATCACGTGATGGACAGGCCGGAAAATCAAACCCAATATCCGATACTCCTACTCCGACTGCCCAAGCGTCTGTACTGAATCCTGCGTTGCAGATGCGGGGGGATTATCTTGTTGAGCAATCCCAGGCCGGATCGCCTTCTAATTCTAAACAGGATTATGTACATCCAGTTCATTACACCATGGCTCCAGCTCCGGCACAAACAACCAAAGTTCTGGATTCAAATATCCCCCAAACTCATTCAAATGCTCAGATTTTGAGCCCTTCTCCCGAAACAATTATGAGAAAAGCCGGAAATTCGGAGCTGCAAAATACATTAATTGATGAGAAAAAGGGGGGTGTTTCCGTAGTCAATAAAAATAATGAAAATATAGTTCCGCATATCAAAATCGCCAAAGATGCAGTTCCGACCATCCCGACAGGTCAGCCGGACAATCAGCTAAAAATCAGCGGGGTTGTGGTGGAAAACCAAACCTCAGACAATAAAACGCTATACAATCAAGCCTTACAAAACCAGGCAGCTCAAAATCAGATCGAACAGGTACCCTCTGTATCATCACACCCTCTGGAAGCCAATGGATTAAAGAAAAACACGATACAGAACTTGTATAAGCAGCAAAGCAGTCTCATTGAGAAGGCTGATTTTGCTGGCTCTGTATCTGCGAATGAAGGGGTTGAGTCTGGTCATAACAAGACGGCAATGTTGACTAAAAATGTCGCATACGAAATCGCTCAGCCCCATCCTGCACATCAGATTGCGACTCATAATGTCGTAAATATACATTTACACTCTGAAACAGGGGATGTTCCGAGCGCCCAAGTTACGGGAAGCCAGCCGGTGCAATCTTCATCCTCAACCCTGTTCCAAAAACCTATTGAGCAGGTATTGAATGCAATTCCAACGACGATTACGGGTTCCGCTCAGCAGATACGTGTGTCGCTCAGTCCTGAAGAATTGGGTTCGGTTCGCCTTACATTTAGGCAACAAGATGAGCAAGTAGAAGGACTTATAGAAATTCAGAACAGCGAGGTCCGTAAAGACATCGAAAAGAGCATTCCTCAGATTGTTGCTGCCCTGGCAGAAAGCGGCGTGACGGTTCGTCGGATTGAGATTATTCCGATGCAGAATACCCCTCAACAGCAAAATGAGTCCTTTTCACAGGGATTCAGTGCCGCCGACCAGCAGCATCTGGCAGGTCAGGCCAATTATCATGCTCCAAGGGGATCGGGTTTGTCTTTGGGTTCCGCTTCGGTGACATCGCCGCAATCTGCAATAACTCCATCCTCAGAGAAGGATTACGATCCTAATGCCCTGAATATGTACGCGTAAGACTCAAGGGATAAAAATATTTTAAAAAAAGCTAAAGTTCGGGCCCAACTCTGCGACAATAAATAATGAAAAGCGTAGTTTGCGCTTTCAGAGATAAAAAAATGCAGATTAATCCCGATACAAAGCAGATTCTCGGTCTTTCAGAGCCGCTGTATCAAAAGGCGGCTGGAAGTCCAAAAAAGATTGATCCTCTTGCGGCGGCCAGCGTAGAATCCGGCCTGGCACATTACCTCGAAAAAGCACAGGAAATCGCTGCGGAGGAATCGATTGATTTGGAGCACATCCGCAAAGAGCTTGAGTCTGGCCTATATGATAGGCCTGAAATGATTCGAGCCGCCGCACAACACATTGTCCAATTTGGCATCTAATTTCCATCTCCCGTTTCAGTCAGTCCGTTTTGGAAACCCGATCCCTGTTGCAAAATCGGGGCAGTCTGGCCATAATCCCGCAATTGTGAATTTAGCGAACAAAATGATAATAAATATGCTAAGAAATGTCCTGATAATTGATTGCTCTCTTCAGCATGCGGCTACCCGTAAACGGTGTCTGCGTTTTTACTGCGTCCGATCGAAATCCCAACATCCCGCGGCGGGGGTAATATGATTCTGCTTTTATCGTTTTTGAGTGCGATTCTGATGGCTGGTTTTTCCATGGGGATCAAGGTGATGTTGCGGTATCGCCTGTGTGATGCCGGCTATGTTATCTTTGGTATCAATATTGCCTCTGGTCTGCTCGCCGGGGTGGCACTATTGTTTGTTCAGGAGTTCATTCCGCCGGATGCATGGATGTCATTTGGGTTTATGACGGGATTTGTTTTTGTGGGGCACTGGTTATTCAGCAAGGCGCTTCAGGAGGGAGATGCCAGTATGGTTACCCCGCTGTTGGGTCTCAAGATTCCCATGGTGGCAGTCCTGGCGGGGATATGGCTGAAAGAGGCCTTTTCAGGCGGAATCTATGCAGCTATCGTCATGTCCAGTCTGGCGATTGTATTTTTTGGTCTGGGACGGCAGCAAAAAGCCCAGGGCGGTCACGGAAGTCATCCTGTGCTGGCAATCGGACTGGCGGTGCTGGCGGCCCTGAGTTATTCTGTAAGTGATCTATTTACCCGTAAAACGGTGGAATTGATGTCGCCGGTTACGGGGTTGTTATGGCTTCAGATGGGTATGGGAATCATCGGCATGATGGTGCTGGCCTTACCTCGCTACAGGCAGTACCAGATTCGAGGCGTCGATTATTTGCTGTTTGGTGCTGCCGGGGCCATGCTTTTGGGTGGCATTGGGTTGTATATGGCGGCAATCCGTCTGGCCGGGAATGTTACCATTCCCAATATCGTGTTGTCCTGGCGAGGATTATTTGTTTTTGTGATGGGGCTGATATGGAATGCCTTTGCGTTGATTCCGATGGAGCGTCAATCCTGGAAGATTTACCTGCTGCGGCTGGCGGGGACGGGTCTTTTGCTGGCAGGTCTGATCTTTTTGTACATTTCATAAGTCCTTATTGCCCGATAACTAAAGTCATCTCACATCGCATTTGAAGACGGTGATTTTCACGTCCGATATAAAGTCTGAGGCGGTATTACCGATAATAGCAATGGAAATGATGAGCTTTTTGGGTTTTTACTGAGACTAAAAATTACCAGACCCAAAAATGCTAAAGTTTCCAAAACATCTTCCGATAATGAGTGAAGATGGAATAAGAAGTAAAAGTTTTTATCGGAAATAGAGGCTGTCAGAAAAACCTATCATTGGTAAGGAGAATCAAACATGTTAGCCATCAAAAACAACATTATGGCTGAAAACGCCGCCCGGCAGTTAGGCAAAGCATATGATGCTTTGGGCAAGTCTGTCGAACGGCTGTCTTCCGGTCTTCGCATCAACAGCGCCAAAGATGACGCTGCGGGCCTGGCGGTTCGTGAATTGATGCGGGCCGATGTGGCCGTGATCAAACAGGGGTCACGCAATGCCCAGGATGCCATCAGTATGCTTCAGACGATGGAAGGTGCAATGGCCTCAATTGATGCGGTGCTGATTCGCATGAAAGAACTGGCTGAGCAGGCCGCAACAGGGTCCTACTCTCCGCAGCAGCGCAACATCATGAACAACGAATTCCAGCAAATGATTGCCGAAATTGACCGTATTGCAGAAACGACGCAGTTCAACAGCATTAATATGCTCAACAGCGCCACCGGTTCGCAGACGATCCATTTCGGTATTGGTTCTTATATCAATATCAGTTCGGTGGATGTTCGCTCCGTTGCCCTGGGGGTGGACAGCGCCTCGGTCTCGATTGCCGGCCCCGATGGCACGGCTGCCCAGGCTGCACTGGAGCTGATTTCTACCGCCATTGAACGCAAGGACAGCGCCCGTGCCAGCTTTGGTTATATGATGAACCGTCTGGAAAGCACCGACGAGGTGTTGAACATTCAGGCCGAAAACCTGATGTCTGCCGAATCGCGTATTTCCGACGTGGATGTGGCGACGGAAATGGCGGCGCTGACCCGTAACCAGGTCCTTGCCCAGGCCGGTATCTCGATGCTGGCCCAGGCCAACACAATGCCGCAGATGGCATTGAACCTCTTAAAAGGATAATTAGAACAAGACTTCTTACCATGATAGAGGGACGGCCGGGCGGTTCAATGGCCCGGTCGTCCTCATTGTGGAAGATCGCTGTGACTCGATATATCGTGTCAATCCTTTGGAGTAATCGTATGAATCCCGCAGCCATCTACAGGCAAAACGCCGTGACCACACAAAGCCCCCTGCAAATTGTTGTATCGCTCTATGACGGTGCACTGCGGTTTATGAAGCAGGCCCGGATGGACATTCATCGAAAGGACTACTCTGCCAGGAGGGTCTCCCTGAGTCGGGCGCAGGATATCGTCTTTGAATTAAATGCTTCCCTGAATATGCAGGCTGGAGCCGACATTGCCAAAAATCTTCGGGCCCTGTACACCTTTGTCTGGACCCGATTAAATGAAGTGAATACCAAAAATGATGCGGTTCTTCTGGAACGGCTGATCGGCATCTTTGAAGACCTGGCAGGGGCATGGAGACATATCTCCGCGTAACAGACACCAACAGCAAGAACCTCTGTGGGGAAATGCGTCCAATCTGATGCGTTTCCTTTTTTTATGCGCCAATCGAAAAAAATGAAGTGTTTCCATCTCTCGGCAGGGTTTGCGATCTCACACATACTATCTGCCCGATAAAATCCGTATCGATCATACTGGTCTGCTGAGAGCGTATTTGACACCGTTCAGATCAGACCGAGTGCAGCAAATACCGTGTTTATAACGTCTGGGCAAGCCTGTCCGGCGGATTTATACTATCCCCTAAAAAAAAGAAAAAAAATATTTTACGTCCAATCACTTCTTTCACCCGCATCAGGCAAAGCAATATCGGTCCTTGCCTGATTTCACAAAAAACCCGGTTTTTGAGGCCTTAAGAGCGGTTTTGTTTCTGCGATAATGGACTGTGTTGCGTGGGATTGAGCGCAACCCGTAAAAAAAAGAGCCTGACAGGGGCAAGTAAAAACCTTTTTCTATTAAAGGAGTCACAAACATGCTGGTAATTAAGAACAACATTATGGCGGAAAATTCCGCACGGCACCTCGGCGCGAGCTATGACAAGTTGTCCAAGTCAATCGAAAGATTGTCATCGGGCCTTCGCATCAACAGCGCCAAGGATGATGCTGCCGGGTTGGCGGTCCGTGAATTGATGCGGGCAGATATTGCCGTCATCAAGCAGGGCACACGCAACGCGATGGATGCCATCAGTATGCTTCAGACGATGGAAGGTGCGATGGCGGTTATCGACAGCGCCCTGATTCGTATGAAGGAACTGGCTGAACAGGCTGCAACGGGTTCCTATTCTGAGCAGCAGCGGCAGATTATGGACAACGAGTTCAAGCAGATGATCGCTGAAATCGATCGTATTGCTACAACCACGACCTTTAACAGCATCAATATGCTCAACAGCGCTGGTGCCTCCAATGTGATTCACTTTGGTGAAAATTCCAGCATTACGGTCCGGTCTGTGGACGTTCGTTCTACGGCCCTCGGCGTGGATAGTGCCAGTGTCTCCATCAGTGGCACCGACGGCTCCAATGCCCAGAGTGCTCTGGCCCTGGTTACCACCGCAATTGAGCGCAAGGACAGTGCCCGCGCCAGCCTCGGTTATATGATGAACCGTCTGGAAAGCACCAATGAAGTGCTCAATATTCAGGCCGAAAACATGATGGCGTCCGAATCCCGTATTTCCGACGTTGACGTGGCGACGGAAATGGCGGCCCTGACTCGAACCCAGGTGCTGGCTCAGGCCGGTGTGTCCATGCTGGCCCAGGCCAACAACATGCCCCAGATGGCTCTGAGCCTGCTGCGGTAAGCGGTTTGGTTTTAGGCAGTAATTCCAGGATGACTGCGGCAAAACCGCAGTCATCCTTTTCAATCATCGGCTCCTGTTGACCCAGTCAGCAGACGAACCCGCCGGTGATGCGAAGAATCAGCTACAGGTATCAGCGGAGTGATGCAATGAATGGATTCAATACCTATCAGGAAACAGCTATCACCACCCAGAGTCGCGGGCGACTGGTGGTCATGCTCTATGACGGCGCAATCAAATTTCTGCGTCAGGCGATTCAGGACTTGCAGCGGAATGATATGGCTGCCAAAGGCAAGCATATTGGCAAAGCGCAGGATATTTTGTTTGAACTGAATACTGTTTTGAATATGGAGCAGGGCGGTCAGATTGCTCAGAATCTCCGATCGCTTTATTGCTTTATGCATCGTCATTTGTCGGAAGCCAATCTGCAAAAGGATACGCGCAAGATCCAGGATGTGATTGGTATTCTTGAGGACCTGAATCAGGCATGGAGGACCATCGCGAATTAGTCGTGACATTGAGATTATTATTCTGTGGCCGCTGTGATGCGGCTTTTTTTATTTTTGGAGGGGGTTGGGTAAACAAATTCAATGCAAAAGCCGATAACGATTGTTAAGAGCTGTTTTACGATTTGTTAAGAACTCCCTTACGAGTGATATATGAACGCCAAAGTGTTGATCGTAGATGATCAGAAGGATTTGCTGGAATTGCTCACGATGAGCTTATCCGGCGAGGGCTATATTGTACGGACAGCGCAAAATGCGGCGGAGGCGAATGCTGCCATAAAGCTGGAAAAACCGGACATTGTATTGCTTGATATACTGTTGCCTGATGTGTCCGGCATTCGCCTGACAACACAATGGAAAAATGACGCCCAGACAGCACATATTCCGATTATTTTGCTGACGGCCAAGGATTCAGAGACGGATATTATCGTGGGGCTCAGTGTCGGGGCGGATGACTATATTACCAAACCCTTCAGCTCTAAAGTGCTGGTGGCACGGATGGAGGCGGTTTTACGCAGGGCCTATCCGGAAGGTCAGAATGTCAAACAGGTTCTTGCAGCCGGACCGATTCGCATTTTTCCCTCTGGACGACAGGCCTTTGTTGAAGGTCAGCCGGTGCAGTTGACAGGGGCGGAATTCAATATTCTCCAGGCGTTAATCCAGGCCGGCGGGGCAATTCTGTCGCGGTCTGAGTTGAGCAAATATCTGCAGGACCCGTCTGAAAACGGCAACAACGAACGAGTGGTGGATGTACACATTGCAGCACTTCGACGGAAATTAGGTAAGGCACGTAATTTTGTTAAGACCGTTCACGGCCAAGGGTACCGGGCGGCGATTTAACGCATAGCTTATTTTTTCTCGGTCTGAGCCGCACGGATTTGCTGTTTGGCGGTTTCCATTTCACCGGAAAATCGATTCTGTGCGTCCTGAGCCTGTTGGATGAGCAGGTCGGCACTGGCGGGCTGGTAGGGGGCTAAATCATACGTCCAGGTATATGAATCCACAATCCGTCCCGGCCAGAGACATTCGGCAAAAAAATCGAATGGAAAGACATCATGCAAGGGGCGTTTCATCGTATTGTGGGTGTTGATGATTTCATATCCCGGTTTTTCAATACGGACGCGATACTCCCCATACCAGTTAAAATTGACCGTGACCGGTGTTGAGCCGACTTCCTCGTCATTAAGCCATACGACCGCATCCGCCGGGTTGGTTACGATGGTCAATTTCCGTTCAACACAACCGCTTGCCAGCATGATGCCAACGCATAGTATCGCACTGATTATCCATAAAGACCGCATAGGGATATTGTCCTTTCCAGTTGGAATCCATGGACAGAGCATACCACGCATGGGCCTGAAAATCAACACTATGAAATACCGGAAATGAGGGTTATGGGATGAGGTTGAGTATTCAGGAACATTCTCCGAAAGATCCTGTTTCTCCTTGAAGTGTCCCGTTTTGTTGCGGCTAAGTACAGGAATTTCAACCACTTGCTGCCTTTGCTCGCGGAATAATCATACCCGCCGGGTATAACGACAAAACGCCGAGTCTGAGATGCGGTTTGAAGTCCCAGGCTCGGCTTGGAGGAGAAAAAGCATACATCCGACGAACCGTCGGCCATGTTTAGTGTCGGGCCTGTGTCCGAAGGACGCATCAGCCCGACTGGAGGAGGAGGAAAGAGCTTACTTGCTGGCCCTGCAATAGGGCCGACATAATCATTTTTAAAGAACTTCGGGGATGATACACCATTGCGGGCTGGTCCAAAATATACGGCTATACCCTTGTTGTGGCTTCTGCCTTGATCCGAACCTACAGATGATACGTTCATTGAAACACAATATACCTTTTTGTGGGCTGACAATCTAATTATTTTTTGAATTTTGCTTCGCATCCGTTTCAGGTTTTACTTTACTGCGTTTGGGGAAACGATAACCTGTTTCCAATGCTGGATTTACGAAAGTATCTGGCGGTGTCAGTCAAGCCTAAAATGAAGTGGTTATGTCAAAAAAACGGGTTACATCGGACAGCTCTTTTCACCCCATACAATCAATAGCTGCAGTGTTTTGAATGGCATCATCAAAAAAAGTCCAAATTTTTAGGCCTATAAAGACCCTTTTTAAGATATTATCTATGAGACATTTAAGGAGAAATTGATGGGATGGGATAGCATGGTGTATCGAAAGCCAGGATCGACAGGGATGATTGTCCTGTTGGCGATGCTGTCTATTACAGCGGCAGCAGGAACGATTGACCGCAAAGCACTCGTTACGCGGCATAATGTTGTGCTGGAGAAAGTCGATGCCCTGAGTCCTTTGTCTGTGGGCAATGGCCGATTTGTTTTTAATGCTGATATCACGGGATTGCAGACATTTCCGGATGCCTACAGCAAAGGCATTCCGCTGACGACGATGGCCGAATGGGGCTGGCATAGCTTTCCAAATACGGAACAATATACCCTTGAGCAGACGTTTGTCGATGTTCCGACGGGTACAAGAACAGTGCCCTACAATATTGAATCGAAATCGCCCGCAGCTCAATGGCTCCGGGCCAATCCGCATCAGACCAGCCTGGCACGGATTGGGTTTGTTTTGAAAAAAGCAGATGGGTCTGCGGCTGCGGTATCGGATATCACCAATATCCATCAGGAATTAAACCTATGGACGGGGGTTTTGACCAGTTCTTTTGTGGTGGAAGGCAAAAAAGTCCTTGTTAAGACCGTATGTCATCCGGATATAGATAATGTGGCGTTTAAGGTTCAATCCGACCTCATTGCCGAAGGGCGGCTGGGGGTGGAGATTGCATTTGCCTATCCTTCGGCGACCTGGGGCAATGATCCGGCCGACTGGGGACAGCCTGACAAGCATAAGACCACGCTGGAAAAAAAGGCCGGCGATTCGATTCTGATAAAGCACGATCTGGACACGCTGATCTATTCGTGTTATGTGATGTTTGACCAGGGGACGGAGGTGACTCAGCGGCAGCCGCATCATTTTACCCTGACTCCCAACACCCAGGATTCTGTCTGGAATTGCAGTGTGGTGTTTTCACAGGCGGATAAAGTGAAGACTCCGCCGCCTTTTGGTGCCGTGGCTAAGGCGAGTGAATCACACTGGACGCGTTTTTGGACTTCCGGCGGGGCGATAGATTTGTCGGGCAGCAGTGATCCCCGATGGAAGGAGCTGGAGCGGCGGATTGTTTTGTCGCAATATCTGACGGCGATTCAGTCGGTCCAGAAGTATCCACCGCAAGAGACAGGGCTGACCTGTACGAGCTGGTTCGGCAAATTTCACCTGGAAATGCACTGGTGGCATACGGTGCATTTTGCCCTGTGGGATCGGATTGAATTGTTTACACCGAGCCTGCAGTATTATCGTGATATCCTGCCCAGGGCCCGTGAGATTGCCCGGCGACAGGGGTACGATGGGGCCCGGTGGCCGAAGATGGTCGGGCCGGACGGGCAAGATGCTCCGTCGGGTATCGGGCCGCTGTTAATCTGGCAGCAGCCGCATCCGATTTATTATGCGGAGTTGTGCTATCGGGCCGATCCTTCCCTAAAAACGCTCCAGCAGTACCAGGATATTGTCTTTGAGACGGCGGCGTTTATGGCGTCGTATCCGACGATGAATGCCCAGACACAATGGTTTGAACTGGGGCCGCCGCTGATTACGGCTCGGGAATATAATACGTCGGATTATGCACAAAATAAGAATCCAACGTTTGAATTGGCGTACTGGAAATGGGGGCTTGACAAAGCCATGGAATGGCGCAATCGGCTTGGCGGTGGTAGTGGACAGCCGCAATTGTGGCAGAACATTGCGGCCAATCTGGCGCCCTGGCCGGTGCATGAGGGCGTGTATGTGGAACAGGAGTTTCCGCTGGCTTCGGATGGGGGGCATCCGTGTATGCTGGGGGCCTATGGGATTCTGCCGGAAAGCCCGCGGCTGGATCGGGCGATTATGGAAAAAACCCTTGAGCATGTGCTGAGTCATTGGGACTGGAGCGATACCTGGGGCTGGGATTACCCGATGATGGCGATGACGGCGGCCCGACTGGGCCGGGGTGATCTGGCGATTCAGTCTTTGCTGCTGGATGTCCAGAAAAATACGTATCTGCCCAACGGCCATAATTTCCAGCGTGAGGGGCTGCCCTGTTATCTGCCCGGCAACGGCGGTCTGCTGACGGCGGCGGCGATGATGGCCGCGGGGTGGGATAACGGCCCGACGAAAAACGCTCCCGGTTTTCCGGATGATGGAACATGGGTGGTACGATGGGAAAATCTCAAGAAAATGCCATAGTCTGGCGGAATGAGATCAAGTTGATATTATGTAAGCATTGCTAACAGGAGTACTCATGCTGAAATGTATTGCTTTATTGTTCGTATTCACTTTATCGGCGTGTGCCGCAACCGCCCCGACGGGTCTGATGTGTGAGATGCTGGATAACCCGTCGGCCACGACGATTGCGGATGCATCGCCGGAGTTCAGTTGGGTGGTCAATTCCGAGCTGTCCGATGATATCCAGACGGCCTATCAGATCCTGGTGGCGTCGTCGCTGGACAAACTGACGCCCGAACAGGCGGATATGTGGAACAGCGGCAAGGTGTCCTCCGACGCATCGATTCAGGTGGTGTATGGCGGCACGGCTCTGGCAACCGGCAAAAGCTACTTCTGGAAGGTTCGGACCTGGAATAAACAGGATCAGCCGTCGGACTGGTCGGCGGCTCAGGAGTTTAAGACCGCATCGGCCTTTTCGAGCTATTCGACGGCTAAATATGCCCTCGTTCGCACCGAGGTGGCTCCCGTACAGGTCAAAACCCTGGCCAACGGACATTATTTCATTGATTTCGGCAAGGATGCCTTCGGGTATCTGCGATGGACGATGCCCAAAGAAAAGACCGTGCTGGCCCGCATCGGCGCCGGCGGTTCGGCTGCGGTTGAGCTGACGGCCGAAAATACGACGCCTTCGGGCCAGACCGTTGAAGTTCATTTCGGTGAAAAACTCAAGGATGGCGTTATCGACCGCAATCCCGGCGGGACGATTCGATATTATCAGGTGGATCAGACCCTGACGGCGGGTACCGCTGAATATGAGATTCATCCGCCCAAAGACAACCGTAACACCAGCGGTGCCGCGATTCTCATTCCGGCTGACATCGGCGTCATTTGCCCGTTCCGTTATATCGAGATTGTCAATTGTCCGTTTACAGTCACTGCCGACCAGCTCCGGCAAGTGGCGATTCATTATCCGTGGAATGATGCTGCCAGTGCGTTTGTCAGCGATAATGAGGCCCTCAATCAGGTCTGGGAGATTTGCAAATACAGCATCAAAGCCACCAGTTTTGCAGGGGTGTATGTCGATGGCGACCGCGAGCGGATTCCCTATGAGGCGGATGCCTACATCAACCAGTTGTGCCATTATGCCGCGGACCGCGAATTCAGCCTGGCCCGCTATTCGCATGAATATCTGCTGAGCCATCCGACCTGGCCGACGGAATGGCGGCAGCATTCCATTATGATGGCCTGGGCGGATTATATGTACACCGGCAACACCGAGTCGCTGGCGGCCCAATATGATGTGCTGAAAAATGACAAGCTGATGCTCGGTTCGGCCCGGGCCGACGGCCTGCTGGACCCAAGTACAACGGATATTGTCGATTGGCCCGCTGGTGAGCGGGATGGCTACGAGATGAAATCCATCAATACGGTGGTCAATGCATTTCATTATTTAAACCTGCTGCAGATGAAACAGATTGCCGAGGTCCTGGGCAAGACTGCTGATGCGGCGACCTTTCAGCAGAAGGCCCAGACGGTTTATCAAGCGTTCCAGACGGTCTTGTTTAATCCTTCGACGGGGCTGTATATCGACGGGGAAGGGTCGACGCATTCCTCGCTTCATGCCAATATGTGGCCGCTGGTGTTCGGACTGGTGCCGGAGGATAAAAAGGCCGGGGTTGTGGCGTTTGTCAAATCCCGCGGGATGGCGTGCAGTGTGTATGGGGCGCAGTATCTGATGGAAGCCCTGTATCTGGCCGGCGAGGAGGATTATGCCCTGAGCCTGATGACCTCGACAGCCAAGCGAAGCTGGATGAATATGATTGCCGTCGGCTCGACGATCACGCTGGAGGCCTGGGATATCCAGTATAAAAGCAATCTCGACTGGAACCATGCGTGGGGGGCGGTGCCGGGCAATATCATTCCGCGGTTTGTGATGGGGATTGAGCCGATGGAGCCCGGATTCCGCAAGGTGCGGATACAGCCCCGGCCGGGCACGCTGGGCCATGCCGACATAACCACGCCCACGATTCGCGGGGCGGTCAAGGTTGCGTTCACCAGGTCCGGCCAGAACGACTACCGTTTTACCATCGCATTGCCTGCCAATACCACCGGACGCTTTGTCCTGCCGGCCAAAAAAATGTATACGACGGTGATGCTGGACGGTGCCCCTGTCACCCCGCAGACCCAGGGAACCATGCAGTATATCGATCCTGTCGGATCGGGCGTCCATACGATTCTATGTCAATAATCCAAGGAAAGGAAACCAGGATGAGACTGCCGCTTATTGGACTGGGTTTTGTCAGTGTCTTTATGATGAGCGTTCCGGTGTGGGGACAGGGGCGTGCACCGCAAGATTCCAATGATATCCTGCCGCTGTCGGAAATCTATATGCGGGATGTGTGCATTCTGCCGGATGCTGCGACACGAACGTATTATATGGTCGGCCCCGGGCGCAACAGTGTGCGGGTCTATACCAGCAGGGATTTAAAAACCTGGCAAGGCCCGACGACGGTGTTCAGGACCCCGGAAGACATCTGGGGCGATATCCGTGTCGTGAGTATCTGGGCTCCGGAGATGCACAGGTATAAAGACAAGTATTATTTGTTTCTGACCTTTGATACGCGTAATCCATTCCCCGAACAGTGGCGTGACTGGCTGCCGCGGGTAACACGCGGGTCGCAGGTGCTGGTGTCGGAGTCCCCGATGGGACCGTTCAAGCCCTTTCAGAACCGTTCGACTTTGCCGCCGGATATGATGACGCTGGACGGGACGCTGTGGGTGGAAGACGGGGTGCCCTATATGGTGTTCTGTCACGAGTGGGTTCAGATCAAGGATGGGACGGTTGAATATATTCAGCTTAAAGAGGACCTGTCCGAAACCGTCGGAGAACCCAGGCGGCTGTTTCACGGCAGCGATGCCAAATGGAGCAAAAAGTCGGATCAGTATGGCTGTCATGTGACGGACGGGCCGTATCTTTATGCCAGCAAATCCGGCAAGCTCTTTATGATCTGGACCAGCGGCGGATATAAGGGCTATACGCTGGGCATTGCGATTTCAGATTCCGGGAAGCTGGCAGGCCCCTGGAGGCAGCAGGATGAACCCCTCTATGAAAAGGACGGTGGTCACGGGATGCTGTTTACCACCTTTGAGGGCAAACTGATGATGGTGCTGCACGCGCCGAATAATCCCCAGGCTCAGCCGCATATTTTTGAGATGGAAGATACCGGACAAACGCTGAAGATTGTCAGTGAACTGACTGGCAAGTAAGGTCTTATTTGATGGGTCGTTTAAGGGCGTCAATGCCGGAAATGACTGTGATGGCGGCCATCAGCCCGAAGGTGATCAGGGTGAACCAGTCGCCCCAGGGACGGGAGACATAGGCCCAGCCGATCAGGACCGTGCCGATGCCGAAGGACTGAAGGAACATCTTGATTTTACCCCAGACGACGGCGCCGAAATTGATTCCTCGTGATTCGGCGATATGCCGCAGGGTCTGTACGACAACCTCACGCAGCAGCAGGATGGCCGCGATAGTCCAGCGGATCAAATCTCCAGCCCATTCGGGAAAATGCAAATGAGTCAGTCGGGGCTGTCCGACGATGGCAAAACAGATAAACGCTCCGCATACCAGCACCTTATCAGCCAGCGGGTCTATGGTCCGGCCAAATTTGCTGGTGGCATTGAAACGGCGGGCAATGTGGCCATCCACAATATCGGTCAGACCCGCGATAACAAACAGAATAAAGGCTCCCAGGAGCCAATTGGCGGGTTTTTCCTGCCCGGTGCGTGGCGCATACAAAATCAGGCCGAGGATGACGGCCGTCATGCCCAGACGGGCAATGGTCAGGAGGTTGGGTACATGCCGAATAAAACCAGGTTGTCTTGTCGAATTTTCGCTCATAGCCGGTAAAGCAGTATAGTGACTTTGGGTTGGTAATTCAATGCTCCTTTTGTTTTTTTATTCGACGAACCACCAGGTCATAGTCTTGCTGCCCGATGACTTCGGCTTCGATGAATGAGCCCGGAGGGACGGAGCTGTTTTCGATGATGCAGATGCTGTCAATGTGGGGAGCCTGCCCGTAGAACCGTCCATGGACTGCGGATTTGGCTTTTTCATCGGCCAGCACGGTCAGGCGGCTTCCAATCCGCTGATGCGCGTGGGCAAAGGCAATCGCCTGCTGGACCTGCATAATCCGGTCGGCACGCTGCCGACGCACTTCTTCGGGCAGTTGCCCCGACAGATGGGCAGCGGGCGTTCCTGCCTCCGGATAAAAGGGAAAACAGCCCAGCGCGTCAAATTGAGCCCACTTGACAAAATCCAGCAATTCATCAAATTGGGCTTGTGTTTCACCCGGAAAGCCCGCAATGACCGTGGTTCGCAGGACAATATCGGGAATAGCGCTGCGAAGCTGTTCGATCAGCTTGGTGGTGCTTTGTCGGGTGTGGGCCCGATGCATGGATTTCAAAATTCCGTCATTGATGTGCTGAATTGGCATATCGACATAATGGACGATTTTGGAACTGCTGGCGATGGTTTCAATCAGTGCCGTATCGATGCCGGCTGGATATAAATACATCAGCCGAATCCATTTCAGCGAAGGGATTTTTTCCAGCTCCCGGAGGAGCCGGACCAGGCCGTCGTTTAACCCTATATCTCGTCCGTAATAATTGCTGTCCTGGGCAATCAGGCTCAGTTCCACCGCACCGTTATCGGCCAGAATACGAGCCTCATCGAGAATGATATCCAACGGTTTGGAATGAAATTTGCCGCGAATGGCCGGGATGGTGCAGAAAGAGCATCGTCGATTGCACCCCTCGCTGATTCGCAGATAGGCCCAGTGTTGGGGGGTAATACGCAGGCGAGTACGGTCATCGGGAGCACTGGAAGCGGTGGGGCCCAGGTAAAGATGTGTAGCCGGGGCGTGGTCTTCGGATTCGAGATTACGCAGGACCTGCTCGATACTGTCCCGTCCGGCCAGACCGACGATGGCATCGATGTCTTCGACTTCGTCGAGGAGGTCTTCACCGAGCCGCTGCGACAGACAGCCGGCCACGATGACTTTGCCGATCCGGCCTTTCTTTTTAAGGCGGATGGCCTTGCGAATGGCACCGAGGGCCTCTTCCCGGGCGGGGGCAATAAATCCGCAGGTATTAATGATTACAATATCCGCATTGTCCGGATTTGGTGTGAGGATGTATCCGGCCATACCAATCCGAGCCAGCATAGCCTCGGCATCAACCATGTTTTTGGGGCATCCGAGAGCCACAAAACCAACAGTTTTAGATATTTCCTCTCGTTTATGTTTTTTTGGTTTTGCCATAAGATGAATAAGGTACCATATTTGATGAGTAACGTCTATAGTGATTCTGAATATAGGATACAAGAGGTGGATGAGCGGGATATTTTTAAATTTGTTGAAACTTTTCTCGCTTGTCGAGTCGTCTATATGGCCAAATACACAAGGATGGGACGATTTATTTAAGGATAAAGCAATCCAGTGTGGAGAGAATACCATCGTTGTGCCGATTCCTTAAAACAATTGAAACCAACTTTTCCTATCCGAACCACAGAGGTATATGAGCAATCGTTTGCTAAAATGGATAAAAAGGTCAATCTCGTTCCTGCCGGAATCCAGACGGATTGGGCTGATGAGCGTATCGATTGCGCTGATGGCGGCCGGATGCGGGGAGATGTTTAATAAAAAACCAACCGAAATTGAATCGCGTGCAATTCTGAACGAGTTGGGTCGGGTTCGTGAAAATCCCAATGTGGTCAATGAGCTTCCGGATGTCTATAGTGCTCCGTCACGTCGGATGGCGGTTGCCGATGGGGTGAAGGTGTTTTATTTTGCCAAGAATACTCCTGTGGCAACTTTGGCGGAGAATGTCAAGGAACTGGGTTTTGTTGTCAGTCAGAATCCGGCGACCAATCAGTTGATTCTGCATTGTCCCGATGACGAGCAGGCCGACCGGGTCCTGGAGTATCTGCAACGCGTGGATGTGCTGCCGATTCAGGTCAATATCGATTGTATGATTCTGGAACGGTTTGGTGATGTGACCAAGGACTGGGCCTCGACTTTGTGGGTCGAGAATCTGTTTGGCGAAGGGATTACCCTGGGCGAGAAAACCAGAGGGACCAGTCCCGCTTTTCCAGGAGCTGAACTCCGGGAGGCAAAACGAGGCGATTTTGGTTTGGACTTTGGTTACTGGATTAATAAGGGAGAGAGCGGACACCGGGTCCGGCTGATTGTGGATGCCCTGGTCTCTCGTGGGTATATGAAAATCCTGATGAATCCGACGCTTGAATCGGTCAATGGAAAAGCGGCTAAAGTTGAAATTCGCGATCAAGCCCCGATTACCAAGGCCGTTACCGGGAAAGACAAGGTTCCCTATTATCTGACTGATTATCAGTGGGTTGCGGATAGTTTAACGGTGACTCCGTTTGTTTATGCCGATGGGGTTATTGGGCTTAAAACGGCTATTGTAATCGGGTCCAAATCCAAACCCGAGGGGGTGGTTCAAAATGCGATTATCACGGAGCGTTCTATTAATATCGAAGAAAACCGGATTGAACCGGGTAAAAGCCTGATTATCGGCGGTATGCGCAAAAGCGAAAACCGGTCTGTGGTGCGGGGTGTGCCGTTTCTCAAGGACCTTCCGCTCATTGGTATCTTGTTTTCCAGCAAGGATTTTGAAGAAAACGCGACAGAGATTATCTTTATCCTGACTCCATCCATTACCTCCGGCGGTATGGACTATTCCCAGATGGCTGCTTCAATCCGTGAAAAACAGCGTATGATTGAGCCGGAAGACAGCCTGACCAGCGTTCTGTCTGACCCGCTTGGGACGGATACCTATGCCCGTTATGTCTCACAGGAGGCTCATAAGGCCGAAGCCGAACGCATCCAGGCGGAGCGGCGGACCCTGGAGGCTCAGCGTGAGGCTCAGGCCCAGCGTCAGCGTGCCGAACAGGCAGTGCGCGACGCTGAAACGCTCAAGTCGCAGGCCCAGCAGGCCCTCCAGCAGGCCGAGCAGGCCAAGCAGCAGATTGAAAACGCCAAAAGCATGGCGGCTCAGGCTGCCGAACAGACCGAAGCCGAGCGGCAGCGCATTCAGCAGCTCCAGCAGGATATGGAAAAGCTCCAGCAGGAAGCTCAGAAGACGTTAGAAGAAGCCCAGAAAGCCTCCGAACAGGCCAAAGAGGCCGAACAAAAGGCCGCCCAATTGGAACAAAAAGCCAAACAGGCTCAGGAACAGCAGGAACAGGCATTACGCCAGATTGAAAAGATTCAGCAGGGCGAAATTCAGCTGCCGGTTCCTGAACAAAGTACTCCAAAGCCTCAGCCGGAACAGCCTTCCGTCTCCACCCCCGTTGACAATCCGGCAGCATCCGCAGCTGAGGAACCGCAACCGGCTGAGCCCCAAACGCCGGCTCCTGTACAGCCTGTGCCGCAGCCGGAAACGCCGGCGTCTTCAGACGCGGCGCCGGAGCCTGGGCAGCCATTGCCTCCGGCTCAGGCCGACACTCCAGCGGCACCAGCTCAGCCTGAACAACCGGCTCCGACTCAACCTACTCCGGCCCCTGCACCTCAGCAGCCGGCTTCGGATAATCATTCGCAGTCAACCTCTGGTACCTCGGCACAATGAAATACAAGACCGCATCATCTCTGGAATCGAATCGCGGCAGGACGACAGCGTTCCTGACCGTCCTGCTGTCTGCTGTCTGCGGGATGGTCCTGAGCGGCTGTGGTGATTTCTTCAACACCAAACCGACGGAACTTGAATCGCGTGTGGTGCTGGACGAACTCAGTCAGGTACGCGAAAGCCAGCATATCGCCAATCCGCTGCCGGAAGTGTATCGTCAGCCGCCGTCTCGTGTGTCGATTGCCGACGGGGTCAAGCTGTTTTATTTCGCCCGGCATTTGCCCGTCAAGCAGCTGGCTGATCTGACAACCCAGCAGCTCAAGTTAAAGATTGCCCAGAATCCGGCCACCAACCAGCTTGTTGTGTATTGTGCCGATGATGCTCAGGCGGATATGGCCGAACAGTATCTGGAGATGATTGATGTGCCGCCGGTTCAGGTCAATATTGACTGCCTGATTCTGGAGCGGTTTGGTGATGTGACCATGGACTGGGCCACGACTCTGTTTGTCCAGAATTTCCTGGGTGAAGAAATCACCCTCGGCGAGAAAATGGGCGGAAAAACGCCGGCATTTCCGGGCGCAGAGCTTCGCGAAACCAAACGCAAGGAGTTTGGTCTGGATGTCGGCTACTGGCTCAACCGCAACAAAGATGGTCATAAAGTGCGTACGGTGGTGGATTTGCTCGTTTCACGCGGCTACCTCAAAGTACTGCTCAACCCCCAGCTTGAAACTATCAATGGTCAGAAGGCGACAGTCACCATCAGGGACTTTGCACCGATTGAGAAAATGCAAACAGCCACAGGCGGATACAATGATGTGTATAATATTACCGAGTATGTGTGGGTTGAGAATACGCTGACCGTGACGCCGCATGTGTTTGCTGACGGTTCTATCGGGCTGACCACCAGCATCAAAGTCGGCTCCCGTTCCAAGCCCGAGGGGGTGGTGCAAAACCCGATTATTACCGAACGTTCCATCAATGTGGAAGAAAATCGCATTGAACGCGGCAAGAGCCTGATTATCGGCGGCATGCGGAAAAGTGAAAAACGCGATGTCATCCGCGGGGCACCGTTCTTCAAGGATTTACCCATCATCGGCGTGCTGTTTTCGAGTCGTGATTTCGAAGAAAAAGGCACTGAAATCATATTCATCTTGACTCCCAGTATCTCCAGCGGTTCGCGCGACCATAAGGAAGTGGTCGGTGAAATCCGTACCCGCTACGCCGATCCTGATATCAAGACCGGTATCAGGGAAACCCTCAAGGATCCGCTGGGCAGTACGACTTATGCCAGCATCGTGGAAAAGGAAGCGGTGCAGGCGGAAATGGATCGAGTCAATTCGGAATTGCTCCGTCAGCAGGCCGAAAATAGAGCCGCCGCCGAAAAACAGCTTGCCGACGGGGCCAGTAAGGAAGCTGCACGTCTGCGGCTGGAAGCCCAGAAGCTCCAGGCACAGGCGGAAAAAGAGATGGCCGAAGCCCAGAAAATGACCCAGCAGGCTCAGGCGGCCCAGACGGCTAAAGAGACCGAAAAGGCCAAAGCTGCTGAGCTGGAAGCGCTGCGTCAGAAAGCCCTGCTTGAGGCTCAGAATGCCCGAGCTGCCGCCGAAGCCGCTCAGAATGCCGCCCTGGCTGCCGCTGAGAAGGCGGCTGCTCAGGAGGCTCGTGCCAACAAAGCGATTGAGGAGGCTTTGAAGGCTCAGGCTGCTGCACGGCAGGCTGCCGAACAAGCCGCTGAAAAAGCCCGCAAAGCGGAAGCCGAACGCCGTGCCCGACTGGAAGCCGAACAGAAAGCCCGTGAAGAAGCCGCTAAAAAGGCAGCCGAAGAGGCTGAAAAGGCTCGCAAAGAAGCGGAATTAAAGGCCCAGCAGGAAGCTCAGGCCGCCGCTGCAGCACAGGCTCAGCAACCAACTTCTGCGCAACCGGCACCGCAACCTGCAGCACCTCAACCTCAGCCTGCTGCACCCGCTGCCTCCCAACAGCAGCCTGCCGCCACGCAACCTACACCTGCTCCAATTCCTGCTCCGGCTCCCGTTACTCCGCAAACGCCTCCGGCTCCGCCGGCGGTGCCGGCAGACCCTAATACGCCTGCCAGTTAATCGTATGCGGCATATCCTCCAGCGGACAGCCTGCACATTGCGGTTTTGGTTTGCAATGCTCCTTGCCCAGCCGTACCAGCAGGGCGTGATATTCATTGTATAGCCGGACATCCCGCGGCAGGGTGGACTCAAACAGCATTCTGACGTCCTCATATCCGGCCTGAGGTTCCAGCAGCCCGTGGCGTCCCAGAATCCGCCCCGTATAGGCATCCACCACAAATACCGGCTTATTGAAGGCATACAGCGCAATCGAATCCGCCGTTTCCGGCCCGATGCCCTTGATCGACAGCAGTTCCTCCCGCAGCCGATCCGCCGGCAGGGCCCCAAGCCGATCTAAATCCCCCTCGAATCGCTCAAACAGACGGTCCAGAAAATGTTTGAGCCGTCCGGCCTTGATATTAAAATACCCCGCCGGGCGTATCAGTTCCGCCAGTGCCCCCGCGTCCAGCGCGTGCAGCCGGGCCGGGGTTAAGACGTCTGCCTTCTTCAAATTTCCTATGGCCTTTTCGACATTGGTCCAGTTGGTATTCTGGGTCAGAATCGCCCCCACGATAATCTCAAACGGTGTCTCGCCGGGCCACCAGTGCTGGGGGCCAAATCGTTCAAACAGCCGGTCATAGATGGCCTGTATCTGTTGTCTGCTCATGGTATCGTGATTATATGAAATTTACATTCTTGTTGCGACACAATAGCAGCTCAAGCCTCCGTGCTTGAGGTGAAAATCCATGCCGCAGGCATTCCGCGTATTTCCCTTCTCATATCCTCAACGCCGCAACAGCCAGTAACACACCTCCCGCAGCGAAGGCCGCTTGCCGTACATCAAAATCCCCGTCTTGAAAATCTTGCCCGCCGCCCAGATCGCCGCCACCACCGACACCCCCAGCAGGGCGATAGTCAGCACCACATCCATCATCGGCACATCCGTTGTCGCCGACAGCCGCAGCACCATCACCAGCGGCGTCACCGGCGGGATAAACGACAGCACCCGCGCAAATAATCCATTGGGACTCTGCACGAGATTAAACCACGAAATCATCGGCAGCACGCACAGCATCACCACCGGCATCATCAGGCTCTGCGACTCTTTCAGCGTGTTGCAGATCGAGCCGATTCCCGCCATCGCTGCCCCGAACAGCACAAATCCAAGGATATAATAAATCAGCAGATAAATCACCATCATGCCGCTGACATCGACCGCTAATCCCTGCCATTGCGCCGTGCCGTAGGCCGTTCCCGCCCACAGCCCCATCACCGCCAGCCCGATTCCCGACAGCCCCAGAATCTTGCCGGCCATCATTTCGAAGGGGCTGACCGCCGACAGCATCATTTCGATAATACGCGAGCTTTTCTCCTCGATAATACTGCTCAGAATATGCTGGCCGCTGATCATAATCCCCATATAAATCATAAACATGAAAAAGAACGGGATCATCATCCGCGTGACCATATTTGCTTCGTTCTGCACCTTCTGGTTATCCGCCGTTTCGCCAATTTCGATGCGTTCAATCGGCACGCTGCGGATTTGATTGAGCAGCTTGGGGTCGATATTCTGCGTCCGGCAGCGCTGGTCGATAACCACCCCGCGTATCATATTCTCCGCCGTGAAGAAAATGTCCGTATCCGAAGGCTTGGGCTTGTAGGTAAAAAGCCGCACCTTGCCGCCGCCTGAAAAAACGCTCTCTTCCACCAGAATATAACCGTGAATCGCCCCCGAACGCAATTGCGTCTTGCCGGCCTCTTCCGCCTGATCACCGCCGTCAACGGCCCGATACACAATCTGCCGCGAGGGATTGGAGTGATTATAATCGTCAAATTGCTTTTTGATGGCTTCGGTCACCTGCCCGGATGAATCCGTAACCCCGATCACCAGCGGCGGACGCGGTCCGGCCGGCCGTTTCATCAGGCGGGTTGTGAAAAACATAATACCGATCATAATCACCGGCGTAATCAGCACGCTGATTAAAAACGTCTTGGTTTTGATCATTTCGCCGAATTCACAGGCCGCAATCGTCAGAATCTTACGCATGATTGCCTCCTGCCAGACGGATGAAAATCTCGTGCAGTGAGGCCGTCTTCACCTCAAATCGGCGGATGCGTATCTTGCCGACTATAGCAGTCAGCAAATCCTGCGGGTCGTACCCATCCTTCAGATGCACCTCCATCAGATGGTCCCGCCGCTCAACACGGTCTGTCATCGGCAGCGTATCGAGCATGCTCATATCCCCCTCGGCCTCCAGCAGCACCGAATTGGATTGATACTGGTTTCGAATCGCACCCAGCGTGCCGTCCAGCACCTTTTTGCCCTTATTAATCAAGAGAATCGAGTCGCACAGCGTCTCGGCCTCGTGCATATTGTGCGTGGAAAACAGAATCGTCTTGCCCTCGCTTCGCATCTGGACAATCAGATTCTTGAGCAATTCATAATTGAGCGGGTCCAGCCCCGAAAACGGCTCATCGAGGATCAAAAGTGATGGGGCATTGATGACCGTCACAGCAAATTGCAGCTTCTGGTGCATCCCCCGCGACAGGTCTTCGACCTTCTTATCCGCCCACCCGGCCAGTTCTACCCGCTCCAGCCATTGCGACACCTGGCTCCGGATCTGGCCGGGGGCAACCCCTTTGAGCGAAGCAAAATATCCCAGCAGCTTCCTGACCTTCATTTTCCGGTACAGGCCGCGTTCTTCCGGCATATAGCCGATCTGATTGCGCATCTGCGGGCTGGAGCCGTTGCCGAATAAGGTAATCGTCCCGTGGTCCGGCCGCAGGATATTGACAATCATCCGCAGCGTAGTGGTCTTGCCCGCCCCGTTAGGCCCCAGAAATCCGTAAATGCAGCCCGCTTCAACCGCGGCACTCAACCCATCCACCGCCCGAACCGGCCCGAACGACTTGTGCACATCCTGTAAATCAAGCGCAATCATATCCATCCTTCTAAATAATAGATATTTGTTGTCCCCATTGTAGCGATTCAAAAAGCCCTGTCAATCGCCTTGTTTGTATTTACGTTAATAGGTTAAGCAGAAATTAAGCCTTTACTTTTCCCGATAAAACGTCTATTGTTTGGGACGATTTGAAGCGATACAATATGTCCTGCACGCGAAGGCGGGTATCCAGTTGTGAAGCGTTGAGGTTCTGGATGTCTTCTTTTAAGGGCGTGACAATAGGCTGTAACCCTCTTTTAGTAAATATGTTATAGCTTGTTTTTTGACGTTTGGCCCACGTGGGTCAGGATTAGACAAGGATGTCCGATGGCAGGCCGCAAGCATAAAACAAAACGCTCCACCGGCCAACTGGTTTCGTTCCTTCCAAATTCGTATCTGGATCGAACCAGCCGGCCGGTCTATGCGCTGATGTACCTGCTGGGCTTTCTGCTGCTGTATGAAGTGGGCACGTTTTATATCCACCCGGATGTCCTGTCGCAAAGCCTGTATCAGCCGCAGCTTCGCGTCGTGGCGTTTGTCTGGGTACAAAATCTGCTCGAATATGTCGGCTTTTCCGAGCGAATGACCTGGATAGCGCCGCCCTTTGTGGTGATTATTATCCTGCTGTGGCTGCAAATCACCAGCGGGACCAAATGGCAGGTTCGCGTCAGCGATTTTGTGCCGATGACCCTCGAATGTGTCCTGCTGTCGATTCCGCTGATTGTGCTCAGTCTGGCGATGAATCGTCCGGCTGCTGCCCCGGAACAGCCCGCTGCGATGCTGTCTATGCCGCTGATTGGCTGTGCTGCACAGCCTGCCGGCCAGGGCCCGGGCCTGTGGGGGGATATTGTTACGGGGATCGGTGCAGGGATTTATGAGGAACTGGTCTTCCGGCTGTTTCTGATTTGCCTGCTGATGATTGTGTTTCAGGATTTACTGGGTCTGAAAAAAGATGTGGCGGTGATGATTTCGGTTCTGATTTCCGCGATTCTGTTCAGCGTGCATCACCATTTCTTCTATGTCAATGGCCATTTCGGACAGGGCGAGCCGTTTGTCTGGCTGACGTTTATTTTCCGGATGATGGCCGGGATTTATTTTGCGGTGATTTTTGCGGTTCGCGGGTTTGGGATTGTGGCGGGGGTTCACGCCTTTTATGACATCATCGCTGCGGTACTCAATGCCTTTCTGTTTGCCGCACGTGCATAGAGCTGTCGCCGTCTGTCGGCGCATTTAATTGGAGGTATCTGCATAGGCTAATGCCAGTGTGTTTAAATCCACGCCCAGGCAGGCCGAGGCCAGCGTCGCCGCGGATTTGGTATCTGCAGCAAGGTTCGACAACTCCTGATAATAATAATGGTCAATCCATCGCGGCACGGCAGCGGGATGAAGCGGTTCCCGGGATGCCGAAATCGGCAGTTCCGACCATAGCCGCTGCAGTTCAGCGACCGGATTGGGCGAAGAAGTACCATGGGTATCCGATTGGAACCACACAAATGTCCCCACCAACAAAGCCGCCGCACACGCGGCCGCTGCAAGCACCCACGGATAAGCAGGGCGGTGATAGGTGTCAGGCAAAGCGGCAGCATGAGCCGATTGGGGGATCAAGACGTTTTTGGGGGCAGTCCACTCGGCGGCTTCCTGTGCAAGTCGGGCGTCGAGCGTCCCCAGATGATGAGCAAACTGGCGACAGCGGGCACATCGCCTTACATGCCGCAGCAGGGAGGCTGAAACAACTTTTTGTTCATCCGCTGCCGCGGACAGCTTCCATTGATAATAATTGCACCACATAGTCATGACCCTGTTTAAGTGTTTCATTTCATCACGGATAGCGGCTCAAGCCTTCGTGCTTGAAGCCGATAGCCATGCCCGAGGCATTCTATTTTTACTTGACAGTCAATCATAGCCGTTGGATATACTCCCGTGGTTTGACGGGTTGAAATTCCACCACGGGGGCGGCCTCAACCCTGTCCGCATTTTTGCCGGTTGATTCGGTTAATTGCCCAACCAATCTTTTTCTGGCCCGAAACAGCAGTACCTTAACATAAATCCTGTGCAGCCCCATCACGTCGGCAATCTGACGCACTGACAAATCGCCCAGATATCGCAGTTCCATCACCTGCCGCTGGGCGGGGGGCAATTTTCTGACCGCCGCCCACAGGCTGTCGCGTTGTTCCTGCAGCATCGTCTGGTCAGCCTGTGAGAGGTCACAGAAATCCTCTGGAAGAGCCGCACTGGGCGAATGGGCGTTTTTGCGATAATGATTGGCTGCCAGCCGCCAGGCAATCGTGAAAATCCAGGTTGAAAATGACTGTTCGGTATCAAATTCGCTGAGATGCTGATACACCCGCAGGAACGTCTCCTGCAGCAGGTCTTCGGCATCCTGGCGATTACCGGTTCGCTGATACAAAAACCGGAACAGCCGCGGTGAATAGGTCTGTACAAGCTGCGCAAAACTGTCCGTGCAGCCGGTCTGGGCTGCACGGATCAGGTCATTACTTAGAGCTGTTTGAGAGGTTGTGTGGTATCTGGCCATAGAGGCTGGTAATACACCATCCGATTTATTTGGCAATCTTGATATTATTTGTTTGTTCAAGCTGTTTGAGCAGTGCGATCAGGTCTTTGCTGTCCCAGTTGCATTGCACGCGGACCACATCGTCGGTGCAGTTGAGGTTAACGGCGTTGATAAGCTGGTCCAGCTTGGGATTTTTATCCGCGACCGAAAGCGATACCATCGCCAGCATCCCCTGGACAAACTGCTGAATCTTGGTGGCTTCTGCGGCATTGCGGGCCTGCAGCAGAATATCGATATACGACGCATTCTCTTTTTCGCCGAACATCAGGGCGATGCGGTTGGTCTGCTGCAGAATGGCCGCTTCCTCAATCCCGTTGACGGTCTCGCCGGTCTTTTCAGCAAACAGCGACATAATTACACCATGCGACCCTTCGGCAAACTGGTTGAACATCGCATTGCCGGCGGCGTTGGCATGTTTGCCATCCAGCACATCCAGGGTCTGCTGGAGGGTGTCTTTACCCATCCCCATCACCAGGGTTGTGGGATTGTAGAAGCAGCCATATTGCCTCGGCCCGTCCGGACCTTTTTTGTCGTCTATCCAGCTGTGAATCGTATAGGAGCCGTATTCGCTTTTTTCATAATACGGATTCATTCCGACCATTGCAATCAAGGTTGCCGGATTGCAGGTCCCGCGAATAATCGCTGCGGCCTTTTGCGGGTCCTTATCCTGGCCAAACAGCGTGACTCCCTGGATGTCATTGATCGGGTGGAAGGAAAATACCTTGGCAAAGTTATCCAGCTTGCCCATGACTCCCCGGGCTGTCAGTTCATTGATCATCTCCTTACCCAGTACGCTCTGGCGGAATTGTTCAATATCCAGATGCACCGCCCAGGTCGCTTCTTTCATCACTTTGGTCTTATCCAGGGGGGCGGCAAACACCATCGATGACAGTACCAAAGATGCAATCCATAATCCAAATACTATCCGTTTCATAGCTTGTACTCCTTAAATAGTCGTTTTTTGTCTTATTGATGGGCCCGAACCTACACTATGTAATACCCATACCCCGGTCAGCGGTTACATGATTTGTTCTGAAAACCTTAATATGACCGGAACTGCGGCCTGTGAAGGCCATAAAAAAAGGCGACCCGAAGGCCGCCTTGCTTGTTGCAACGACTTGTCATTTATTGGCTTACGACTTCTCGTGGGTTTTGTCCCTCTTCAATGGCTCTGATTTTTTTGATCCGCCGCAAATGCCGACCGCCGGAAAACTCAGTCGCAAGCCAGGTCTCAACCATTTTTTGCAGCATTGCTGGCCCAAGCAAATCACCGGATAGACATAAGACATTGGCATCATTGTGTTCCCGCGATACCTTGGCCGCCAATTCATCATAGCACAGTGCAGCCCGTACGCCTTTGACCTTATTGGCTGCGATGCACATCCCGATACCCGTTCCGCAAACCAGGATTGCCCGATCAGCGGTCCCCTTTGAGACTGCCGATGCTGCATCATAAGCCCCATCCGGATAATCCATCGGGGTATCTGAATTCCCATCGCTAAAATCAATATATTCATGGCCCAGTTGAGCCAGAATAGCTTTAATCTGTTCGACGGTTTTCACGCCACGGTGGTCAGTTGCCAGCGCAATTTTCATAGTAAATCCTTAAAACGTTTTTCTATGGCCTGTTCAATCTGAGTTGCACAAGCCTGATACTGAGTTTCTCCAAATCCAATGGGGTCGGAGATCTCGCCGTCCGGATCCAGTAAAAATACCCGATCCGCGGCCTGGTTATCCAGAGCCAACACCGCATCCCGATGATGCCGGCTCATGACAAATATTAAATCCGCCTCTTGTATATCCTGACGTCGGAGCAAGCGGCTACTGTGTCGGTCCAGCGATAAACCTTTTTTACGCAATACCTTACAGGCTTCTTCGCTCGCCCGGCAACCGTCATATGCCGAGACGCCGAATGAATCTATTTTATATCCAAATGCGGGCAGTTCGTCAATATTACAGGACATTTTCTTCGATAAATAGTTTGCGGCCAGCACCTGGGCCATCGGGCTGCGGCAGGTGTTGCCCGTGCAGACAAATACGATCTGCGCTGTGGCAAGCTCTTCGACAGCCGCCCGCGTCAGAACACCTTCGCGTAAAATCTCGACCCCGGCATCGGATATTTTGACGACGGTACTGCTTTGCTGATACCGGCAAGCCTGGGGGCCTCCATCCACAATCATCTCGATTTGTCCATCGAAATACTCCAGAACCTGCTGAGCACTGGTAGCCGGGGCCATTCCCGAGGGATTAGCACTGGGGGCCACAATCGGCCAGACTGTCCGTGATAAGATAGCTAAAGCCGCTTGCTCATTCGGACAACGAATCCCTATCGAGCCATTTTCATAGAGGATATTAAAGACTTTGTCGCCCAGTTTTTGGCGTAATTCTGCCAAATTGGGTTCGTTTGGTTGGCAGACCAACGTGATCGGACCCGGCAAACCTTTGCGTACGAGGGCGTGCACCCGCAACGGCATTTGTGGAACATAACGATAGACATCCTCCGGCTTTCCGATATGCAACGAATAGCGTTTGCCTTCTGCTCTGGCCTTGATGGTGTCAAGCCGACGGATTGCCTCAGGTTCCGCCCGGCACGCCAATCCATAGACCGTCTCGGTCGGGATTGCCGCCACACCGCCGCCATCCAGCACTTTTACGGCTGCACGAACGATCGTTTCCTGCTGGGGACTATTCCACTGATAAATCTCTGTTTTCATACTGGTATCGGATTCCTGCGTCGATTTGTCGGATTGAATCAAGGCAGCCCTTGCCTGTGAATGCCTCATATTCATTCGAGTGGGTATAATAGCAAAAGATGCCCTTTTTGAATAAAGAAAAACGCCTACGGCTGGAGTTTTTTCAGGGCTGCCGCAAAGACATCATACGCCTTCTGTTCATAAAGACAGAAGACCACTTCATTTAGCGACGTTTCTCCTGAAAGATGGGCGATGACATTGGCCAGCATAATGTCGGCGCAGCGGTCCATGGGGTAGCCGAAGATGCCCGTACTGATGGCGCAAAAAGAGAGGCTGTTTAGCTTGTTCTCATTGGCGACTTTCAGGCTATTCAATGTGGCGTTTTTGAGTTTTGTGTCCTCGTCGCCTTCGCCCATACGCGGCCCGACGGCGTGGATTACATGCTTGCACTTGAGCTTGCCTGCCCCGGTGATAACCGCCTGCCCGACGGGGACCGGGGCCCTGGCAAAACTTTCAAACTGGATACTCATTCCCCCTTTTCGCACAATTGCTCCGGCAACCCCGCCGCCGTGCAACAGGTAACTGTTGGCCGCGTTGACGATGGCATCTGTGGCCTGTTCGGTAATATCTCCAACCATCAGCCGGAGTTTGCGGTTGTTTATTTGTATCTCCATGCTACAATCCCTGAGTGTTTTGCGAATTTACATCCTTTGTTTATACCATAAACCCGCAGGGGCTTTTCAGCAATCTATTTTGGTGGATTTTGTCACTGCAAGGCCCACCCCGCAAACCAGATTCTCAGATAAAACGGTTGCAATCGACGCTGGCCGCTATAGACTGTACTCTTTCATTTTGTTCCAATTGGTTAATATTACCTTTTGTTTAGTGTGGAAAATAGCAAAAACGCAGTCGTGGGATTTATAAATAATGGATGGATTTCATCCGAGTGTATTAGTGTTATTGGGTATCGGCGTCCTTGGCGGGGCGATCGGAGCCTGGTTTTTCCAGAAGATCCGCATCCCGCAAGTAGTCGGCTATATCGTATTTGGTATTTTAGTTGGGCAAAGCGGTCTGAAATGGATTGACGTCGCCCAGGTCGAACATTTTAAATCCTTTACCTGGTTCGCTCTGGGTATTATCGGTTTTTTGGTCGGCGGCGAATTGCGTGCCGATACCTTCCGCAAATACGGCAGACAGTTTATTTCGATTCTGGTGTGGGAAGGCATGATTTCCTTTGTCCTGGTGATGTCGTCATCCATGCTGGTTTTGTGGAAAGTGACCGGCAATTTTTCGGCTGCGCTGGCGGCCGGCGTCGTCTTTGGCGCCATTGCTTCGGCTACCGATCCGGCCTCTACGGTGGAAGTCCTGTGGGAATATCGTGCCAAAGGCGTCCTGACCCTGTGCATTATTGCCGTTGTAGCTCTGGATGATGCTCTGGCGATGACGCTGTACGGCGTCGGCACCAGTGTGTCGCAGATGCTGACCGGCCAGGACAGCTCCATTGCTTCCGAAATAAAAAAGGTCGCCTACGAACTTGGCGGTTCGGTTGCGGCAGGGGCCATCAGCGGCGGCTTGCTTAATCTGCTGCTGCGTTATATTCACCAGAAAAAAGAACGCCTGCTGGCTATCTCGGTTGGTTCGCTTCTGGTCCTCATCGGCGGGGCCAACACGGCCGGGCTGGATGTGATTCTGGTCACGATGACGATGGGGCTTGTGCTGGTCAATCTGGCTCCCTTACGCAGTCAGGAACTGTTTGGCCTGCTTCGCAGTTTTTCAGGCCCGATTTATGTGATGTTCTTTGTGCTGGTGGGCGCTCGGCTGGGGTTATCGAAGATGCCCGGCTGGCTGTGGCTGGTGGTCGTTCTATATGTTCTGTGCCGCAACCTCGGCAAAATGCTGGGCTGTTATATCGGTGCTCGCCGCAGCGGGGCTTGTGAAGCTGTGCAGAAATACAGCGGTCTGGGCATCTTTGCCCAGGGCGGCGTGGCTATCGGCCTTTCCATTATGGCCAGCCAGCATCTGAACCATATTCCGATTACCGACGCCCTGTCGCTGGGCGAAGTCATCATCTTTGGCGTGACGGCCACGACGATGATTGTCCAGTTCATCGGCCCCTTCTGCGTCAAGCTGAGCATCAAGCTGGCCAAAGAAATCAATCGCAACGTCACCGAAGACGATATCATGGCGACACTGACGGTAGGGGATGTATTCAATCCACACATTGAGCCGCTGCGGTCTCATGATACCATTGCCTGTGCTGTGGAAAAGTTCGCCCATTCCGAGGACAGTACCTTTCCGGTGGTCAACGCCAGCGGGGATCTGGTGGGGATGATGACCCTGTCGCACCTGCGGGATGTCCTGGTCGAGCAGGATTGCTGGAACTGGATGCTGATAGCCGATGTGATGGCGTCGGTGCGGGATACCGTGACTGAATCCACACCGCTTTCTGTGGCGATGGAACTGATGGACAAACTCGGCACCGAACAGATTCTGGTCGTGGATCCGCAAAACAAAACCCGGCTTGCCGGGATACTGGATACCCGTGTTGCCAGACAGCGTATCGACCAGCAGCTCCTTGTTCAGCAAACCGCGGCATAGTCTCTGCTTGCCGGCATATGCTCTCTCAGGTATGGTACCCCTGGGGCGAGGCAAAGCTTTCAATCGCATCCTTTTGCTGTATCCGGGCGGGGGCTAAAATACCCTATTTCTTCTTTTGGGCCACAGAGCAATCATCGTATGTTTGAAACGCAGGTGGATAGTGTTACAACTGTCCAACGAATTGGTCAAAAATCCTGTTTTCATAGCTGGCGGGGGCGTTATACTTTTTAAAAACGTCACAATCCGACAAAGAAAGGAACTCCGATGCCTGCTGAAAGATATGCTGGGTTATTCTTGGTGTGGTTAAGTCTGTCTTTATCGACGCTGTCCTGTGCCGAGGGAGGCAAGCAGGATTGGCAGCTTGGACCGTTTGTCCGGCCGGTCAGCAAACCCGTTATCAGCCCCATCAAGGACACCGTCTTTGCCTGCCCGATGGTCGGCAAAGAGATTTACTGGCAGCAGAGCGACACCTTCAACCCTGCGGCCATTGTCTATCAAAACAAGATTGTCGTGCTGTATCGGGCCGAGGATGGTACCGGCGACGGCATTGGAAAACATACCTCGCGGGTCGGGTATGCTGAATCGTCGGATGGAATTACCTTCGAGCGGCTGCCTGTGCCGGTCCTGTACCCCGATGAAGATGCATGGAAGGCCTACGAGTGGCGGGGCGGCTGCGAAGACCCCCGTGTGGTCGAAGGGCCGGACGGGACATATTATATCTACTATACGATGTGGAATCGCGACACGCCGGGGCAGGTTTCGCGTTCAGCCCGTATTGGGGTGGCTTGCTCCAAAGACCCGAAGCACTGGACCAAGTTCGGCCCGATTTTCAAAGACGCCTACGGCGGCAAATTCGTCGATAGCTGGAATAAATCCGCGTCCGTCGTGACCTTGCTTCGCGATGGGCGGCTGGTGGCCGAGAAGATTAACGGCAAATACTGGATGTACTGGGGCGAGGCGGCGATTCACGCGGCGACCTCGGACGACTTGATTCACTGGACACCAGAGGTCAATGACAAAGGCGAGCTGATTGCCCTGATTAAGCCCCGCGCCGACAAGTTTGACAGCCTGCTGACTGAGGCGGGGCCGCCGGCGGTGGTAACGGACAAGGGGATTGTCCTGATTTATAACGGTAAAAACAGCGGGGCGGATCGGTCCGTCGGCAAAGGGGCGTATGCGGCCGGGCAGCTTCTTCTGGATAAAACCGATCCGATGCGGGTGCTGGACCGGTGCGAGGAGACGTTCTTTAAGCCGGAGATGGACTATGAAAAAACCGGCCAATACACCGATGGTACTGTCTTTGTGGAGGGGCTGGTGTATTTCCAGGGCAAATGGATTTTGTATTATGGGACGGCGGATTCGTTTGTTGGGGTGGCGGTCTGCGAGAAGAAATAGTTGATGTGACAAAAAGTCAGAAATCGAAGGGCAAAGAAATTTAAGGATTCGCCTGCGGCGAGGCTGAATGATCTCAAGCACGGAGGCTTGAGCTACTAAAAGGCTGGATAAACTCAAGCACGGAGGCTTAGCTACTAAATATATAGCATATCATAAATCAGGGATACAGGGGGTATCCACATATTTTAGGGCTGTTCAAAAGGGGCGTTGTGGGGGGCGTTTTTGTGGCCGGGCGGGGCAAAAGCATTGACAGGCTATGGATTTAGAGGTACCTTATCGGCTTTGCCTTAAGATTTACCCAACGGGTAAGATTATTCCGCGACGGCCACAGGCTGTTCTATACCGTGCGTCAAGCGACCTATCCATTGCCGCGGTGATCATCTACGGTGGAAGCTGGTGGCTCAAAGCTCTTTAGCCTCGCCGAAACGGAAAATTTCAAGTGCGATCAGTATATTTGATACAGGAAGGTTTGGCCAACGTATGAAAATCTCAATGAAATGGCTGCGGGATTATATCGATATTTCCGGCTACACGGCCGAGCAGATCGGCTCGACGCTCAGCGACCGCGGGCTGCCGATCGAATCGATTACCCCGTTTGAAGATGATACCGTAATCGATGTGGAAATCACCAGCAATCGCGGCGACTGCCTGAGTCATATTGGCATTGCCCGGGAGCTGTCGGCGGCATGGGGCAGGCCATTGACACTGCCGCAGGTCGAGTATGCTGAATCCGACCGCGAGGCCAGCCAGCTTGTGGATGTGAAGATTGCCGAACCGACCCTGTGCGGACGATATACGGCCCGGGTGATCGAAGGGGTCAAGATCGGACCGTCGCCGGAGTGGGTGCAGAAACGTCTTGAGGCGGTGGGGCTTCGCAGCGTGAACAATGTGGTGGATGCGACCAATTATGCAATGATGGAACATGGTCAGCCGCCACACGCGTTCGATTATGATAAAATTGGCGGAAAGAAGATTATCGTTCGCAAGGCGGTGGCTGGAGAGCGTATCATCAGCATCGACGGCAGCAAGTGCGACCTGGCGGATTCGATGCTGGTGATCGCGGATGAAAAGCATCCGGTTGCGATTGCCGGCGTCATGGGCGGGCTTGAGACCGAAGTGAGCGATACAACGGTCAATATTCTGCTGGAAGAGGCCCGGTTTGATCCGGTGTGTATTCGTCGGACATCACGACGGCTGGCGCTGCCTTCGGAGGCCTCGTACCGGTTTGAGCGTCTGGTTGATACGGATAATATCGAATGGGCGTCCCGTCGATGTGCTCAATTGATTATGCAGTGGGCAGGCGGACAAGCAGCCCGTGGAGTTGTGGATGTCTATCCGGGCAAAGTCGAAACACCGACGGTGGGGATGCGATTTTCGCGTATGAATGCGTTGCTGGGGATTACGATTCCCCCTGAGAAGGTGATGGCGATATTCCAGGGGCTGGGTTTCAATCCCGAGATGAAGACCGACGACCTGGTGGTCTGTACGATTCCGACCTGGCGGCATGATATTTATCGCGAGGTGGATTTGATTGAAGAGGCCGCTCGCTGCTGGGGTTATGACAAGATTCCCACCGAGCGAAAGATTCATATTGAAGCTGCTCCCAAAGACAAGCGTCAGACGCTGGCCTCGCGGCTGCGGACGGTGCTGACGGGCTGCGGGTTTTATGAAACCGTGACTGTGTCGTTTGTGGAGCCGGAGCTGGCGGCAGTATTCAGCGACCTTGCGATTGAGCAGCATCTGGCGGTGCAGGATGTGAATCAGAAATCGTCTCGGATTCTGCGTTCGACGCTGATGGCATCGCTGGCCGGAGTGATGCGGTCCAATTATAATGCGGGCAATACGGCGTGCAGTCTGTTTGAGCTGGCCGATACGTATAAGCCCAATCAGGCCCATCCGGACAAACTGCCGATTCAGCGGACGCAGATTGGCCTTGTAACGGATGGTGACTTCCGGCAGTTGCGTGGGGTTATTGAGGGGATTATCGAGGCGGTCAATGCGGCCGCGAAGGTCGAGTGCAAGCCAGCCGAATACAAGTGGGCCCAGGCGGGAGCGGAGGTTCTGATGGATGGCCGGCCGGTGGGGGTGGCGGGGGTGCTCAAGGCGGACCTGGCCAAGCGGTTCGATTTGGACCGGGCGGGGCAGGTCTGTGTGGCGGAGCTGGATTTTGATATGCTGCTGGAATCGATTGGCGGTATTGTGACGGTCAAGCCGATCCCCAAGTTTCCTGCGATTTGCCGGGATTTGTCGCTGATTGTTGCTGAGCCGGTGAAATGGTCCGATATTCTGTCGACCCTTCAGACCTGCTGGCCGGCGCAATTGGAGAAAGTCGATTTTGTGACTCTGTATCGGGGTAAACCCATCCCTGCCGGACAAAAGAGTGTCACGGTGTCGCTGGTTTTCCGTGATGATGATGGGACGCTGCGTCATGACCAGGTGGATGTGTTTGAGAAGACTATCCTTGAAACACTGAATCAAAAATTAGGCGTGCAAATCCGTACCACATAAAGACTGTTTGGTATGCCCTAACTATTGATGGCCAGAAGGCTTAAAAAAGACGTCCGCAAGACGTCTTTTTTTATCCGTATTTTTTCGGATAAGAATGCAACTTTGACTCATGTAATTCTTGATTTTTTTCCGATATTCTGATATAGTGAGTTTGCGGTTTCGCCCCTGGGATGTGCGTGACTGAGTCCTCACATTGGAAGAACCGATGAAAGCTCCCCGGGAAGCCAGGTCGCAAGAGCCGAACAAGCCTGCATGACAGGATCTTCGGGAAAACGCAACGGCTGCCCACTTTAAATTAGGGGTTACTTTCAATTGGACTCAAACGGCATTACTGGAGGCAGGCCTCAACATGAAGGCTCGTTTTAACGAGCCTTTTTTATTTGCAGACAGACACGTCTTCATTCCTGCTTTTGATTTCTCGTTTGTTTTAGGCTTGAAGCCATTTTGTGCAGACGTTATAGTTTGTCTTGAACTAACGTTTTGGAATAATTTGACAAACTCCAATGGAAGGACAGTCCTATGAAGAATACAGGTCTTGTGCTTGCGGCGATGCTTTGTGTTGTGGGTGGATGTCATCGCAGCTCTTCGAAATTATCATATCATAATCCGGTGTGGGACGGGTACCTGGCCGATCCGCAAGTGATGCAGTACCAGGGTGTCTATTATGCTTACGGGACCGGGTCTGGGCTGGACGGCAGGCAATTTCCGGTATTACGTTCGGAGGACTTTGTGACCTGGACGCATGTTGGGGGGGCGCTGGAACCGGTGGCTGAGCCGGCTATGAAAGATTACTGGGCGCCGGAGGTTGTCGAGTATCGAGGCAAGTTTTATCTGTATTATGCCGGCGACGGCAAGATGCGGGTGGCGGTTGCGGACAAACCTGAGGGTCCGTTCAGGGATACCGGCAAGCTGCTGTTTCCGGATGAACCGTTTTCCATCGATGGACATCCTTTTTTTGACCCGGTGAGCAAGAGGTGGTATCTGTTTTTTGCCAAGGACTTCTTTGATCAGCGGCCCGGTACGGCCCTGGCGGTCGTCCAGCTGGGCGAGGATATGGTATCGACAGTAGGGCCTGTAAAGACTGTATTGCGTGCCTTTGCCGATTGGCAGATTTATGAGCGAAACCGGACCCTGTATGACCGCAAATGGGATGCATGGCACACGGTGGAAGGGCCGTTTGTGATTTATCGTGACGGCAGGTACTATTGCTTCTACTCCGGCGGCAACTGGCAGACGCCTGGATATGGAGTGGGTTGTGCGGTGTCAGATACTGTGATGGGGCCGTATCAAGACCTTTGGAGCAAGGACAAGGCATCGGTTTTAAGTACAATCCCGGGAAAACTTATCGGGCCTGGGCATAATTCGGTGGTTTTAGAACCAAACAAAAAGACCTATTTTATCGTATATCATTCATGGAATGACGAACGAACGGCCCGGCAGATGTGTATGGATCCGATCATTTGGACCGACCATGGCCCAAAGGCTTTCAATCCGTCTCGAGGACAGAAGGAAGTATATTTGCCTTTGGAAGTGATAGCGATAAAATAGACACTATACCTCTGTATAAACACCATTTATCGTAAAAAATTCAGTCTTTGTTAATTCCTGGTTAAAATCAGGACGAAACAGGGTGTATCTTATTGTCCTGTTCGTAACTGATTGATATAATAGCTATTTATGCTTTGGGGCGTTATGGATTATTTATACGGAGGTCATCCGATGGCCAGAGGGTGTTGCGTTTGTGTATTGGGGGTATGGATGCTGTGCCTTAGCATGGCTTTTTGTCCATCTGCTTATTCCGATTGTCCAACCGGGGATCTTTCCGGCGACTGTGTTGTGGATATGTCGGATTTACTGATTTTTGCCGATAGCTGGCTGAGTTCTTCGCAGCCGGTGCATAAGGGGCTGGTTGCCCGCTGGCGTCTGGATGAGAGTGAGGGCGAGATTGCGGCCGAAGATATCAGCGGTTATACCGGGCAACTGCACGGTGAGCCGCAATGGATGCCGGTCTGGGGACGGTATCAGGGGGCCCTGTCATTTGACGGGATAGACGACTATGTCGAGGCGGTGGGTTTTAAGGGGATTTCCGGTGGTGCCAGCCGGACATGCAGTGCGTGGATTAATACGAATAAGCCCACCGGCGAGATTATCTCCTGGGGAAATAATTCGTCCAGCGGGACCAAATGGGTTGTGCGTGTGGACGAAAGCGGCGCTTTGCGAGCCGAGGTCTATCAGGGATATATTATCGGAACGACGCTCATTCATGATGGGGAGTGGCATCATATTGCGGTTGTTCTCAATGACGACGGCAGTCCTACGGTCGGTGAAATTGCGTTGTATGTTGATGGTCGCCGGGAAGACATCCGCGTTGTGCTTGACCAGCAAGTGAATACAGCCGTGCATGGGGATATGCGGATTGGTGTGTATCATGAGGAATTGCGTTATTTCAACGGCATGATCGATGATGTTCAGATATATAATCAGCCGCTGGCCGAGGATGAAATTGCTCGCCTTTATGCGACGGGGACGGCGTCTCGTCATAATCCTGATTTTAACGCGGATACTCAGGTTAACACGGCGGATTTTGCCGAATTTGCCAAGGACTGGGGTCGGGAAGAGCCACCCCTTATCATCAGTGAGTTTGTTGCGGCCAATGATTCGGACAATCCACCGAATACGGCGGCCGGGCAGATTCTGGATGGCAATGGCGAATCGTCTGACTGGATTGAGATTTACAACCAGACCGACTGGCCGATTAACCTGGGGGGGTGGGGGTTGTCGGATAAACAGTCGAATCCTTTGAAATGGCAGTTCCCGGCCGATACGATTTTAAACGGGCGCAGCTATCTGATTGTGTTTGCATCCAGCAAGAGCAAAAATTATGTGGATCCGGCGGGGTATTTGCATACGACGTTCAGTTTGTCGGCGGCAGGGGAATATCTGGGTTTAAGTCGTCCGGATGGGACGGTTGTCCATGCCTATCAATCGGTGTTGAATGAGCAGACCGCCGAGTATGGTTTCCCGGCACAGCGGGACAATATTTCCTATGGGATGCTGGGGGGGGGCGGAGTATTATTTTTCGCTGCCGACACCCGGTCAGGAGAATCGCCAGTCATTTCTGGGATTTGTGGCGGAACCCGAATTTAGCCAGGAACGGGGATATTATGATAATGCCTTTTCGCTGACTCTGAGCTGTCCGACCAGCGGGGCAACGATACGCTATACCCTCAACGGTACCGATCCAACCTTGTCCAACGGGATTACTTATACTGCGCCGATCGCGATATCGGCAGCGACGACCCGGGGCGTTGTTGTTCGTGCCGCGGCGTTCAAGGCTGGTTATACCCCCAGTGCGATTAAGACCCGAACCTATTTGATGAGGCCCACTGATGTGATGAAAGGGTTACCTGCGGTCTGCCTGTCGGGCAGCCCCGGCGAGGTTTTTTATAATCCAAACGGTGTGATGGCCATTGTTGGGGGGGCCTGGGGCGGCAACGGATGGTATCCGATATTGTCCACAGATTACAACAACGTGATACAGCACGGCGAGAATTATGAGCGTCCGGTTTCGATGGAATATATGCGATCCGACCGGGACCATGAATTTCAGGAAGACTGCGGTCTTCGGGTCCACGGCAGTGCCTGGATGCGGCCGCGTTATACCGTGCCGCCGCAGACAGGTACCTGGTGGGGCGACAACAAATACAGTTTCCGACTGTATTTCCGAAGCCAGTATGGGGATACGGCGTTTAATCATGCGGTGCTGGATCAGTTTCCGGAGGTGGACAAGATTGATACGCTGGTGCTGCGTGCCGGCCACAACGACCAGAGTAATCCCTTTGTTCGAGATGAGATGATTCGCCGACTCCAGTATGCGATGAGTGGTTATGCCAGCCGCGGAACGTTTGTGAATTTATTTATCAATGGGGATTACAAGGGCTATTACAATCTGTGCGAGCGGATTGATGAAGACTATTGTCAGCAGTGGTTTGACAGCGACCAGAAATGGGATATTGTGGGATGGGTTGTTCCGGGGAACACGGCCAGCTATCTGGAAGCTCGGGATGGCGATATGGTAGCGTTCAATGCATTTATAAACTATGCCACCAGCAACAATCTGACCAATCCGGTTTATTATAATGAAGTCGTCCGGCAGCTGGACCTGGATGCATTTGTGGATTATAATATTGTCCAGACCTGGGGGGGCAACTGGGACTGGCCGCATAATAACTGGTCTGCGGCGGCGGAACGCTCGGCCAACCGGAAATGGCGGTTTTTTGTGTGGGATGCCGAAGGGTGCATGGATAACAATACCAGCAACGATCGCTTTGGGGAATTGTTAAACAGTAACGGAAGCCCACTATCCAAATTGTTCCGGGCCTTGTGGGCCAATGAGGATTTTAAACTGTTATTCTGTGACCGGCTGCAGAAGCATTTTCTGGAAGACGATGGCATTATGTCCAAGGCCCGGCTGAACAGTCTATTCTGGCAATTAGCCAGCGAGGTTCAGGGGGTGATTCCCTACATCAACCGGTTTATTCCGGATACCTATATTCCGGCGCGGGAAGAGATTTATTTCAATCAGTGCCGCTCCCGATCGCTGTTTACGTTTGCCGGACCGCGATTTATCATCAACGGGCAGGATGTCCTGCAGGACTCCGTTGTGGAAAACACGCAGGTAAGCATGCAGAATGCCGCTGGACAAAGCGGAGATATTTATTATACGCTTGACGGTTCGGACCCCCGGCTGCCGCTGGGACAGCGTACCACCACCACCGTCGTGCTGGTGCCGGAAAATGCGGCCAAGAAAGTGCTGGTCCCCACCGGCAATATCGGTACCAACTGGCGGACGCAGATCAATTACAGTGACAGCACCTGGACGGATGGTACACCCCCGGATACCACCAAAACCGGCGGGGTGGGGTATGAACGGAATCCGACGGAAGCCACCAGCGGCGTGCCCTACATCAGCTATAATGTGGAAAGCAAGATGTACGGCAAAAACACGTCTGTGTATATTCGTATTCCCTTTACCGTGAATGCCCAGCAACTGGCTCAATGGAATTATCTGACGCTGAAAATGCGTTATGACGATGGATTTATTGTCTATCTCAACGGGACGGAGGTGTACCGTAAGAATTTCAGTGCGTTCAACTCGCCGGCCTGGAATTCAAGGGCATCGGCAGGGCACGAAAATAATGGTCAGGAGAGTTTTTCTCTTGACAGCTATCTGGGGCTTCTGCAGGACGGGACCAATCTGCTGGCGATTCACGGATTGAATGATACGGCTTCCAGTTCGGACTTCCTGATTTCTCCGGTTCTGGAAGCGGGAACGACGATCAATTCTCAGGGGGTTTCGCCCAAAGCGGTGAAATACACAGGGCCGATTACCCTGACCAAGAGTGTCCGCATCAAGGCTCGGACCCTTAACGGCAGCACCTGGAGTGCTCTGCGCGAAGCAGTGATTGGTGTCGGGGCGATCAATGATAATCTTCGTATCTCGGAATGGATGTATAACCCCGGCGGGGATCCCAATGAAGAATTCATTGAGTTGATGAACACGGGAACTGAGGTCATTAACTTGAATCAGGTCGCTTTTACCAAGGGGATTGACTTTACGTTTGGCGATACGGTTTTAAGTCCGAATCAGCGGATTCTGCTGGTGCGAAATCAGCCTGTCTTTGAGGCCCGATACGGAACCGCTCTGCCGGTTGTCGGCCAGTATGCCGGCGCGTTAGACAATGCCGGTGAAACACTGCGGCTTTGTGATATTGCCGGGCAGACCATTCAGGAAATTGAGTACGACAATAGCTGGTATGAGATTACCGACGGAGATGGTTTTTCGCTGACGGCGGTAAATCCGGCGTATGACAAAACAGCCGTCTCGGATGCGAGTCTGGAGGCCCGATGGACGTTCAATGAGGCGGCGGGTACTACCGTATGGGATGCAGTGGGGCTTCATCCGGCGACCCTTTATAATGTGGCGGATACGACACGCCGGCTTGGACGGGAGAATAAGGCTTTAGTGTTTGACGGTGTGGATGATTATGCCGTTGCAACAGGCTATAAGGGCGTTGCGGGCGGGGCCTCACGGACCTGTTCGGCCTGGATACGAACTCCGTTAACCGCCACTGAACAAAATATTGTGACCTGGGGGGCGGGGCAGGCCGGTCAGAAGTGGATGTTCCGGGTCCAAGCTACCGGGCAGTTGGCCGTTGGGGTCTGGGGAGGGTATATTCAGGGCAGCCGTGTGGTGGCAGATGGCAAATGGCACCATGTGGCGGCTGTGCTGGATAATGACGGTTCGCCGGATGTCGGCGAAATTCGATTGTATGTGGACGGCGTGCTGGAAACTCATACGACCGTAAGTGCCCAGCAGACGATCAATACAGCCAGTACACAGGATGTCTATCTGGCCGTATTATCAGAATCCAATCTGCTGAATTACTTTGCCGGGACTCTCGATGATCTGCGTATTTATGGTCGATCCTTGAGCGATCAGGAAATTGCTTTGCTGGCTGGAAAGATATCCTGGAGTGAGAAGGAATTATGGCGACCCAGTGCAATCCGCGGCGGAACGCCGGGACGGGACGAAACCGCCCAGGAACAGGTTCCGCTGCCGGGTGCGGTGATTATCAATGAACTGCTGTCGCATTCTCATTCGGCACTGCCGGACTGGATTGAACTGTATAATACCACCAGTCAGAGCATCAACATCGGCGGCTGGTATCTTTCTGATAGTTTCAGTTCCGATGATAACCGGAAAAAATATCGTATTCCGGCAGGTGTCATCCTGACTCCGGAGAACCCTTACTATGTCGTGAGTGAAAACCAGTTCAATAATGTTTCGGATTCGGGCTGTCGGATTCCGTTTGCCCTCAGTGAAGGCGGTGAGACGCTGTATCTGCAGTCCGGCAACGGGGAAGCCCTGACGGGTTACTTCACAAAACGGGAATTTGGGGCTGCGGAGTCCGGGGTTGCGTTTGGACAATTTGTCAAGACACTGGGCGGCACAGATTTTGTGGCCATGAGCCAGAATACGCCCAACGCCCCCAATGCCTATCCGAAAGTGGGGCCAATCATCCTGACTGAGATTATGTATAATCCGGGTTCCAATCCCGGGGATCAGGATTGCGAATATCTTGAGCTGATGAACATCAGCGATACGGCGGTTCGGATGGCCAGCTTGGTCAGTACCTATATCTCTCCGGAAACCTCCTTCGAAGAATGGGTACCCTGGGCGATGACCGACGGGGTTGATTATACCTTCCCCAGTGACCTTGTGATTCAGCCGGGACAACGATTCTTGCTGGTCAATAAAATCGATGCCTTTAATGCGCGTTATCCCGGTGTTCCGTCCGGTACTGTGATTTTGCAATGGCAAAGCGGCCGACTGGCCAATGAAGGCGAGGCGGTACAGCTTTCAATGCCGGGGGATAAGGAATTTGGTAAAGACAGATATTATATCCGTGTGGATCGGGTCAGCTATAATAATAAAGGCCACTGGCCGACAGAGGCCGACGGTACGGGCAAGAGCCTGACCCACATTCGTCCGACTCAAGCGGGCGGCAATTACACGGATGACTCCACTGTCTGGGCGGCCCAGACCCCAACCCCGGGCTGGTAAAAGGGACGGACGTGCAGGAATAAACCGCACTCTGTCACCTGTGCTATGCAACCAGCATGGGTTCGGCGACTTGTCTGCGGCGTTCAGCGCCGAATAAGGCTTCGACTATAGCCAGGGCGAATTCCATGGCAGTGCCCGGGCCCTGACTGGTAATACAATGGTGGTCTATGACAACGCGTTTTGCAGCAGCGGACGCATCGGGTAGTTGTGTTTCCATCGACGGATAACAGGTTGCTTTGCGGCCTTTGAGGAGTCCGTGATGGGCCAGTACGACGGCAGGAGAGGCACAGATTGCCCCATAGAGTCTGCCGGCCTGGACCTGCTGTTTGAGCAATTCAATCAGCGGGACGCTGTCGCGGAGATGTTCGGCGCCGGGCATCCCGCCGGGCAGGATAATCGCGTCAAAGGTGGTGCCGGCACAATCCCCAATCATGGCATCGGCAACTAATTTGGTCTTGCGTGAGGCCGTGACCTGCAGGGCGGCGGATACGGATGCCACCGTGACCTGAGCGCCAGCCCGGCGAAGTACATCAATGAGGGTTACGGACTCCAGTTCTTCAATTCCATCTGCGATAGGGACTAATACTTTTGCCATACATCGACCTCCTTAATTTTGGGTTCGGGAGTCCCGATCAGAATCATGCACGGAGGGCTTGTTTTCAAGCTCAGTGGCTTTGTAAAGATAGCGAACCTCGGACATGGTCAGCGGGCGGTAACCTCCCGGGGGCAGGTTTTTCATCTGGATATTTCCGATATGGGTTCTCTTGAGTGATTTAACCTTGAATCCCACTTTGGCCAGCATCCGGCTGATTTGGCGGTTGAGGCTCTGATTGATGGTGACTTCGAGGATGGTTTCAAGATTATTTCGCTTGAGGACTTTGACGCTGGTTTTGGCCGTTTTCCCCTCGGACAGCCAGACGCCTTTTTTGAGTTTTTCGATGGGTTCGCCTTCCACTCGCCCTTTGATTGTGACCTGGTAGGTTTTGGGCAGTTCGTATTTGGGATGGGTCAAGCGGTTGGCGAGAATGGAATCATTGGTCAGCAAGATAGCGCCGGTGGTGTCGTTGTCGAGTCGTCCCACACAGAAGATGCGATGTTGACAGTCGATATAGTCAATCGCCTTTCTTCTTCCCTGCGGGTCGAAATTGGTGCAGATGACATTTTTGGGTTTGTTTAGCAGGAAATAGACCTTTTGAGGTTTATTCAGTTTGCGTCCATTGACCCGAATGTCGTCGGTTTCCGGATTGGCAAAGGCAGGCAGGGTATCGATGATCCGTCCGTTGACGGAGACGGCGCCTTCGAGGATCATTTCTTCGCAACGTCTTCTAGAGTCGATACCGGCCTGGGCGAGTATTTTTTGCAGCCGAACCATCCCTGGCGGCGGGGGTGTTTGCCTTTTTTGTATTCGTTTCATAAGATCATTTCTTAAAATAGTTTATAATCCACATCAAGAACGTCAAAGCGGCCGACAGAAGAAGGCAGCTTGTAATCGGGACAAAGACCCGCCAGTTTTTGCCTATCAGGTCAATATCGCCGGGCAGACGGAACAACCCCAATTTTGCCAGCACTATCACCATCAGGCCTAAACCACAAAGAAGCAGGCCTGAGACGAAAAGCCACTTTCCGAATTGTTCAGGGAAATCCATATCGACAAAGACTTAAAATATCATCACATTCTTTTTGGACAGGTTCAGAAGCTGTTCGTTGTGTCCCATCGTATTTTCAGATGCTGATTATATCCGGAGAGGAATAAACGGCAATCTTTTTTGATCATTTCGACGAATTGAAATGGAATCGGTTTTATTCCGGTTGATTTTGACGTTTTTTGTGTTGGCATAAGGGTTTAGGGGGTGTTTTTTCTTGACGAAAGGGGATTTGTTCAGGATACTTACTGCTCTTGTGGCTGTTGTGTTGCATAATATGGAATTATTGCTATTTCAAGGAGTTATCTTATGGCTCAAGCCAGGACTCAGAGCAATGCGATGCTGTATGCTCTCATCACATTTGTGGCCTTGTTTATTGTTGGAGTGGTCTGTGCGGTGATTTTTTATGTCAAGAGTGAGGAGTACCGTGCTCAGTTGGATTCCAGCAAGACGGATTTGCAGAAGATCGCCAGCGTACGGGAGCAGCAGAACCTCAGCAAAATTGTGGGGAAGGTGGATGAGGGGAAATCCTACCTGGGCACGATGAGTGATCGGTTTAACAAGCTGTATTCGATTATTACCGGGGTAGCACCTGCTGAGGATTTGGCCGCAGATGCCAAACTGAATGATATCGTCCTGCAGATCAACAAGATGACGGAGATGCTGGGGCAATCCGCCAGCCCGGCAGTGGGTCCTGAAGGAATCGCTCTGATTAAGCTGGTTGCGGATTTAAAAACCAAAATAGATGACACTCAGTCGATGCTTAATAATCTGACAGCTCAATATCAGCAGCTTCAGGAACAATACAATGCTGACAAGCAGGAGGCGACCTTCAAGGAACAGCAGCTTGTAGCCCAGGTGAAAAGTTATCAGCAGAATGCCAATGATATCCAGGCCAAGTATGATGATCTGCAAAAGCAGATGACCCGTTCGGCCGAGGAACAGATTCAGGCGGTCAACAAACGGCTGGAAGAAGAGCAGAATAAGCTCAAGCAAAAACAGATGGAGCTGACCGATACAGAGACCAAGCTGGCCCAGGCGAATAAGTCCTTGCGTGAGGCGCTGTCGCGGCTGGAGTCCATTCGTCCGCGGCCGGATAAAGAGGTGGCTGCCTATCAGCCGGATGCCGGGATTTTGCGGGTGGATCTGCAGAATAATATGGTCTTTCTGGATGCCGGATCAGAGGACCATGTATATCGTGGTTTGACGTTTGCCGTGTTCGATCGAAATGCCCCGATTCCAGAAAGCGGCGAGGGCAAGGCAGAGATCGAGGTCTTCCAGGTGGAACCGAAGGTTTCGGTGGCCCGGATTGTCCGCGGCAATAAGAAAAATCCGATTGTCAAGGAAGATATTGTGGCCAATCTGATCTGGGACCCCAGAAGCAACAACAAGTTTGTGGTTCTTGGCGACTTTGATTTTGATGGTGACGGCCGTGTGGATGCTGACGGCAGCCAGCGGATTCGGGAGATGATTGAGCGATGGGGCGGTGTGGTGCAAAACGAGGTAACGATTGAGACGGATTTTGTGGTTGTCGGGCTTGAACCAGTGCCTACGGCTCGTCCGGATCAGGCTGAGGCGGATCTCGATCCAAGTCTGATGGAAAAATACCAGGCTTCGCAGACCGCTCGGGGAACCTATAATGCGATGCTTCAGCGAGCCAGGGAATTGTCTGTGCCGGTATTCAACCAGAAGCGGTTCTTTTATCTGATTGGATATGATGCTCTGCTCAATACCATGCTGGGGAAATAAGCGGCAGTCAAGTCCCCCTGTGCCAAGAGATGATTCAGGCCCGGATATTCTCCGGGCCTTTTTGTTGGTCGGGATTACCAGACAAAGGCTTTTTGCATCCTGTTCAAGGTTTCTATCCCTGCTTTGGGGATAACAGGGCACATCGCAGGCCCTTTGTATGGATGGGGACAACACCTTACACAGGGTCTTTTTAACGCGAGTCTTTTTGCTTGTCATTCTGGATACAGAATATCTCCGGCTGGGCTGCCCCCAGCCCACCTCTTCTCATTCCTGATATCGCTGTATCGTCAGGCACCTTATCGGTTTCAGGGGGATACGATGTTCTCTGTCTATCCCATACCTGTCCGGTGGGACGATTGACACCCAACGGCTACGGCTTGTATGATATGGCCGGTAATGTGGCCGAGTGGTGCCAGGATTGGTTGTCTTCGTATAGTACTGTGCCGCAAACCAATCCTGTCGGGCCCGCCATGGGGAGCCATCGGGTTATCCGTGGGGGGACATGGGGAGGCAGTGCAGACTACTGCCGCATTTCGTGCCGCTCGTCAACACTCCCTGGGGAATGCAGTTGCTTTACCGGATTTCGCGTATGCCTTGATTTATAGCGTGAACTTTAAAGGATTTGTCCATTTCCAACGAATGAAAAAGGCTCAAATTGCGTTGGTTGTCATATCGGTACTCGTGTGTATGTTCTTATTTGCAAGACAGGATTGTGTAAGGCGAGGGTCTGTACCCCCGCCTTAGTTTATTTTGTCTTAAGATAGTCATTGATGGCAGCGGCGGCGATGCGGCCCTGGCCCATGGCCAGAATAACGGTTGCGGCGCCGAGTACGATATCGCCTCCGGCATAGACGCCTTCGAGGCTGGTTTTGCAGTTGTCATCGACAACAATATTGCCCCATTTGTTGAACTGCAGGCCGGGGGTGGTCTGCTGGATTAGAGGGTTGGCACCGTTGCCGATGGCGACGATAACGGTATCCACCTCGAGCACAAACTCGCTGCCGGGGATTTCAACGGGGCGACGGCGGCCAGACTCATCGGGGGCGCCGAGTTCATAGCGAAGGACTTCCATGCCTTTGACGTTGCCCTTGTCGTCGCCGAGAATTTGCTTGGGATTCTGCAGGGTGCAGAAGATGACGCCTTCTTCCTTGGCGTGGTGGACTTCTTCAATACGGGCGGGCATTTCGACCTTGCTGCGGCGATAAACCAGATAGACTTTTTCAGCTCCCAGACGCACAGCAACGCGGGCGGCATCCATGGCGACATTGCCGCCGCCGAGTACGGCGACTTTCTTGCTGACAGCGATGGGGGTATCTGCCCCTTTGCCGAAGGCGTAGGCTTTCATCAGGTTGGCCCGGGTGAGATATTCATTGGCGCTATAGACACCGACCAGGTGCTCGCCGGGGATATTCATAAATTTGGGCAGGCCGGCACCGACACCAATATAAACGGCGTCGAAACCGTCTTCTTTCATCAGCTGTTCGATGGTGCGGGTTCTGCCAACGATAAAGTTGCAGGCGATTTTGACGCCCATTTTTTCGAGCGTTTGGAGTTCTTCCTGGACGATGGTTTTGGGCAGGCGAAATTCCGGGATACCGTACACCATAACACCACCGGGCTTGTGAAAGGCTTCAAAGATGGTGACATCATGGCCGGCGCGACGGGTGTCCGCGGCGACGACGATGCCGCCCGGGCCGGAGCCGATGACAGCCACTTTTTTGCCTGTGGCCGGGGCGACGGGGGGGACGGCACCGGCTTTATTGAGGTCGGCGACATAGCGTTCAAGTCTGCCGATAGAGACGCTCTTGCCGACATCCTTGAACTTTTTGCCGACGGTGCATTTTTCCTGGCACTGGACTTCCTGCGGACAGACTCGGCCGCAAACGGCGGGCAACAGCGAATTTTGCTTGATGATTTCAAGGGCTTTATTATTGTCCCCATCGGCGATGGCAGCAATAAAACCTTTAATGTCGATGCGCACCGGACAGCCTTCAATACAGGGGGCGGTGGGGCATTGCAAACAACGCAGCGCTTCAAGGCGGGCCTGTTCGGCGGTATAGCCGGTTGCGACTTCCCTGACGTTGCTTGTGCGGACGCCAGGGTCCTGGGCCGGCATTTCCTGCACGGGAATGGTATATCGGTCTTTGGCTGTCAGTTGTCCTTTGGCCTTCTTTGCAAGCATCTCATCGAGCAATTTTTTAGTGTCCACGGTTATCCTCAATCCAATTTATTGTGTGCCGCAGAGGTTCCAGAGAGCCCAGAGGAACAAAATCCTGGTGAACTCGTTGTGCTCTGCAGCGAAAATATGCGGTTATTTGTTATTTTAAGCCGATCTTGCAGCGGTGGTGCTGATATTCTTCCATCGCCTTCTTTTCGAGGTCTTTATAGGCTCCCTGACGTTTCATCATTTGTTCGAAATTGACCTGGTGGCCGTCGAATTCGGGTCCATCGACGCAAACGAATTGAGTCTTGCCGCCGACTTCGACGCGGCAGCCGCCGCACATGCCCGTCCCATCCACCATAATGGTATTTAATGAAACCTGGGTGGGGACATTGTATTTTTGGGTTATGTCACAGCAGAATTTCATCATAATGGCCGGTCCGATAGCCATGGCTAAATCGGGTTTAGGCTGCCGCTGGCAAATTTCTTCGAGCGGCTGAGTAACCAGTGCCTTGCGTCCATAGGAGCCGTCGTCAGTGACGACTATGAGTTCATCACTGATGGTCTTAAAATCCTCTTCGAGGATCAGCAATTCCTTGTTCCTGGCACCGAGGATGCTGATGATGCGGTTGCCGGCATCTTTCATGGCCGTGGCAATCGGCAGCAGGGGGGCATTACCGATGCCGCCGCCGATGCAGACAACAGTCCCGAATTTCTCGATATGAGTTGGTTTGCCCAGGGGTCCTGCTACATAGCCCAGGGATTGACCGATCTGGAGGTCCGCCATTTGAGCGGTTGCCTTTCCAACCCGCTGGAAAATCAGGCGGACGGTACCGGCGGTTTTGTCGGCACCGGCGATGGTCAGCGGGATTCGCTCCCCGGTCTCAGCGTTTGGCGAAACAATGACGAACTGGCCTGCCTTGCGGGCGTTAGCCACCAAGGGGGCGTGTACATCCATCAGGAATACATTTTCCGATAACTGCTGTTTATGGGTAATCTTGTACACAGTCTGTTCCTCTATATTGAAAGTCTTCAAAAGTCTGTGATTATAGCTATAATGCCAGTGAATTCAAAAAATTTATCGAGTTATAGTATAAATTAATTCTTCTTATATAGTCCATGGCTTTTGGGGCTTGGATTTTGTACCATAGGTGCCACAATCTTTGAATCTGTCATTATAGGCTATATTATATCAGAAAATGTGTTTATATGAGTAATCCTATGACGATGCCCAAAATTGAGCTTCTTGCCCCGGCCAGAGATATTGCAGTGGCTAAGACTGCAATCCAGTGCGGAGCGGATGCTATTTATATTGGAGCCCCTCAGTTTAGTGCTCGCGAAGCGGCCGGCAACACGATTGACGATATCCGACAAGTTGTGGAATATGCCCATCCATATTATGTTAAAATCTATGTTGCCTTGAATACCCTGCTTTTCGATAAGGAACTGCCTGTAGCCGAAAAGATGATTCAGGACCTGTATGCGGCCGAGGTGGACGGGGTAATTATTCAAGATATGGGATTACTGGAACTTGACCTGCCGCCTATTCCGCTGATTGCCAGTACACAGGCCCATAATGCGACGCCGGAGAAGGTGAAATTTCTGGAAGCCGTTGGATTTTCCCGTGTGATTCTGGCTCGGGAATTGACGTTGGACCAGATCCGGAATATTCGACGGCAGACTACTGTGGAGCTGGAATGCTTTGTTCACGGCGCGTTGTGTGTTTGTGCGTCGGGGCAGTGCTATATGAGTTATGCCATTGGCGGCCGCAGTGGCAATCGCGGCTGCTGTGCCCAGCCGTGCCGCAGACTGTATACGCTCAAAGACAAGGCGGGCAACACGGTGGTTCGGGACCGTTATCTGTTGTCGATTAAAGACCTGAATCTGTCGGACTATCTTGAGCCGTTGCTCGATGCAGGAATTACCAGCTTCAAGATCGAAGGCCGGCTTAAGGATGCGGATTATGTGGCGAATGTGGTGGGGTATTATCGACAGAAGCTGGATGCAGTTCTGGCGGCCAGAGGGCTGCAAAAATCGTCGAGCGGCAGGGTGCGGATGAATTTCGTGCCGGATCCTGAAAAGACTTTTAATCGCGGTTATACGGATTACGGGATTACGGGCAAGGCGCATAAAATCGGGTCTATCGATACGCCAAAGTCGCTGGGGCAATATGTCGGGACTGTGGTGAGTGTGGATAAAACATCCTTTACCCTGGATACCGAGATTGCTTTACACAATGGCGATGGATTGTGTTTTTTTGCCAACAATAATCTGGCAGGTACGACGGTCAATGGGGTAGAGGGCCGGCGTATTCGTCCCCGGTCGATGCAGGGAATTTGTGCGGGGATGAAAATCTATCGCAATTTGGATATTGAATTCAGCCGCAAGCTCTCGAAGGTGCCTGCGGAGCGGAAAATCAAGGTTTCGATAACGCTTCGCGAAATTCCTGACGGGATACAGATTGAAGGCTGCGATGAAGATGGCGTTGTGGCTGTGATAGAACACACTGTGGCAAAACAACCAGCGGACAAGCCGGAACAAGCACGCAGGGCGATCGAAGCACAACTGGCTAAGCTGGGTAATACAATTTTTGAATGTCAAGAGGTATGCGTGGAATTACCGACCCTGTATTTTTTTCCCGCTGCACTGCTTAATGAGATGCGACGGAGGCTTGTGCAAAAGCTGATCGAAGTCCGGTTGGCGTCCTGCAAGGCGACAGCGATGAGCAAGAGGGCCACAGAATCGTGTGTTGAATATCCGGACAAGCAGATCGGGTATTGTGGAAATGTGTTAAATGAAAAAGCGAGGGATTTTTATCGCAAACATGGGGTTGAGGTCGTAGAGCCGGCGGCCGAAGCTGGGTTGGCAATGAAAGGTCGGCAAGTCATGACGACCAAGTACTGTTTGCGTGAGCAATTGGGATTATGCACTGGGGCTTCTTCGGGGACGGCAGCCGAGACGATGTTTTTGGTGGATGAAGATGGTCGCACATTTCGCCTTGAATTTCAGTGTGGTTTTTGCGGTATGGCTGTTTTTTGTGAATGACCAGTGATTGTAGCCGGGGTCTGAATGATGATGGCCAAGATGCGGCTGGTGATATAGCACAATAAAGATGAAATACCCAACGGGTATGATTGTTCCGCGAAGACCACAGGCCGTTCTATTCCGTGCATACTTACGGGCTCAAGTGACCTACACATAACCGTGGTAATAATCTATTGCTGAAAACTGGTGGCTTGAAGTCTATAGTCCTGACCAAATGGAAGATTTCAAGTCGGATCAGAAAAAAAAGATACACCGGTCTGAGACAACCGGTGTATCGAGAATCGACAATACACGGTATGCTGGCGGGGTAAGTCTATGCAGAGGTGTGCATGGTCCATTGTGCGGCAGCGCTGCTTTCCACCAGAGCGACCAATTCGTCCACGGTTTTTTTCAGGTTCACCGCCTGCGAATTCAGTTCGGTGGCTGAAGATGCGGATTCTTCGGCGAAAGAGGCGTTTTGCTGAGTCACCGATTCCATCTGGGACAGGGATTGATTGATTTGTTCAATTCCCTGTGCCTGTTCGGAACAGGCCTGGGCGATTTCACTGACCAGCGAGACGGTCTTGGATGAGCGGTTCAGGATTTCCGTGAGAGTCTTGCTGACTTCGGCAGAAAGCTCTACACCGATTTTGGCCTGACTGACCGAGGTTTGAATCATGTTTTCGGTATTCTTGGCGGCTTCGGCGCTGCGAATGGCCAGATTACGGACTTCTTCGGCGACGACAGCAAAGCCTTTGCCTGCTTCGCCAGCACGGGCGGCCTCGACGGCGGCGTTGAGGGCCAGCAGATTGGTCTGGAAGGCAATATCATCGATCACACGAATAATCCTGGATGTGGCATCGGCGCTTTTGTGAATATCTTCGATGGCGGTGTTCATTTTGCGGATGGCTTCTGCGCCTTCGATTGCGGCCTGCTGGGCCTGCTGAGCGAGGGTGTTGGCCTGCTGGGCATTCTGTGCGTTCTGTCGGGTCATTGAGGTAATTTCCTCGAGGCTGGAAGAGGTTTCCTGCAGTCCGGCGGCTTGTTCGGATGCCCCCTTGGCAATGGTCTGCGAAGAGGAGGTAAACTGGCTTGCGGCCGACGACATATATTCTGCAATGCTGATATTGGCGCTGATGGCTTTTTGCATGGGCTTAACAATGCCGCGGGTGACCAGCGGAACAATAATAAACGTGACTCCCGTCAGGAAGCCGACGCCAATGATGATACTGTACAGCAGGCTGCGTGACAAGACCTGATGATGAATGGTCTGTCCTTCGGCAACGGCTTTTTCAATGCCATTCTTTTGAGATTCAATGCTTTTTTGAATGCGGTCTTTTTTCATTTCGACAAAGAGAATGCCATAGAAATCGCCCACGTGATAATCCGGGTTCATACGGACCATATCCCTGTCCATAAACAGCGGCTGATAGAATTGGAGTGTGGATTCATTTTCTTCCTTGCCTCGTATGACCAGTCTTTTTTCGGTCATGGCCTGCTGCATCACATCCGATGGGACATTTTTCCTGCTGGTATTGGGGTTCGATGAGAGTTCCAGTTCGCCCTGGGGGCCATAAAAAGAAAACTCGTGCAATTGTTCCAGTTCAGTTTGTTTCTGTGCGAGATCCAGAAATTTTGCCGCTTCTCCCGGCTGCAGGGAGCTTCCGATGGCAATCTTAATTTCCTGAAGCAGGTCTTTGGCAGCCTGTTCGGACTGCGAAATCAGTTCTGTAATGGAATTGGTGCTAAGGTCTTGCAGGGATTTCTGGAACTGGTCTTGTACTTTTTGAAAATTGGTTTTGACCATATAGTAATTGATGCTTTGCAGAGTCAATCCCAATACCATAAACGGCACCAGAGAAATCAGAAGAATTTTCCATAAGAGATTCAGACGAATACTCATCATTGTTATACTCCTTTTCGCTGTGTTTCGGTGTAATTGACATCATGGGACTGCTCACCAATGCGATAGAACGGGAAATCTTTTTTCTTGGCAAAATTGGGTGAACTGCAGCCGATGCAGGGGGCTGCAGAACGGATGCACCAGTTGACACCGCTGTTCCACTGTCGGTTTGGGCATTCCGTATGGGTCAGCGGGCCCAGACACCCGAGCTTGAACAGGCAGCCGGTGGGATCGCCGAAATGTTTGGCGAAAATTTTTCGTTCATAGTAATGATAACGCGGGCAGTTGTCATGGGTGGAGTTGCTGTAGAACATTTTGGGCGTCAGCAGTTCCGGATCGACCTGCGGATAGCCTTTGGCGGCAATATAGGCGAAGGTGCCCACGACCGCATCCGGATGAACCGGGCAGCTTGTACAGTTGACCAGTCGATTCTTCCAGGGCAGTTGATGTTTTTTCATAAAATCCTGCACACTGCCGGAGCCGGTGGGGTTACCTTCGGCAGCGGGAATTCCGCCAAAGGTGGCACAGGTGCCCACAGCCACGATGGCTTTAGCTTTGGGAATCAGCTCCAGCAAAATCTGTTCGAAGGGTCTGCCGCCGATGATACAGGCTTTGGGCATATTCAGGGGAATAGAGCCTTCGATGGCCAGGATAAAATCGCCGGCCTGTGAGGCTTTGTCGATGGTTTCCATAAAGACATCGCCCTGAGCGGCACCGATATTCTGGTGCAGGACAAGACTGATGTAGCGCGTCAACAGGTCTGCCGGTTCCGGATCGATGGAATTGAGCAGGGAGATGGAGTCGCCGGAACAGGATTGTCCCTGAAGCCAGACAATACGGGTCAGACTGACCATTTTTTCAAGGCCGGAGGCGAAGACACTGGCCATCTCAGCCGGCAGCGAGGCGGAGGCCGCCAGGGCTGCTCCCAGTTTCAGAAAATCTCTGCGTGTAAAAGCGGTATTCTTCATAATGGTATTTCCTTGAACGATTAATGAACGGCACAGGCCAGGCAGGGATCAAAGGAACGAACGATACGTCCGGCTTCGATTGGCTGTCTGGGGTCTTCGATGACAGTGCCTTCGAGTGCTTTTTCGACGATGCCGGGCTGGCCTTTGTCATCACGGGCCGAACAATTCCAGGTCGTCGGCACAATGCACTGATAATGTTTGATTTTATAATTCTCGATTGTCAGCCAGTGGCCCAGGGCACCGCGCGGCGCTTCCACCAGCCCAAATCCTTTGCCGGTCGCGGGGATGCGGAATTCTTTCGCTGCGGGGCTTCCGATTTCCAGTTCATCCAGCCAGGCATAAAGCTGTGTGCAAATCCATTTGGCTTCCAGACCGCGAGTCAGATGACGCCCGAGGACGGAATTGAGTTGTTCCAATTTTACTCCTGCCGAAGCCAGTGTGTCGTCGACTTCTTTTTTGAGCCATTCGAATCCGCGGGTATGATAGGCAACCATGACGCGGGCCAGCGGGCCGACTTCCATGGGGACACCATCATAGCGGGGGGCCTTGAGCCAACTATAACCCTTTTCAGGATTTGGGGTGGTCTGACCTTCGTAAGGATGCAGGCCGGAGGGGCTGCTGTAGTGTGAGTGGCCAACATATTCCCGGATTTTATTGGTATCCACAGGCTCGAGTTTGCCGTTGATAATCGCTCCGGCCGGAAAGAATTTCTGGACATCAGGACCGGCTTTTTCTTCCATGCGGAAGTTGCCGAAGCACAGGTAATTGCCATAAGATGCACCGATGTTCCAGTAATCGGGGAAGGCTTTGGCTGCCAGAATCAGGTCGGGCAGATAGACGGTTTCGATAAATTCTGCCAATTTATCGAGGCGACTCTTGTAGCTGAGGATGCGTTCGAGCGTGATTTCGCCGGTGACGCCGGTCGGCACCAGGGAGGTGGAATGCGGCATCTTGGCAGCAAACACGGCGCACATTTCATGGGCCACCGAACGCATCTTGAGGGCCTTGAGGTAATTTGAGATCAGCCGCCAGTTTTCCTGATCGCCGGGGACATATTGCTGGACTTCGTAACGAGGCAGAAACGGAGCGGCGGGAAATACAGACTTGGATGATACTGCGTTTTCCACCCAGGCTCGTAAGGATTTGAGTGTTGTATCCGGGCCGTTGTACTTTAAGATGGCTTTAATATCGACAAAGTCCAGGGCTGACAGGTGGTAAAAGTGAAGGATGTGGGATTGCAAATAATTGGCCCCCAGAATCAGGTTCTGGGCCAGTCTGCCATTTTTAGAGGGGGTGACTCCATATGCCATTTCCTGTGCCATGAGCGAAGCCATTCCGTGCGAGATAGGGCAGACTCCACAGATACGCTGGGTAATTTGCTGGGCATCGAGCGGGTCTCTACCCTGCAGGATGGTTTCAATGCCTCGAAACATTTCCCCTTCGCAGCGGGCTTCGGTGATTTTCACTTTCTTGCTGTCCGGGACGGCTTCGGTTTCCGTGTGGATGGCAAGATGTCCTTCAATTCGTGTCAAAGGACTAATCGTAACAGTGTTGGTCATTCTTCATGCTCCTGTGAAAATAAGTACAAAAACCTGACAGATGGTTTATTTGTTTATCTAATTTTATTTTCGAAATGCATAGAAAGTACATTTAGCAGAAAAAATACCTATTTTTAATATAAGTAGAACTACTGATGATGTGGGTAAAAATATGAAAAATGTATATAAAGTATTGCTGTATATTGTTTTATGTTAAATTCAATAAGCCTATTCAAAAGAAGATATACCACAATAAAAAGATAAGTTAGATTTATTTATGTCTGTATATGTTAGAGTTAGCACTATCTTGCTATTAATAGCATGAACTGATGCAAGAAAAGTACAAATCTGTTGACTCGGCTCATTGGTTTTGATAAACAGGGGGGCTGGTTCAACCCGTGATAATAAGATTTATAGGACCCTGTAATGCAGTCCAATCAACCAAAACGAACGCCGCTTTACGAAAAACATTGTATTGCCCATGCAAAATTAGTAGATTTTGCCGGCTGGGAGATGCCGATTCAATATCCTGCGGGGATTGTGCAGGAGCATCTGGCTACACGAAGGTCTGCCGGATTGTTTGACGTTTCGCACATGGGACGGTTCCGGATTAGTGGAAACCAGGCAGGGGCATTTCTGGATTATGCCTTGACCAATTACGCCGGGGGGCTTGGGCTCGGAATGAGTCATTATACGATTCTGGCTCAAGAGGATGGCGGAGCGGTCGATGATGCCTGGCTTTATCGGTTTGAGTCCGATAACTTTATTCTGGTAGTGAATGCCTCTAATAAAGATAAAGACTGGACACATCTTGAGTCCCTTAAGACTCGATATACTTCTGTCATTCTTGAGGATTTAAGTGAATCCTTGGCCATGATGGCCTTACAGGGACCGCAGTCGGAAGCAATTCTCCAAGGTCTGCTGACCGATGGGGTTTTGCCGGAACCGAAGCGAAACGCAACCAGTCTTGCTGCACTGGCGGGGTATAAGGTCTTAATCGGCCGGACGGGGTATACCGGGGAAACGGTGTGTTTTGAGATTATGATTCAGGCGGACAAGGGAGGGGCTTTGTGGGATATCCTGCTGGCTAAGGGAGTGGCTCCGATTGGGCTTGGGGCCAGGGATACGCTTCGGCTGGAAGCATCACTGCCGCTGTACGGACATGAGATGGGGCAGGATTCGGAAGGCAAGACGATGCCGATTCTGGCTTGTTCGACAGCGAGATTTGCAGTTGCCGATAGCGAAAAGAAAAACTATGTTGGCAAAGCTGCAATTCAGCGTCAGCTTGCCGCGTTGGAACGATATAAAAAAGGTGATTTTTCCGACACCAGCGTCTTGCCAAAACGGGTGGTGTGCCTGAGAATACTGGATAAAGGAATTGCCCGGCAGGGCAGTCCAGTTTTTTATCAGGGGCGTCTGGTAGGTGTGGTTACCAGCGGGACATCGGTACCGTATTGGAAATATGATGAGGCCCAAAAGCTCACGGAACAGTATGACCAGCGGTCTGTGGCGATGGCGTATGTGGATTGCCAATTGACTGTGGGAGCAGAGGTACAGATAGAGGTTCGCGGCAGGATGCTTGGGGCTAAGATAGTCAAACGCAATTTGAAGCCGGGTGTAGCGGCCATGATGGCGGTTTTTGAATAATACTCGAGACATTGGATTCGAGTCAGTTAAATAAAGGATATAGAATATGATCATTGACAAACAAGCACGTTATTTACAGACACATGAATGGGTCCGGAAAGGACCAGGCACTGCTTATACGATTGGGTTAACCGCGTATGCGATAGAGCAGCTTGGAGATATTGTTTATCTGGAGCTGCCGCAGGTCGGCAAGACACTGCAGAAGGGAGAGATATTTGGTGTGATAGAATCAGTCAAGTCCGCCTCGGATATGTATATGCCAATGAGCGGCAAAGTGACTGCGGTCAATACGGAAGTTCCTGATAATCCGGATCTGCTGAAGGCTGAACCTTATGGCAAGGCCTGGATGATTCAGATTGAAGCGTCTAACCCGGGCGAGTATGAGGGGCTGATGGATGCTGCGTCCTATGAGAAATTTTTAGAAACCGAAGCGCACTAAGTGAACATTCACAATACCCAAAGCTCAATTCTGAGTAATTCTGGATATCCGCTTTGGCGGGTAAGACAAATCTGTTGTTTAGTCTTGAAGGATTCCGGTCAAGACTATTCAAGCCACTGTTTTTGAGGATGTTATGCCTTTTATAGCCAATACTGACAGCCAGCGTAAGCAGATGCTGGACGAGATCAAGATGAGGCCCGAGGATTTGTTCGGGGAGATTCCGCAGGAGTTATTTTGCAAAGACCTGAAGCTGCCTGAGGGTTTATCCGAGCAAGAAGTTCGCACGCGTCTTGCGGAGCTGGCGGGGAAGAATTATATCAATCTGACGCTGTTTCTGGGCGGCGGGTTTTATGACCATTTTATTCCTGCTGCGGTGCCGGCACTGGCGGGGCGTGCGGAGTTTTATACCGCTTATACACCGTACCAGCCGGAGGTGTCGCAGGGGACGCTGCAGGCGATCTACGAATACCAGTCGATGATTTGTCGCCTGACGGAGATGGAAGTCTCGAATGCATCGATGTATGACGGCGGCACGGCCCTATATGAGGCGATGATGATGGCGCTTCGAGTGACTGGACGCAACAAAGTGATTATCGATGATTCGGTCAATCCGATTTATCGCGTGATGATTCAGTCTTATACCCGCAATCTGCATATTGACTTGATTGAGACGGCTAATAATGGCGGCCTGGCTAATCGCGAGCAGATTCTCAAGGCCCTGGATGATAAGACCGCTGCGGTGATGGTGCAGAATCCGAATTTCTTCGGCTGCATCGATGATTTTACCGATCTGGCCGAGGCGGTTCATGCCAAAGGGGCGTTGTTAATCAGTTCGTGCTATCCGATTTCGCTGGGAATTCTCAAGACACCGGGTGCGATGGGGGTGGATATCGCCACCGGTGAAGGGCAGTCACTGGGGCTGCCGATGTCGTTTGGCGGGCCGTATCTGGGCTTTATGGCTACGAAAAAGCAGTATTCCCGTGCGATGCCCGGACGAATTGTCGGACGGAGCCAGGATGCCCAGGGACGTCAGGGTTTTGTGCTGACCCTGCAGGCCCGTGAGCAGCATATCCGCCGCGAAAAGGCGACGTCAAATATCTGTTCCAATGAGGCCCTGTGTGCGATGACGGCGCTGATTTACCTGAGCCTGCTGGGCAAGGAAGGCCTGCGAAAGACGGCACAGTTGTGTGCGGACAAGGCCAGCTATGCCTACGAACGGCTGACCAAAATCCCCGGCGTCAAGGCCCACTTCCCGGCCAAGTGGTTTTTCAATGAGATGGTGCTGGATGTGCCGATGGATGCGGCGGAGGTCGTGGCCAGGCTGATAGAAAAAGGCTATGCCGCGGGCTTCCCGCTGAGCCGCTATTACAAGGGCATGGAAAACTCGCTGCTGATTGCCGTGACCGAAAAACGCACCAAGCAGGAAATCGGTATGCTGGCCGAGGAATTGGAAGCGATACTGTAAGAACGAGAAACCACAGATTTCGCAGATTACACAGATGGAAAATATCTGCCGCCCCTTCGGGGCTTGTGATTTGAGATGAATCTTTCCGGAGGCTTACGCCTCCGGCTATGAAACTTGTTGTCCCTTCGGGACAATAAAAGAGTTACGCCTCTAAGGGGCAAAGGAATACTTAATTGAAAAATAGAAGTTTGTGTCATTCGTGAAATCTGAATTTTCAAAAATCTGGATTCCCGCCTTCGCGGGAATGACAAATTGAGGATATATAATGAAACTGGTATTTGAAAAAAGTGTGGCGGGGCGTCAGGGATTGCGGGTTGCCAAAAGCGATGTGCCGGCGGGGGTGCATATTGAGCCGAAGCTGCTGCGGGATAACCTGCCGCTGCCGGAGTTGAGCGAACTGGATGTGGTGCGGCATTTCACCGAATTGTCGCGCCGGAATTTCAGCGTGGATACGGTATTTTATCCACTGGGCTCGTGCACGATGAAATACAACCCCAAAGTCTGCGAACGAATCGCGGCTTACCCGGGTTTTGCACATCTGCATCCGCTGCTGCCGCAGTTGCGGATGGGGGGTATGCTGACGCAGGGTGCCCTGCAGGTGCTGTACGAAACCGATTTGATGCTGCGGGAAATCGCCGGCATGGCTGCCTTTACCATGCAGCCGATGGCCGGAGCACACGGCGAACTGACAGGGATTATGATGATGGCCGCCTATCACCGCCGCAAGGGCAACAAGAAAAAGGTTGTGCTGATTCCCGACAGTGCCCATGGGACCAACCCCGCCAGCGCCGCGATTGCAGGGTATTCGGTCAAAGCCATTCCCAGCGATAAAAACGGCCTGATGAGTGTGGAAGCACTCAAAAAGGAACTCAACAGCGAAGTGGCCGGCATTATGCTGACCTGTCCCGATACGGTTGGCCTGTTCAATCCCCATGTCAAGGAAATCTGTGACCTGATTCACTCGGTCGATGGTCTGGCCTATTACGATGGCGCCAACCTCAACGCGATTGTCGGCCGGGTTCGTCCGGGTGACCTGGGTTTTGATATTATCCATATTAACCTGCATAAGACGTTTGCCACGCCGCACGGCGGCGGCGGTCCCGGCGCCGGACCGGTGGGTGTCTGCTCGAAACTGGTCGATTTCCTTCCGATTTCAGTGGTGGTCAAGCGGTCGGACGGCACGTTTGCTCTTGAATATGACCGGCCGGACTCTATCGGCTATATCGCCCCGTTCTACGGCAATTTCGGTGTGGTGCTCAAGGCCTACGTCTATATGCTGATGCTGGGTAAAGAAGGGCTGTTGCGGGTCAGCGAAAATGCTGTGCTCAATGCCAACTATGTCAAAGAAAAGCTGAAGGATTATTACGATATTCCCTACGAACAGGTCTGTAAGCACGAATGTGTCATCAGTGCCACGCGGCAGGCCGCCAAGGGCGTTCATGCCATCGATATTGCCAAAGCCCTGATCGACCGAGGTATTCACCCGCCCACTATGTATTTCCCGATGATTGTCAAAGAAGCTCTGATGATTGAGCCGACCGAGACCGAAAGCCGGGAGACGCTGGATATCTTTATTGAGGCCATGATTGATATTGCCAAACAGGTTGAGATCGACCCGGCGAGCATCAAGGCTGCCCCAGTGACAACCCCAATCGGCCGGCTGGATGAGACTGCCGCAGCACGAAATCTGGATATCGCCAGTTTGTAGTGCCGGCATCCTGTACAATTGAATCATATGTACTTTGATAAAAAGGGAAGGTTGAAGTGTAAACTATAATATATAAAAAGAGGTGGGAAATAGTTTATAAATCTAAAATGAATTGCTTTTTTGCAGATTTTTTAATACCATTGGTATCGACAATCGTATCAAACAAGATGATGATTTGATACGGATACCCTAGGACGAGAAAACGCAAATACTCAGAGGATACAGGGGATGAAAACAGCAATTATTGTAGTGGCGGGGATTTTGTCACTCCAGGCAATCGTATGTGCATATACTGATGGCGATGGAACAACGACCAATCCATATACGATTTCCAATACGGCGGATTTGGTGCAGTTGGCTTCTACGCCGGCAGACTGGGAGAAGGCTTTTGTTTTGACCACTGACCTGGATTTAACAGGAGTTGCTCTGTCGCCTATCGGAAACTGGGGGAAAGCTTTTGCTGGTGTGTTTGATGGGGGTGGGTTTACACTGAGTCATCTGACGATGAACCTGCCGAATGCGGAGAATGTGGGTTTGTTTGGTTTGGTAAGGTCGCCGGCAGTGATTCAGGGAATCAGGCTGGAGAATGTCTCTATTGTCGGCAAAAGCTATATTGGTGCCTTGGCCGGGTGGAACGAAGGCGGGGCCATTATGGCTTGCTCCGCAAGCGGTTCGGTCAGTGCCGCCAATGCAGCGGGGGGGCTGGTTGGTGTTAACGAAGGTACTCTGTCCCATTCTAGTTGTACGGTGACGGTCCTTACTTCACATTCTTCCAGATCGCATGCTGGAGGTCTGGCTGCAACCAACTACGGAGATATTTCTGATTGTTATGCTTGCGGTTCGGTGACAGTCAGCGGCTACACGGCCAACGCCGGCGGACTTGCGGCGATCAATGACCACGGTACGATTGTTCGTTCCTATGCGACGGGTACGGTGCAGGCTGATTCGACCCGCGATTCGGCCTTTGCCGGCGGGCTGGCGGCATTAAATGAATCCGGTACGATTGACAGGTGTTATGCCCAGGGGGATGTTGCGGCGAGCTGCCTGATTGGCTCAGGGGCTTCGGCGGCATGGTCTTCTGCAGGCGGATTGGTCGGCTTTAATCACAAGGGAATGATTACACGCAGCTATGCGACAGGTTTTGCCAAATCCGAAGCATCAGCGACGGCTAATAATGAAATCAACTGCTGGTCTTCGGCGGGAGGCATTGCCGCGGATAACACCGGCGCAATCGATAATTGTTATGCTCTGGGACACACTGATGCATCTTCTAATGTGCTGTCGGTCTTGCCTGTGCCGTCTTCTGCCTGGTCTTCCAGCGGGGGGGTGGTTGGCAGAAATCGCGGTGTGGTCGTGCCGACGGAACTGGGACAGGTGTCGGCCTGTTATGCGACAGGTACTGCGGCGGCTTCCTCGACCATCTCGTCGGCAGGTTCTGCTGCTTATACCTATGTCGGCGGGGTGATTGGTGAAAATGGCGGGGGCACCGTCCGGCGTTGTTTCTGGGATGTGGATAGCAGTTCAATCGCACAGGCGACAGGTGATGGGGCGGGCACGATAACCGATGTTTACGGCATGACCACCCCTGCGATGCAGACGCGGTCAACCTATACGGACTTCGGCTGGGATTTTGTCGGCGAAACTGCCAACGGGCTGGATGATGTCTGGAGACTCTGTGACAACGGTGCGAAGTATCCCTATTTCAATTGGAATCGGGCGATTGCGGCGGATTTTGCATGTCCTGATGGCGTGGCTTATGAAGATTTTGGTTATCTGGCGGCACGCTGGCTGAGGACCGACTGTCAGGCGACAGGCGGATGTGGTGGGGCAGATATGGATGGCAGCGGCCAGGTCAATCCGGCCGATCTGGAACGATTTGTTGATGTATGGCTTGCGGTTCAATAATCCGACTCAGTGCTCAGGTTCACACTCCCTATGGAGATTAAGCATTTCAAAATAGTCCTGTTGCTGATCCAGTTGCTTTGGATCGGGGCGATGCCGCAGGTTATCGCAGCTCAAACACCAAATACACTTTCGCCCAAACGCGAGGTCAGTCTGAGCTGGAATGCTGCCTCCGAGCGGGTCGTGTTTGCCCCATCCACCGGCGGTACGTGGTATCCCAGACTGCTTATCCTGTCCAACGGTCATTGGCTCTGTGCCTATGATACCAATGAAGGGGCATCCAATACCTGTGTACGAATTTCCCGAAGCACCGACGCAGGCAAGACATGGTCACCGCTTTCGCAGGCCTCTTTCGGCTCCGGCAATGCCGCCAACGGCGAATTGATTGAACTGCCCGGCGGTGAAATCCTCTGTGCTTACCGCATTGTGGATGGCGATGTCAAGACGCTTAAGGTCTCCCGAAGCACGGATGGGGGTTTAACCTGGCAGCATCTGTCCACGATTATCAGCAATACTGACGGCGTCTGGGAGCCGCAGATGATCCGCAAAGCCGATGGACAACTGCTGGTCTTTTATGCTCAGGAAGGCAATGTAGATGGAAATGATCAGGTCATTGAGATGCAGCGATCGGATGACCACGGCAAAAGCTGGCATTCTCCGCAGGTGATCTCCCGGCATCCCGGCTCACGCGATGGAATGCCGGTGGCAACTGTGTTGGCCAATGGGGATATCCTCGTTGTGCTGGAAGGGCATCATGTCAAACGTGCCGGCCAGTTTTGTACCTGGTCGGTTCGCAGTACCAACGGCGGCAGAACGTGGGGGCCGCGTCGTCTGGTCTATGCACCTGCTGACAGCAGCCGGAGAGCGGTTGCACCATATATCGTTGCTGTTCCCAATGGGCCGATTTTCGTTTCGTTCCAAACCGATGAAGACGATAAATCCCGCCTCAACCTGGGCGTCGTCAGCAGCATCGATAACGGCAAAACCTGGACTGTCCAGCCTAAGCCTTTCCAGCAGAACACGGCGGGGCAGTATTCGTGGAATGCGTTATGTATGGAAGACCCCAATACCCTGATCGCCGTAACCGCCGCATCGGGCAGCGGCCAGCACCAAATCAAGCTCATCAAAGCCGCCGTCTCACAGTCTCATCCCTGACACGCTAAAACCTATTGTGATGCAGAAGGCCCTTTGAAGGACTTTATGGCCGGCAGGGCGTTGCCCTCTTTGTCAAACAGGGCGGTGATGCCTCCGTTCCAGCCGCCGGATTGTTTGGTCGGCACGGATTCGGGATACCACCACAAGACTCCAATGCCCCGGCCGTCCGGGGTCGTCCGAACGGTTCGAATCAGTTCTTCCAGAAAAGCCTTCTGCCCGGCCGGACTTTTCTCCCATGTCATCGCGTCGAGCCGCTCGGCACGGGATTCAAAATTGGGCACATCCTGCCAGGGATAGGCCGTCTCCACAACCAGAATGTCTTTTTTGAATTTCTTGGCCGTTCGTGTCAGATTGTCCTTCAGCTCGGGAATGGTGCCATGCCACCAGGGGTAGTAACTCTGGCCGATGATGTCATACTCCACCCCGTGCTTCTGACAATTGGAAAAGAACCAGTCGGTCTTGCCCCAGTCGCCGCCGGCGGCAACATGGATAATAATTTTGACCTTGTCGGCTGGCGTTGTCGCCTGACGTACACCGCGGATTCCCGCCTTGAGAAGGCTCGCAAAACGCGGCCAGGAATTAGGGTCTTTACTGTCCAGCCGACCGTCAGGCCAGAGAAATCCCGGATGTATCTCGTTGCCGACCTGTACCAGCTCCGGCAGGGCATCCTGTTTTTTGAATTCGCCGATAGTCCGGGCGGTATAGCTTTCGACGGTCCTGACCAGGTCTTCATACGGCAGGTCTTTCCATGCAGCGGGCTTGATTTGATGCGACGGGTCGGCCCAGGTATCGGAATAATGCAAATCCAGTATCAGGGTTCCCCCGGCCGCCTTGATGCGTTTGGCCAGTGCAATCGTGTAGGGAATATCCTGAACCACGCCGCCGCGTCCATTGGGATTGACAAACAGCCGCAGCCGAAAACAAGTGCAGCCATTATCCTGCATCAGCTTGATGAATTCCTTGGCCTGCCCCTCATCCTTAAACACCACCCCGGCCTGTTCGACCTTGGTCAGCATCGAGATGTCTCCGCCGCCCAGAAATCCAGCCGCCTGGACAGCCGTCGCCAGCAAACATAGGCAAACAAGCAATAGTATTATTTTCAGCCTCATTGATTTTGTATGCAGTCAGAGATTGCTATAATTTGTTTATACGGTTCAAATAATCCCATGCTGCCCGGACAAAGGCTGCTGCTGACAGGCTTTAAGCTTCTTCTCAATAGGCCATTCGCTGAATGCCAGGAACAGGGGGATAAAAAACTGAACCACCGGAATCAGCGTCAGCAATCCCATCGCCCAGTGATACCCGGCTTTTGAAAAAATCCTGCACATGGCAATCAAAAAGATAATATTGATGCCGAGTGCAAAGAGAACAACAAAAATGATAAAACAACCCGCCCAAACCGGGGCGGCCTCTCCGCCATGCATCGGAAACATCTCGCTATTCATTTTGGTCTCCTTATTTCAACAGGTTCGTTTAATCGCAAGGTTGAATTCATAAAGCTCTTTACGGTCAGAGTCTATGTCCTTGTTGAAAAAGACTCTCTGGGGCCGGCGTTGTTCCAAAAAAAATAAAAAATGCCTTTGTAATCAACCGTATCCATGCTCAATCGGCATGATTTGCCAGGCTAAACGAGGTCTTCCTCGATATTATCCGTGTCCGACTCGGGCACTTCTGCCAAAAGCCGGTCTTCAATGGCGTCAAAGCGAATATTGCCTTTGACAATAAACAGTTTCATCAGGTAGGGCACCGGTATGGTCGTGCCAATAGACAAAAAGACAATCGCATTGAAAAACTCAGGACTAATCATCTGGAGCTGCAGAGCCACCGCCGCTGCCGCCAGTGTTGCGGTCAGCTGCGGCACCGTCATCAGGCCTGCACACAATCCTTTCTTGTTATTGAATCCGGACAGCCGCATGGCCAGCCAGCCTGAAAATACCTTGCTGGCAATCAATCCCGCCAGGGTCAGGCTTACGATAGCGGCATTTTCCCACGCCGCAAAGACAATTCGCAGGTTGGTTTTCATTCCGATGGTCAAAAACAGGAAGGGGATAATGAATCCATACCCGATGCCCTCAATCTTTTTGTGGAGAATTCGGCCGTCATCGTGAAATGCCTTGACCCCGACCAATGCCATACCTGCAATAAACGCCCCCACAATCAGGCTGACGCCGATTAATTCCCCTGCAAATACGACAATTAACACCCCGGCCAGAAAACAGGTGATCCGGGCATCATCATTGGGTTTGAGATGGGCAAAAACCGTGCGGGCCGCCATCGGAATCAGCCACATCGACAGGCCGATATAGGCGATAATCGTGCCCACAAATAAAATCGGAAACCAGGCCCCAAGTGTCCCCGGACTAATATGGTCAAATATAGAGATGCTTTCTGCAATATAGCCTGAAATTTCATGCCGTTTCAACTGGATACAAATGGCCAGCAAAATCAGACTGGCCACATCCGTAATCACTGTTGAGGCCAGAACTGCCACGCCAAACCGGGTCCGCACCGCCTTGAGTTCCCGCATGACCGGAAACACAATGCCTACCGAATGCGAGGCGAACAGAGATGCATAGACCCATTTGCCGATAGTGTTGTCCGGCTCAAATATCCAATACACCAGATATCCCGCGGCCGCCGGGATTGCAAACGTCAGAATGCTCAACCAGATCACAGCACGCTTTTCGGCCAGCAGAAGCCGCAGGTTGACCTCCATCCCTGCCAGAACCATCAGAAAAATCAGCCCCAGCATCCCCATGGCATCGAGGACGACATAAATTTCCTGGGTCGGGTAGCCTCGGCCCAACAGGTGATTCAAGTGGCGAATCAGGTCGAGGGAATTGGGGCCGATGAGGATGCCGATGAGCATCATGGCGACGATGGCGGGAATGTGAAATCGCTTCAAAATCTGCGGTACAACCGCCATCAGGGTCATCAGCAGCAAGAATATGACCAAAAATGTTAATCCTGCCATTACGCAAATCCTTTATTTAGGAGTATTTTATGCTGGAGTCTATAATTTCAGGCCCCAAATGGCAAGATATTTTATGGCGAGAATCGATTTGCATCTACCCGGCAGACGTAGACCCCTATCCACGCTGATAACAATGTTTGAATATTGCCCGACAACAGCATCAGTCGGAGCAGCGGCCAGGTTTGTTTTTGCAAATGTTTTGTCTAATTACGAGATAGTCTGAGGGATTTTTTCGCCGGGCTGTTCAAGATTATATTGCTTGACCTTGGCGTAGAGGGTGGCCCGGGTGATACCCAGCAGGGAGGCGGCGCGGGTTTTCTGCCAGCCGGCTTCTTCCAAAGCCCGGCGTACCAGCTCTTTTTCTGCTTTTTCCAGCGAAAAATCACGCAAAGGGCTGGGCTGGCAATCCTGAACCACCATTTCTTCAACATCAAATTGTTCCGGCTCAAAAAACAGATTATGGGTGCCAATCCGCTCGCCGGATTCGAGCAGGATTGCTCTTTCGATGACGTTGCGGAGTTCCCGAACATTGCCCGGCCAGGGGTGCTTAAGCAGCATCTCGGCGGCCAGTTTGGTCAGACCCTTGATTTTGCCTTTCTTTTGAGGGCAAATGGAGGACTGCTGAATAAAATACTGGGCCAGCAGCAGGATGTCCTCGCGTCGGGATTCAGCACGAAGCGGAGTCAGGGTGATGGGGCAGACGGCCAGCCGGTAATATAAATCCTGACGGAATTTGCCCTGACGGACTTCCTGAATCAGATTGCGATTGCTGGTAGCGATAATGGTTGCACGGCATTCAATATCCTGCACACCGCCGACTTTGCGGAAGGTTTTTTCCTGAATCACTCGCAATAATTTAGCCTGCAAGTCAAGCGGCATTTCGCTGATTTCGTCGAGGAAAATAGTCCCTTCGGAGGCCAGTTCCAGCAGGCCTGTTTTTTCGCGATCGGCGCCGGTGAAAGAGCCTTTGACATGACCAAATAATTCGCTTTCGAGCAAGTTGGCAGTCAGCGCAGCGCAATTGATGGCCACGAATTTCTGATTATTGCCATGCCGAAGGATATGAACTGCGCGAGCGGCCAGTTCCTTGCCTGTGCCGGTTTCACCGATAATTAATACCGGATTACAGGCGCTGGCAGCAACCAGCCGAATCATCCTGAGTGTTTTGGTGATGGCCGGACTTCGCCCAACAATTGAGATCGCGGAAGGACATTCTTCGGTAAAGAAGTTCAGGTCTCGTGGTTCGGGGGCACTGGTTTCCTGTATCCGCTGGAGGATTGCCTCCAGCTGCTGAGGGCCTTCCGAACGGTCCATATAATCGGTTACTCCCAATGACAGATAATCGGCGGCTCTGGATTCACAGGACGCATCCCCGATAACAATCACGGGCGGATGAAGATGCTTATTCTGAAGGATGGACATCATTACCGCGATTTGCGCAATAGACATATCCGAACCGAGGAGAATGACTTCGGGTTCGGAGCGATTTAGCAGGTCGGACAGGTCGTTCAGGTCATCGGCAGCCAAAAGCTGCTGCGAGAACTGTCTGGCCAGATGCTGAATCTCAGGTTGCCGCGATACAACCAGAATCGACTCTATTTCCATATTACGCACTCGTTGGTGTAAACCTGATTCCTAATATACTTCATTAACGATTGGTATGGATTAAGTCGGCAGGAAGTCCTTTACGGCTTTAATTTTTTATCGGACAGTCCAATAAAAACTTAAGTTAAATTTTGATAATTTCGACATTATCAGGCGTTGTTTAAAGAAATCACAGGATTATAGGACCTAAAACAGGGGGATTGTCTGGAAAAACTTTCCATCGGTAGGAAAAATTTATTCATCCGTGTTAAGGATTATGCGCAGGCCGGATCGGGTTGCGGATGAAAGATAAAATTTTAAGATTCTGTTTGTAAAGGACTTAGGTGTCTGTTGAGGAGATATATGGTGTCATTGGCACAAAACTTGCCAATTTGCTTTGCGGCATAGTGTGCCTTGTGTAAGAACAGAATAGATAAGGACAAATTATGAGTACAATTTCTGCGGCGTCACAGAAGATGGACTTTATGACTCTGCTGGTGACAGAACTCCAGTATCAGAATCCCCTGGAACCCATGGATAATCAGCAGATGGCCGCTCAGCTTGCACAGTTTTCACAACTGGAACTGACGGAGGGGATGAATAGTAATCTGGCGACGATGAATGAGACAATGACCAAGATGAATAAGACGTTTGAAGGTGCCATGTGGATGGCGGAGCTGGATTATGCCAAGTCGTTACTGGGAAAAACGGTCAATTTTGCGACCAGTAACGGGGATGTCCTGGAAGGACAAGTCAAAAAGCTGACTTTTCAGGATGGCACTCCGGTGCTGACGGTATCCAGTAACAACCAGTCATATGTCATTCAAACCAGTCAGATACAAGGTATTCAGGGATAATCAAAGCGTAATTTCAGAACACTATAAAGGAGTAACACTATGGGTTCAGCAATGACGGCCGGGGTATCGGGGTTAAAGGCGTTTCAAGCCATGCTGGATGTAACCGGCAATAATCTGGCCAATGTCAACACGACTGGGTTTAAAGGCAGTACCGTCACTTTTTCGGAACTGCTCAGTCAAACCATTCGCCAGGCCAGCGGACCTTCTGGATCGCTGGGCGGTGTCAACCCGCAACAGATGGGCAGCGGGGTAAACGTCTCGGCCATCAAGAAAGATATGAGTCAGGGGAATATTGTTACCACCGGTCAGGACCTGGATGTTGCGATTGACGGTTCAGGATATTTTGTTCTGAATAATGGTCGTCAGAATGTATATACCCGAATCGGGTCGTTTGCGGTGGATGCCGATAATACCCTGGTGGACCCGGCCACCGGGTATAAAGTTCAGCGGACGGGTTCGTATGGCGAGGTGGAAGGTTTTCAGACCTCGGGGGATTCCAGCATTCATATACCCTGGGATAGTTCTATGCCGGCCAAGGCGACGACCTCAATTACCATGAACGGTAATCTGCGGTCGTCGGCGGATAGTACCGCTGCGACCACACACAAGATTATTTCCAATACCTCTTTTACGATCAATTCCGGCGATCAGGTTGCCACATCCAATTCCTATCTGTCCGATCTGGATCAGTGGGGCGGTACTCCGCTTGGAGTGGGCAGTACCGGGACGATATATATCTCCGGGATCAGGGAAGATGGCACAACCTTTACCAATCAGGCTGTGACCTGGACAGGAGCTGCACCAGGCAGTGGGGCTACGATGCAGGATATTCTGGATCAAATATCAGCCCTTTTTAATAATAGTACCGCCACGTTGAATGCGGACGGCAAAATCGTCATTACAGGCAACTCGGCAGGCTATAGCCTGGCCCAGATCACGGGAATGAGTTATAGTCCGGCGGGTGGGGAAAACCTTGAACTTCCTACCTTTTTTGATTATGCCGTCATCGGAGGCAATGACAGCAAGACCTTCAAGACCACTGTCTATGACAACCAGGGTGCCCAGTATGTGCTGACCGGGGCATTTGTCAAAACCGATGATCCCAATACCTGGGACCTGGTGATTCAATCCGTGAATGGGGAACGCGAAGGGTCGTGGTCGAATTATGATATTTATGGTTCTTCCGCCTTGAACCGCCGGATTTCCGGGATTGAATTTAATACCAATGGGTCCTATAAGGGCTTAAATTCGGCGACGGAAACGGCGGAATTTTCGGTCCAGTTTGCCAATAATCCCAGTTTCACCCAGACCATTACGCTGGATCTGGGAACGCCGGGGGAATTTACCGGTTTGACACAGTTTGCCAGCCAGCAGTCCAGTGCTGCAGCTCTGACCCAGGATGGGTACGAGGCGGGCACATTGTCGAGTGTAACCATCGACAATGGCGGGATGATTGTAGGCACGTTTACCAACGGCGTGAAAGTGAATATTGCGGCGCTGCAAATTGGTTTATTCCAGAATCCCGGTGGTCTTGAGGCGGTCGGTAATGGATACTATCTTCCGACGGCCAACTCCGGGGAACCGATTGAAACCCTGGCCAATAGCGGCGGGGCGGGAAGCATTACCGGTAAAAGCCTGGAAAAATCCAATGTGGATATTGCGACTGAATTTGTCAATCTGATGCAGGCACAAAACGGTTACCAGGCCAATTCAAGAACAATTCGGGTGGCCAATGAAATCCTGCAGGAACTGACGAATCTGATTCGGTAAACCTATACAGGTCATAAGTCGGATGCTGATTCATCTGATTCAAATTGCTGAAATTTCCGTGCTGACGCTGTCTCCACTGCAGCGTTACAGTGCGATGAGGCAATTGGAGACGAAGCCGGCCCCGACCTTTGTGACTAATAAATGGTTTGTTGTGCTTGGATGGTCCCTGATTGTATTGCTGTTGATTTTGCTGGTGGCCGTGCGTCGCATGCGACTTGAAAAAGAGCGGCTTGCGATGGAAGAACGTTTTAATAATCTGGCGGATCGGTGCCGGCTGACTCAGCAGGAACGTGAAATTCTTGAGGCAATCAGTCTGCGGGCCGGCTTGAAAAAAAAAGATATGATTTTTACAGAACCGTCAGTCTATGATGATGGTCTGGCCCGATTGATGCAGGACAGTTTTGAATCCGGGCATAATCTGGTTCAGCGAAAACGATTGAATGTTATGGCATACGGCATCAAGACAAAACTGGGATTTCAGAAATCCCCGTCGGAATTTGGGTTGACCAGCCGGACGGGGCGTAATCTGAGCAGTCGCCAGATTTCCGTTGGCAGGACGATTCTGGTCTCTCAGGATTCTCAGTCCGGCAGTCCGCGGTTTGAGGCCACTGTCATTCGGAATGACGAGTATGAATTGGCAGTGCTCCCCAAAACGGCCATTGAGGCGATTCCGGGTCAGATTATGACAGTTCAGTACCGTGTTGGCAGTATAACCTGGGAGTTTGAGTCGATTGTGATTTCATGCGGTCCACAAGGTCTGGAATTAAATCATACCGACCGCATCCGGTTTATCAATCGCCGGCGTTTTCAGCGTGTTCCCATGCAGCGGAAAGCCAAAGTGGCGTTATTTGATGTTCTGTATGAATCGTCGGATGTTGTGCCGGGCCAGCTTGATTTTCATGATGCGGTGATTACCGAAATATCGGGGCCTGGGCTGCGGATTCGGGCCAACCTGAATGTCCGGCTCCGGGATCGGGTGCTGATTATATTTGAATTGGACCGTGGCAAATGGATTCAGGATATTGCTGAAGTCCGCGGATTCCGCGATACCCCGCTGGGACGATCCATCGGGATCGAGATGATTGGTTTGAATGAAAAAGCGATCAATGAGCTGGTTCGTGTTACCAATCAGATTGCCGGCATGTCCGGAGTTGCCCAGGAGGACGAGGAACAAGACAGCGAGATATTGGATTTTCAGGATCAGCCTGAGGAGCAGATGATATGAGCAAACCGATTGGCCAAATCAGTTCCGGGATTGATGCCCTGATGGAAAAGTACATGGTGGTGTCGAATAATATTGCCAACGCATCCACCACCGGATTCAAGAGAACCGTCAGCAGCTTCAGCTCGACACTGGATTCAGTGCTGGCCAAGCGGGGCAAGGAATCGCTGGCTGCCAGTGAGATACAAAGCCTTCAGACGATTGATTTTTCGCAGGGGCAGATTGTACGGACGGACCGTCCGCTGGATGTGGCCCTGGAAGGCCGGGGGTTTCTGGTTTTGGAAACACCTTCGGGTCCGCTTTATACCCGCAACGGTACGTTGGAAGTCAACAAACTCGGCCAGCTTGTGGACACCAATGGGAATCTGGTCGCCGGGCAGAACGGTCCGATTGTGATTCCCCAGGATGTGTCAGAAGGGACGATTCAAATCAGTCTGGACGGGGTGGTACAGGCCGGAGATGTATCCCTTGGTACCCTGAAGCTGGTGGATTTCAAGAACAGTGCCCAAGACCTTGAGCCGATTGGATTTGGAACATATCGTGCCAAGGCGGATGTCCAGCCGGAGGCCGCAACCCAGATTAAAGTCCGGCAAGGATGCCAGGAAGCCTCCAATGTCAAGGTCATGGATGAAATGGTCAATATGATGACATTGTCGCGAGTGTATGAAATGCATATCAATATCCTGAAACGTCAGCGCGAAAACAGTGCGGCTGCAATGAGCGTTGCCAATAGTCAGGGTTAGGAGTAAATCATGCTAAAAGCGTTTTCCACAGCTGCCACAGGAATGGACGCCCAGCAGACGATGATTGATACCATCGCCAACAACCTGGCCAACGTCAATACCAATGGGTTTAAGCGTTCTCACATTAACTTCCAGGATTTGCTGTATTTAAAGATGCGTGAATCAGACCGTGAAATAGCCACCGGAGTCACCGCCCCCAGCGGTCTGGAAGTCGGCAGTGGTGTCCGAGTTGCCTCCACCACCCGTATTTTTACCGTAGGGGATGTGCAGAGCACCGGCAATGACCTGGATGTTGCCATTCAGGGTGATGGATTTTTCAAAGTTACATTGCCCAACGGTGAAGAGCGTTATACCCGCGATGGAGCTTTTCAAAAGGATGCCAATGGTCTGGTGGTTACGGCCAGCGGCTATCAGGTCAGTCCGGGGATTACGATTCCCCAGGATGCCACGATGGTGGATATTGCGGGGGATGGGACGGTCAGTGTTCAGACCCCGGCCGGCAATCAGGTGATCGGAACATTGGAATTGTATCGATTTGCCAATCCTGCCGGCCTGAGTTCCGAAGGCGGCAATCTCTATCGGGAAACAGAAGCCAGCGGATCAGCCATTGCGGGCAGAGCAGGTGAACAAGGGTATGGCAGCATTTTGTCCAAATATCTGGAAAAGTCAAACGTCCAGATGGTGACCGAGCTGGTGAATCTGATCAATGCCCAGCGCGGCTATGAAATCAACTCTCGCACGATTCGTACCGGTGACAATATTCTGCGGCAGTTGTCTGAACTGGTACGGTAATTCGAGGAGATCAGGATGAATCGAATGCGATTGGTATTGGGAATCTGCCTGCTGGACCTGGTGGCATTATGGGTCGGTCAGGGATTTGCTGCCTCCGGCGGCGAAAAAGTCCGCATCACTATGCAGCCTGAAACCATTGTTGAACAATCCTCCGTGACGTTGGGGCTGGCCTGTCGCATCGAAGGCCCGCAGGACCTTGTGGAGCGGGCAGGTGCGATAAAGCTGGGCACATTTGTCTCTAAAGGCCAGGTGGTTTTTGTGGATCGCTACACGATTCTCAGTCGGCTGGCCAGTATCGGAATCCCTGCCGACAAAATCAAGTTTATAGGGACGGAGATGACCGCTGTCAAACGGAAAGAAGCCGTGGTGGAGCCGGACCGTGTGGTCCAGGCGGCACGCGAATTTCTGAACCAAAAACTGGCCGGCACTCCGGTATCATCCATTACGGTTGTTAGAACGCCGTCACGGATTGTTCTGGAGGATCCCAATGCGGTGGTGACTCTGTCTTGTCAGATGAGTCAATACCAGACTGCAGGTTCACAGAAGGTTATGGTTGCTGTCCAGCAGCAGGGGCGAACGGTGTCGCAGGTTGAGGTTGTTTTCGCTGTGCGATATAAAGTGAACCAATGGGTCGCATTGCAGGCCATTGAGGCTGGAGCAGTTATTACTTCGGACAATGTTCAGGTTCAGGAAACTGAATCCTCCCAGCCGCAGGGGAACAGCTGGAAGGAACCTTACGGCCTGATTGTCCGACGTAAAATCGCCCAGGGCAGCGTCATTCACCCGGATTGGCTGGCCCCTCCGCAGCCTCCGGTACTGATCCGACGCAATCAGCAGGTTCTGGTGCAGATCAACAGCGGGGCGTTATTTGTGTCGGCCCCTGGCCAGGCCCTGGATGAAGGTAAAATTGGAGACCTGATTCGGGTTCGTCGCGGAGAGAAATCGGACGAACGCATTATTTACTGTACGATTCAGCCGGATGGAACTGTCAGGCCGCAGATATGAAAGGAATCCGTATGAACCATCAACATTATATTCAGTTTTTCTGTGCAACTCTGGTGTTGTCTTCGGTTTGTCAGGCCGGGTCGATCTGGGCCAAAAAAAGTGCCGCCAGCAAGGCCCTCTATGCGGACGACAAAGCGATCCAGGTGGGAGATCTGCTGACCGTGATTATCAATGAAGACCATAAAGTGGATAACAAGGTCAAGAGTGATCTTCAAAAAAGCACATCCAATGCACTGCGCATCAATGGCGATGACAATAAAATCGAACATGTGATTCCAAATATTCCGGATGTATCCCTGGGGGCATCATCGAACAAGTCGGTCAACGGCAAGGCGGATTACAAAGATGAACGCAGTATCGAAGACCGTATTACTGTCGTTGTTCAGGACATCCATCCCAATGGCAATCTGGTGGTGATCGGGACCCGCACCCGGGATATCAGCGGCGACAAACAGACCATTCAGGTCAGTGGGGTGGTTCGTCCCAGCGATATTTCTTACGATAATACGGTCCGCAGCGAGCAAATAGCGGATTTTTCTTTGGTGGCTCTCAGTGAAGGCCCCACCAAAAGTTATACCAATCCCGGTTGGCTGGGCAAGTTTCTGGACTTTATCTGGCCGTTCTAAACAGGACTGCACGAGAGGATTTTATGAGAACGATGACACGATTACTGCTGCTGGCAGCAGGTCTTCTGTCCGGTGCTCAGGCGGCCCGGATCGGGGATATTTGTGACGTTCAGGGCGTTCGCGGCAACCCGCTGATGGGTACCGGGCTGGTGGTGGGACTGAACGGGACCGGTGACAGTGCGCTTCCCAGTGCTCAGCTTCTGGCCAGCCTGCTCAGACGTGAGGGGGATACAACCTTTACGCCGGCATTGCTGCGTTCGTCAAACATCGCACTGGTTATGGTGACCGCAGAACTGGGGCCCTGGGATCGGGAGGGAGGACTGATTGATATTACGATTTCCTCGCTGGGTGATGCCAAGAGTCTTCAGGGAGGAATGCTGCTGGCGACAGAACTAAAAGGGCTTGATGGAGAAATTTATGCTGTGGCACGCGTGGCTTCGATTTCGACATCGTCCTGGACGGTGGAAGGTAAAACCGGGACCAAGGCGTCGAAAAATCATCCCACGGTCGGACGGATTCCCGGCGGGGCCATTGTGGAACGCTCTGAACTGTCTGAATTGGTACAGGTTGTCGGCGGCAAGCGCAGCATCGTGTTAAGTCTTCGGCAGGCGAATTTCACAACCGCTGAACGCATTCGAAAGGCAATCTCGGACAAATATCCGGGTATGGCAATTGCCGAAGATCCAGGGACGGTCCGCATTTTCGTTCCGGATCAGGTGGCAGTGGGGCAGGAAATCACGTTTTTGGATGGGATTGTGCAAACGGATGTGGAAGTCGATGTGCCTGCGGTTGTGATCATCAATGAACGCACCGGTACCATCGTTGTCGGCGGTAACGTAACGATCAAGGAGGCAGCAGTCGCCCAGGGCAGTCTGGTGGTGAAAGTCAAAGAGCAGAAAAATGTCTCACAGCCGACCACGCCGTTTACCGAGGGCGCTTCCACGGCGGTTGTGGACGAGACCTCACTGGCGATTGAAGAAAAAGAGGGGGCCCTGATCTCCCTGCCCAAAACCGTGACCGTTGAGGAATTGGCGCAGGCTTTAAATTCCATCGGGGCCTCACCGCGTGATCTGATAGCCATTTTTGATGCCCTCAAGCGGGCCGGGGCGCTGCAGGCCAGACTGGAAATGATGTAAGAAAGGCTTACGATGACTGATATAGTTGCTCTATCCAATTCCAGCCGGCTGTCTGAGCTTGGCGATCTGGTGAAGGTTTCTCGGCCGGCATCACCGGATCCTGCTGCACAAAAGCTTCAGGAGGTTGCCAAAAAATTTGAGGGTGTGCTTTTGCATCAGATGTTCAAGCAGGCCCAGCAGAATATTGAACAAATGGATACGGATGAGGATGAAGAAGCCGAAGACGGCGGCGGTGAGCAGATTCAGAGCCTGTACTGGTCGCAGATGAGCGACCTGGTCAGTGAGCAGGGAGGAGTGGGATTATGGAAATCGATTTATCAGCAGATTGCGCAGCAGGCACATCTGCCCGCTGATCCAGCAGCGGGACTGAATGAGGGTGTATGACTGATACCCAGCAATACAATCTGACTCAAGTGACCGAGGAGCTGATGGCCTTTCTGGACGAACGTGCCGAATCGATTCGTCGGACGCTGGATCAGTTGAATCAGCTTCGTGCCGCGGTGATTCGCCGGGATGAGCCGGCATTACGGCAAATGCAGGATGTTTTGCCGCTTGCGGCTGCACAGCGACAACAGGCGGATGACCGCCAGCGGCAGATTTGCCAGGCATTTTCCCTGATTCTGCAATGCCGTCCGGATGAGGTGAACCTGACGCGTGTCGGACAGTATCTCGATTCGGAACACAGGGCGGCCCTGCGCAGCAAGCAGCGTCTGCTTCGGGATTTGATGAATCGCCTGGCCCTCGAACAGGCAGCCACCGAACAGCTTTTACGGGAGTGCGAACGCCTGAATCGTATGATTCTGGAAGGGATTATCGGCAAGCGAAATCAGACCCTGACCTATACGCCATATGGCCAGGCCCGGCGTGAAGTCCATCAGCCGATTCTTAGTATGCGAATGTAGGGGATACCATGGCTGGATATGAAATAGGAATCAGCGGGATACGGACAGCTCAGCGAGCGCTGGATATTATCGGCAACAATATTGCCAATGCCGCTACAGAAGGCTATCATCGTCAGGATATCGATCTGCGTCCGGCGGATGCGTCTTATACCGGCGGTTTCCTTCTGGGGCAGGGGGTGGAATTTGCCGGCATTATTCGCAGAATCAATACCCTGATTGAAGACCAGATTCTCGTGCAGGATGCGTCCATGTCGTCGCTGAACCGTCAAATGGAATCGCTGCGCAGTATTGAAAGTGCCATGGCAGAATTGTCTACGCCGGGCATTAGTACGGCCATGGACAATTTTTATAATGCATTTTATGACCTGTCGCTGCGACCTAATGATATTACCTTGCAAAGCTCGGTTGTCTCGGCAGCACAGACTCTGACCAATCAGTTCCGAAATGTCGCCGCTGTGGTGAATAATCTCAAGGACAGTACCTATACCGAGGCCAAATCCACGGTTCGGGGAATCAATGAGCTGTCCGCCCAGATTGCGACGATGAACAGGATTATTTATACCCAGCAGGTTCGCGGTTTTGATGCCAGCAATATGATGGATCAGCGCGACAAACTCGTGATTGAACTCAACCGGCTGGCGGGTGTGGAAGTAGTCAAAAAAGAGTATGGACAGGTGGATGTGATTCTATCGGATATTCCCCTGGTCGTGGGGTCGAATACAACCCCGATTGAGGTGAATCTCCAGCAGGAAGGCGACCATTATGATATGGTCATTTCCATCAGCGGTACCGAACAGGTTCAGGATACAGTCACCGGCGGCAGTCTCGGTGGATTATTTACGCTGCACAATTCCCTGTTAAGTGATATTTTGGATCAGTTAAACACGTTGGCACAGACCATCATTTCGGAAACCAATAAGATTCACGTTCAGGGCGTGGGATCCGAAGGGTCTTTCACCAGTCTGACCGGCTGGACCATGGGACAGTCCAGCGTCTCGGAATTCACGCCACCGGTCAGTGCCGGGACCATTTATGTTCGGGTCATCGCTCCCGACGGCACTGTGACACGGCATGCGGTTGCGGTCACGGCCAGCAGCACCTTGCAGTCGGTTGCCGACGATCTTGCCTTGATTCCCGGCCTGCAAGACAATACCGGTGTCAATAGCGGCAGACTTCAAATTGTTGCCAATGAAGGGTATCAGTTTGATTTTCTGCCGGGCGTTACCGCAGAACCGTCAAGCTACAGCCCCAGTCCGCTGGCCGGAGCAGGGCCCGCTGCCAACCAGGCGGCTCCGTCAATTCAGGTATCCGGCCTTTATACCGGCTCGGTCAATCAGATCTATACCTGCACCGTCAACACCAGTCCGCCGGGCCAGACCTGTGCAATAGGTACCGGCGTGATGGACCTGGTTGTTCAGGACGGTTCCGGGTCCACGATTGCCTCGCTGAATATCGGGCAGGGGTATCAGGGCGGAACCGAAATTCTGCTCGAAAACGGCATCAAAGTCAGTCTCAGTGCAAATGGTGTCAGTCCCGGCTATCTGAATGATGGTGATCAGTTTACAATCAATGCATTGGCCAATTCCGATACGTCCGGCTTTCTTGCGGCGGTGGGACTGAATTGCTTTTTTGCCGGCAATGATGCCTCCACCATTGCCCTGACCGATGATATTGTCCGTTCGCCCGGCCAAATCGCGGTTTCCCGCAGTGTGGAACAAAGTGATAATGCCAACGCAGCGGCGATTGCCCGGCTGGGAGATACCGCCTTGTCGGAACTGGGAGGATACTCCACCAAAGAATATTATCGTAACCTGACGGTCAGCGTTGGCAACTCGATTTCATTTACCCAGATGCAGTATGACAATGCACAGGGAATTAAAAAGAGCCTTGAATCGCAGCGCGATGAAGTCAGCGGCGTGGATATTAACGATCAGGCGATGCAGATGATGATTTATGAACGCATGTTTCAGGCGATGTCCAAATATCTGAATACCATTTCGGATTCCCTCAAGACCCTGATTACGATTATTTCGTGATACTCTACAGGAACAAAAGATGAGCTATTCACTGGATGCAATTTATAAAAGTTCAAGCTGGGCAATCAATTATCATTCATCAAAACTGGCCCAGCTCCAGGAAAGGGCCGGCACAGGGCAGGATGTCAACCGGGTTTCAGATAATCCCAATCTGACCAACCAGATTCTCGGACTTTTGAGTGACAACCGCACCAAAACGCAGTACATCAAAAGTCTCGATGAAGTAACCAGCGTGCTGGAGTTGAGCTCCTCGGTGCTGCAGAGCATGAGCAGCGAACTGGCCAGTGCAAGAGAATCGCTGACGTCAATTATGTCCGGCACAACCGGCGATCAGCTGCGTCAAACCCTCGCAGCGGATTTGAACAATGCTCTGGAGCAGCTGGTTTCATTGGCCAATACACAGCGCCTGGGGCAAAGTCTTTTTGCTGGTGCCAGGGATTCGGTGCTACCTTATACGGTGGAGCGAAATGCTTCCGGCCAGATTACGCGTGTGATCTATCAGGGAAGCAATCAGGAAAAGAAAGTGACCGTCGCCAATGGGGTTGAAATGTCGGCGGTATTGGTAGGCTCAACACTATTCTCTCCTGACGATCGGCAGACTCCTGTGTTTTACGGGCAAACCGGTATCCAGGCGGGAACCGGAACCAGTACCGCCCGCGGAGATATCTATCTTCAGGTGCAGGGCAGTGCCGGCAACTGGCAGTTGTCCATTGACGGTGGACAAAGCTGGGTCAATGCGGTCGGAACCGAGACCAACCTGCCGGTTGTCAACTCTCAAACAGGTGAAGTGCTGTATTTAAATACCACCACCTTATCCCAGGCCGGCACAGAGCCTGTCCGTATGGCGGGCACTTATGATATTTTTAATTGCCTGATCAGTGCCCGCGATCTGCTCAAAAATGTGGAGAACATCCCGGAAGCCCAGTTGAAGGAAATGCTCAATGATGTGATCAATGAAATGCAGGTGGTCGAACAGAAACTGGCCCGGTCATTTCCTATTGTCGGAGGACGGGTGCAAACCCTGACTGCTCTGAGAGACAGTATCGAAGAAATGAAGCTCAATACCCAGGAAGATATCAGCCGCATGCAGGACTCCGATATTTCACAGATTGCTATTGATCTGGCACGGTATGAGGTGCTCTACCAGATGTCGCTGAAGGTGGCATCCAAGATGTTTTCCATGTCCTTTCTGGATTTTATGGAATAGCCGGGAGACGATACCTATCGATATGATTTCGCAAGCCCATGAAGCAGGATCCGTATCCATGAATTCCCCGTCATTACACAATTCGGGTTCTCCCCTGATTCGTCAGGCGGGTCGGCTTATTGCCGAAGGCCGCACGGAAGAAACGCTCCGAATGATTCAGCATTTTACCCAGACGCATCCTGCTTCCGGCACTATCTGGCGGGATGCGGGAGTGTTGCTGGCGGCGATGAACCGATACGAGGAAGCCTTGCAGCATTTTCAACGGGCCAGACAGTTTCCGGATTGTCCCCGTCAGATTCCACTGGATATGGCCCGCACCTGGCTGATTCTGGGGCATCCTGAATGTGCGGTACAGATGCTGGAACCGCTGGCAGCCGAAGGCCTTTTGGAAGAGTCGCTGGTTGAACAAATCGTCTCCGGATTCAACCAGCAGCAAAACTGGGCTTCTTCCATGGACGCGGTGACCCGGGCCGCAAGGCGATTACCCACCAGCGAACTGGTGGCTAAACTGCAAAGTCAGATTCGACAACGCCGAGCCAAAATCGCTTTTTTCTGCGGCGCTGATGGAGATACTTTTCTCCGGGAGATTCTGGACTATGCCCGACAACGCTATCAGGTCCGTGTTTTTGATGGTACCGATACCAGGCAGATGTACGAATTGATGCAGTGGAGTGATATCTCCTGGTTTGAATGGTGTACCAATCTGGCTCAGCTGGGCTCTGCAATGCCTAAGGTATGCCGGAATGTGATTCGGCTGCATCGCTATGAAGCCTATCTGTCAATTCCCCGCCAGATTCAGTGGCAGAATGTGGATTTATTAATTACGGTGGGCAATAGTTTTGTCCTCAAGGCCCTGCAAAAATGGGTGCCTGATATTCAACAGCGTGTGGCAATTGCAACTATTCCCAATGGTGTTAATCTGGATAAGGTTGCCTTTACGCCTCGGCGTCCTGGGAAAAATATCGCATTTGTGGCGTCTCTGCGTATGGTCAAAAATCCGATGCTCCTGCTACAGTGCATGGCGCGTCTGCGTCAGATAGACCCGGCCTACAAGTTGTTCATTGCCGGCGAGAAATCCGACCTGCTGATGGAACAGTATGTCGATTATCAGATCGACCAGCTTGGCTTACGAGACCACATCATCTTTGACGGCTGGCAAAACGATATCCGTTCCTGGCTGGCCGACAAGCATTTCCTGGCGGTCACAAGCTGCATCGAGAGCCAGGGCATGGGCTGCCTGGAAGCGATGGCCTGCGGAATCCGTCCGGTCATCCATAATTTCCCCGGTGCTTGCGAAATCTATGGCCAACGCTATCTGTTTAATACCCCGGAGGAATTTTGCCGGCACATCGTGTCTGCTGACTATGATTCGCTGGAGTATCGGGAGTATGTGGAGCAACGATATCCGCTGTCGCGTCAACTTGCCCAAATTAACGAGGTTTTTGCCGCCTTTGAAGCCAATCCATTTCGTTCTTCCCCATCAACGGCTGTTTCTGAAAATTGAAACGGTTTGTATCGACGTTTTTCCACCAAAAAACCGTCTCTGATTCCCCTGACGTAAAAAGATGTATCCTCGGTGAGTATTGCGGAAAAATTATCCTGTTTGATATTTATACAAACGGCTCATCGAGGACATAAAAAGCGTTTTAAATGCATCAAAAACACGGCTTCTGTCTTTCGGCACATCATTTGCACTCAATTTTTGCGACATTGTCTGTCATTGGTAAACTGGACTGAAAAATGGAGATCATTATGAGTCAAACTAAATCGCCGATGTATCAGCAAGCGTTGTCGTTGGCTGAAGCGGGACAGCATGAACAGGCATTACGACTGATTCGGTCGTATTTGCAAGCCAACCCCAACGACCCGGAGGCTCTCAACGACGCGGGAACGATTCTATTCTGTATGAATCGTGGTCAGGAGGCGATTGAACTGCTGGAAAAGGCTCGTGCTTGTGCTCAGGGAGATATCTTGAGTCAGGTTCTGTGGAATCTGTGCGAGACATATCTTCAGGAAGGACATCCCGCCGAAGCGGCAGCTCTTTTCGATACCATGGAGCAGCATGGCGTTCTGAATGTCGATGTTCTGAATCGGACGGCGAATGTCTTTTTAAATCGTGATGCGCTGGGCGGAGCCATGGAATGTCTGCTGCGGTCATTGCGTCAGGCTCCGGAGCAGGAAATTCTGCATCCCATGTTCGAGATTATTCGTTCCAAGCGTCCGGTCGTTGCTGTAACGGCGGATGCCGACAGCCCGGCTGTCCGTCAGATTTATGAACATCTGAATCTTCGTTTCCGAACCCACTTGACTGTCGCAGACCCAAGACAATTGGCACAGAGCAATGCCACTTTGTTTGTCATCGTTGGTGCTGGCCAGATGCTGCAACAGCTCTCCATGAACAAACCCGCAGGTCGGGTAATTGCCATTTTGTCGGCTCAGGATATCTACAACCCGATTCTCAAATCAATTAGCTGGAACACCATCGATCAGGTGATGGTCTGTGGAACCACCGAACAGGCCGACATGCTGACCGAACAGATACCCGATATCCACAAAAAGACTCACATTCAAATGACCGATGAGCCGCTGGATATTCAGGATTGGACCTTTGTCCAGCGCAGCCGGGGTAAACGTATTGCTGCGGTCGGACCATTTAATGCCTGTAATAACCCGATGTTCCTGATTCAGTGTATGCAGAAACTGAATTATCTCGATCGAGATTATCGTCTGTATCTGGCCGGCGAATTTCAGGATAAAGCGATCGAACGCTATTGCCGCAATGCTGTCTGGCGGATGAATCTGGAAGGCGTGGTCTTCTTTGATGGGCCCGTGTCCAATCTGCAAAGCTGGTTGCGTGACAAACACTATTTTGCTCATGGCTCCATCAGTCCGGCCGGGATGCATAATGTTTGGGCGGCTATGGCCTGCGGTCTCAAGCCGGTGGTGCATGGATTTGCCAGTGTCGAAGAGTGGATGGATCCGCGATATGTATTTATGATTGCTGAGGAATTCTGTGCGATAACACAAAGCGCCGACTACCAGTCTGGCCAGTATCGTCACTGGATTGAAACCCGTTATTCGCAGGGCAATTTCTATAAAGCCCTCAATACAGCCTTATCCAAATTGGAACGTCAGATTCAGTTGTCCCGTGCAATGAGTCAGCCGCGGGAATCATGTCATACTCCTGCTGCTGCCGGGATGCCACCGGCCCCGGTGACTCCGCGGCCTTATACGCAGGCTCCTGCGATGCCGATACAGCCGCCGAAGGTGCCGGCCCAGCCGCAGCCGATATGGACTCCGCCGGCAGCTCCTGCAATGCCAGCGGTTCCGCAGTCACTTGTAACAGAAACGCCGCAGGCGGATCGCCGCAGCATCAATGATATCGCTGAAAATGCCCTCAAAGCATCTCAGCGGCTTCGCGAAATGCTCAACGAAGCACAGGACCAAGCCAATTCTTCGCAGGAGAACTGTTCGGTCCCTTTTGTCCGATAAACGCGACAATGGAGTCCGCTGATCCAACACCAGCGGATGGCCGGCCGTCTGCCCGCGAAGAAATCAACGGTCCGGTGCTTGTCGTGGTTGAGGGCGATATTATCGAAGCCGTGTGTGCAGAGCCGGTCCTGCGGGCTCTTGCGCAAAAGTACGGCCCGCAATGCTGTTTGACCGTCTGCCATGAACATGCGGATTTATATACGGGCCATCCGGATATCGCCTCGGTTGCTTATGACGAACTTGAAGTCACAGCAGGGCAATACCAGAAAATCGTCCGCCTCGAACCTCCCTGCGGCCCAATGAGTATCCGCCAGCGGGTCTCCGCACTGGCTGAGCAAGTGGCTGTCCAGGTCCCGGACGACCAGCCGCGGATACACCTGACGGGGTTTGATACGCTTCGCACCCAGCGTTTTGGAATTGGTTCCATTCCGCGGCCGCGTCTGGCACTGGCCCTGGAGCCGATGCCGACCGAACAGCGGCTTGAACAATGGAACCGGCTTTGTCAGGCCATCGATCAGCAGCTTCATGGCGGCTTTGTTCTGCTGGCTGAACGGCGGATTGAATGCAGTACAGGCAAGAATCTGACCGGCAAGCTGATGGCTCGTGAAGCGGCCTCCGTGTTAAGCCAGTGCGATATGCTGATCACAACTGAAAAAGGCTATGCCGCCATGGCCGCCGCGGTGCATATTCCTGTGATTCTCATTGATGAAAGTAATCGGAGTAATTCCCATAACGAATTTACAGGGATTGTAACCGCAGCCGAACTATCCCCCGAGGTCATCCAGTCCGTCATAATGTCCATGGATTTTAAATTGCAATGACTGCCGAGAAAAAGACATTTGAGCGTCTGAGTGGTCCCGGCCGCGGCCCCCTGGTGACAGTGCTGATCAGCACCTATAATCGGCCTGCATATCTGGCTGAGGCTCTGGACAGTATCTTTCGGCAAACCTGGCCCCATTTTGAAATTATCCTGACCCGCGACGGCGGATTGCCCGTCCGGCAGGTAGTCAGCAAGTACAATGATTCGCGTCTGATATTTATCGACCGGGACCAGAATCGCGGTCTGCCGTACTCGTTTAATGAAGCCCTGGCTCGGGCCAGGGGCGACTATATCTGCTACCTGGGGGACGACGATAAATTCTTCCCACATCACATAGAAACGCTGCTCAAAGCGATTTTGCAAAATCCTGATTACGGTGTGGTCTATGGCGATTTATACAAGGCACATTGCCGCGTCTTGCCGGACGGACGCAGGCGGGTGCTGGCCAAAAATGTCGAAATCAGCCGCGATTTTGACCGGATGCTGATGTTCCAGTTCAACCATGCCCTGCATGTCAGTCTGATGCATCGGCGTGACTTGCTGGACCAGGCCGGCCGGTATAACGAATCACTCAACGTTCTGATTGACTGGGATTTGACCCGTCGTTTATGTTTTTTTACCGATTTCCTGCATGTGCCGATTGTGACAGGGGAGTATTATGCCCCTGTCGGCGATTGTGACCGGATTTCCGTCCAGCGGCGGAAAAATGTCAACGATTATATTCGTAACCTGCTGACCATTCGCACGACCCGACCGCCCAAACCCTGGCCCTGCGTGGAAGATTCCGCGATCGTGGTGCTGGCGTCCCGCCTGGATGGAGCACTGGAACAGATGCTTCGCGATATCTGGTCGCACAGTTTCTATCCCTATCGGCTGTTTGTCCCTCTTACGCCCCCGGAGCGCCAGCGATTTCAGTCCTGTGTGCCGAATCTGGTCGTGGTGGATGTCCGTCCCGAAGACACCCTGGCGATCCGGCTCCAGAAAATGCTTCGGCAGGTGGATGCGGAATGGACGGTCTTTTTGCCGGCAGGAATTACCATTCCGCCGGACGAAGCGATGTATATCGAACGTTCGCTGTATCCATTGCTATGCGGGCATCAGACCCATCTGGCCTGTCAGATTGTCGAATCCGATGACACGCATTTTGGTGCGGCAATTTATACTGAGACTTTACGTAAAGCCATCGCACGCCATCCAGCCCTCGACCCGCTGCAGGCTCTTAAGGCTGCGGGGATTCCGATTCGCAAACCCGAATTCAAGGAATACCCCTTCCAATTTGATAATTTGCTCAGCGGGGCAGAAATGTGTCAGCTGGATGGCCAGTGGACCCGTGCCGCCCGCGTCTATGATTATATGGCCCAACATCACGGCAACACTATCTGGATGCGTACTCGTCAGGCCAACGCGCTGCTTCAGGCCGGCCACTATGTCCAAGCCGCCCGTATCATTGCTGAAATTAACCAAATTCGACCCACGGTGGCATCCCTGATGATTCAGGCCCGCGCCGAAAAGAAAAGTAACCGTCCTGATATTGCTGTTGGCCTGTACCGTCAGGCCGTGAGCATTCTGGAGGGACGATCAACAGGATACCTGCCCGCTGCGGCGGATCTCCTGATACCGAAAACCCAATCGAATACTTCTTCTGTGCAACCTGTGGAGACTTGTGTATGGACTTAACCCGTCAGACCGCCGTTCCCGACCACGGCTGGACGCAGCATTATGATATCATCCAGGAGATGGGCGACTGTTACGCGACCGTTGGCGATTATCTTCAGGCCCAGGATTGCTACGAGCGTGCCGCGATGCTGGCACCCGACGAGGCTGGGCCTTATCTGGGTACCGGGGTTATTGCTCTGCAGCAGGGCAAGCTGGCCGATGCCGAAATCGCTTTTCGCGTCGCACTTCGTCTGGATGCTCGATGCAGTAAGGCCCTGGCAGGGCTGGCGATGATTGCCCAGCAGCAAAAAAACTGGCAAACGGCGTTTGATTTGTATCTGAAAAGTCTTGAATTGGATAGTGACAATCTGACGGCATTGCTGGGGCTGTTTCAGGTCTCTTGCCAAATGGGTTCGTTTAGTCGTGTGATTGACTATCTCAATACCTATCTGACTCTTCACCCTGCCGATACCGCGGTGATGTTCTGTCTGGCAACATTATATCTGAAGGAAAAACAGCCCGATAAGGCACGAGGGATATTAAAAGACATACTGGCTCTGGAACCCAACAATGCCGATGCCAAAAACCTGCTGGAAGAGGCGGAAAACCGTATTCCGATTCCGGCCTGATGAAAGGATAAAATACACATGAACGTAAACACAGAATCCTCAACCGATTATGCAGCGATGGCAGATTTTCTCGAAAATCTCCTGATGCGGCAGGCCGACAAGCTTCGTAACTATGACCTCGATGGCGCCAGTGCCATTGCCGAACAGTCCGCCCCAATTGCCGAAGAACTGACCCGACACAAGATCCTGAGTCGTCCGGAATTCGCCGAACGCAAACGCCGTCTTGAGCAGATGTATAAGGATATCTGCCTGATTATCTCTGACCAGCGGCAGGAAGTCTCCGATAAACTTGCCCAGATTCGCCAGGGTATCCAGGCCCTCAGTGGTTATAAAGGTAAATAGTCACGAAAGTTTGTCTGTTTTGGGTAGGCTGTAATCGAAAATCGGTTATCGCTCTGAGCCGGAAGATTTTTCGGAGCGAGTTTCCTGCTCCCGCAGCCAGTTCACCGGTGCCAGGTCGTCAGTAAGCGTCCGGGCCTTCGGGTCCGGAACCGCCTCCGGGTCCAGCCAGCTTGCCACCTCCACCAGGTCAAATGACAAATCCAGCGTCTGCTGAATCTGTTCGGCCCTGTCCATCGCCTCTTCAACGGTTAAAATCTCGCATTTTGTCCCCGGCGATACCAGCATCGCATTGCCCGACAAATCCCCGAAAAACACCTGACATCGCTGGAATACGTCCAGAAACGTCTTGAATTCGGCATCAAACAACTGGTTGGTTGAGAAGACATTGGCTACTACTACCCCATCCTCATCCAGCACTCCGCTGACCTCTTTTAGAAATTCTCTGGTCATCAGGTGAAACGGGATATAATCCCCATTAAATGCATCCAGAATTATAATATCATATTTCGGCACAGGTTTGCGACGGAGCTGTTTTTTAATAAACATCCGCCCATCATCCACATATACCTTGAGTTTGTCATCCGTTTTGAACCCCATATACTTGGATGCAATCGGCGGTATATCCGGATCGATTTCCGCCACATCAATCTCCAGGTCCGGGAAATAATACCGCATCTCCCGCGGAATCACGCCGCCTCCCAGCCCCAGCACCAGCATTCGTTTCGGTTGAGGATTATACAGCAGCCCGCAGAACATCATCTTCGAATACTCCAGCAGGTGCTCCCTGAGATTCTCCAGATCCACCTGGCTCTGGATATGCAGTCCTGCCCGTTTACCGAACCGCAGCGTTACCACAGAACCATCCTGATATACAAAGATGCTGTTATAGAGCGAGTTTTTCTCATGAATCACCCGGCCCATCGAGTACAGTGTTCCCTGGCAGACCGACCCCGCCGGCCATAGCCACACCAGACCTATTATCCCCGCCAGAACCTTATATCGCAGTGATTGTGTCATTGCGGTTGTCCTTTCTGTTGTCTTGTCCGGCCCCAGATCATCACTCCGGTCAGTACGATTACCCCTAGCCCGCTGAGCATCATCCCCGAAATGCATAAAGTTGCTCGCAGCGAATACAGCACCAGGTAAAACGCCGTTACCACACACCCGGCAAAGCTGGCCATCGTTGACGTCGCCATCACCAGCCCCGCATTAAATCCTGATTGACTGGCTTGCCGGGTCAGCCAGTGCATCACTGTTGGCGACACTGTACCCAGCAGGATTGTTGGCACCCCAAACAGCACCAGCGACGCCAGCAGTGATCCCCATTTTTCGTCCATCCCCAGATCGAATATGGCATTGCACACCGGCTCTGTAAAAAAGGGAATCCCGCACTGCCATCCTCCAACTACGACCATTACCGCTGCCAGCAGGCTCCATGCTTCAATCTTGCCACTCAGCCAGCCGCCCAGCAGATAGCCGATAGACAGACTCAGCAGGAATACCCCGATTACGCTGCCGGTAATGACATAGACTGCGCTGCCGAAATACGGTACCAGAACCCGTACCCCCAGGATTTCCAGCTCCATCATAAACCACCCGCACGCGCATGCGATAAACACCATTGCCGCTGCTGCAAACCGCCGCCGCGGTCCCGCCGGTTCTACCGACGCATCGGTTGTCGAATCATGGTTCGTCACAGAACGTTACCTCGCAAGCCATAGAATCGTATCGTCGGACAAACTGTCCGAACTGCCGGTATTATACCTCAATGCCTGAGAAAATAAACCGCAATACGCCCGATTTTTTCCTTTGATTACGGGGCTGTCAACGACAATCGTAGTGCCATAAGCCTCTACCGCAGCTCACCAGCTCCTGACGGAACAGGAGGTGGTGATGATTACTGCTGTGCTTTTCCTTTCACGCGTACGGTCTGGCCAGCGTGATAAATCCGGACCGCAAAGCAGGGTGGAGATTCTTAACCCAATGCATTTCGGTTCAAGTGAAAATGGGCTGGTCAATAAACAATCGAAAATGGATTTTCATCCAAGAGGCCTGTAATCCTGGAACCCGCTATTTCGTCTTAATGCGAAGACCGCCTGTCCGAGCAGAGTTGAAGACATATTGGGTAGGATATCTGGTGTTGTGCGGTCGTCAGTTTCAGTTGACAGTGCAGACAGAAAGGAATGTGTGTTATGAACCGAGTAATGGTATTTTCGGGTTTGGCTTTAATCCTTACAGGGTCCTGTCTTTGTCAGGGCCAGGGCGTCCGGCTGGTGACGGATCGCAGCCTCGAATTGACCGGTTTTCAGGACGCCGGGCCATATAATCCCTATTGTGACTTCCGCAATGATTTTGCGATGGTCTATGGGGCCGATAATCCCAAACTTCCTGAATTCATCCAGTCCTGGGCGGACAAAGGATATGTCCCCCAGCTGATGACGGGAATTGCCTGGGGGGCCTATGCGGATTTCAGAGATCTCAATGGCAACGATATCATGTCGCTGAGCCAGATGGAGGCCAACGGTTCATTAAAACTGCATGGTCACCGCACCCCCTATATCGTTCCCTCTATAGAATTTGCTGATTACATGTCCGAAAAGCTCAAGACGATGATTGACGCCGGAGTGGTGGCAATTCATCTGGAAGAGCCGGAATTCTGGGCTTATACAGGCTTTTCGGAGGCTTTTCAGCGGGAATGGCAGATTTATTACAACACACCCTTTGTCCGTCCGGATACGTCGGTGGATGCCCAGTATAAAGCCAGCCAGTTGAAGTATTATCTCTTTGGCCGGACGCTTCGCCGCGTGGCCGAGGCGTGCAAGGAATATGCCCTGCGGAAATACAACCGAAACGTCAGAATCTATGTACCCACGCATAGCCTGATTAACTATACACAATGGGGTATTGTCTCGCCGCAATCCTCACTTATCGATTCGGATGTGATAGACGGCTGTATCGCCCAAATCTGGACGGGAACTTCACGCACACCCAATGTCTATCAGGGGCGTCGTGCGGAACGCACCTTTGAGACCGCATTTCTGGAATATGGCGTGATGCAGGAACTGGTTCGCAATACCAGCCGCCGGATGTGGTTTCTGCACGACCCGATTGAAGATAATCCCCGCTACGACTGGAACGATTATCAGAGGAATTACAAGGCCACCCTCATCGCCTCGCTGCTGCATCCGCATGTGTGGCATTATGAAATCTGCCCCTGGCCGCCGCGGGTTTTTCGGGGCAAATATCCCGCCGGCGCGGCCGATGCGATTCCCATCCCCGCCGACTACGCCACAATTCTGTGTACGGTCTTTAACCAGCTCCGCGATATGAATCAGCCGGATAGCCAGTGGGTCAGCAGCACTCACGGTATTGGTGTCCTGATTGCTGACTCGGGTATGTTCCAGCGAGCCGAACCTGCGTTTCGACTGGCCGAAGAAAAGGGCAGCGACCCGACCAAAGCCCTCCGGTCGGACATCCACGACTTTTCGGGCTTTTACGGTCTGACCCTGCCGTTGCTCAAACATGGTATCCCCGTCCAGCCTGTGCAATTGGATAACACGGCCCGATTTGCCAACTATCTGGATGGCTACCAGGTTCTCGTGCTCAGTTATGAGTTTATCAAACCCCAGACCCCTGCAGTCAATCAGGCTCTGGCCGAATGGACTGCCAAAGGGGGGGCACTGATTTATGTCGGAGCCGATACCGATCCGTTTAATACGGTCTCGGAATGGTGGAATTCCGGCAAAAATAAATATGCTGCGCCCTCTCAGCATTTAATGGAGCTGCTGGGCTTAAATCGTACTGTCGCCGATGGAAAATACACCTTTGGCAAAGGGCACGTTTTCGTCGCCCGCAAACATCCTGCGTACTATACGCGTTCAAGGGCTGCCGCAGATGAATATCGCAGTGTGGTCAAACAGGCTGCCGAGGCGGTCGGTCTGAACTACATTGAAAACAACTTCCTGCAGCTGAACCGCGGACCTTATGTTATTGCGGCCTGTCTGGAGGATTCGATATCGGATAAGCCGCTTGAATTGAAAGGCCTGTTTGTTGATATCTTCAATGCTCAATTGCCAATTTATGAAACGGTCAGTCTCAAGCCCGGCCAATGTGCCTGGCTGCTGGACCTGAATAAAATTTCATCCGGCAAGGCGGAACCGGTGGCCTCTGCGGCTCGCATCGAGACATGGAAAGACAGGGATAATGGTGTCGAATTGACCCTCACCAGCCCCAAAGCGGTAAATATCGTGTCCAGACTCCGTTTGCCCGCACAGCCGACCAAAATGACCATCGATGGCAAAGAATTTGACAATTACACCTGGGATCAAACAAGCAAAACCTTATTTTTTAAATCGCCCGCGATTGAGGATGTTCAGAATATCAGCATTACCTGGTAAAGCATAGTCAATTATTCACCCAAAACAGAGGCTCTTTTATAGTAGAATTCAGAGGATTGAATCAACGCGAGGGTGTGGAATTGGAATGGTACGTGCGTTTCCTCCGCAACAAGATTTTGGGATTTCTATGGCAAACTTTGAACTGCTTTCGTCGTATCAAAGGGTATCGGAACGCGTAATACCCCAAGGGTATGATGTGTCCCTGAGCAAAACAAGCATTGGGTTGAGGTTGCAGTACTGAATCGCAACAAATCGGGACAGTTTTATATTAGAACAGGGAGGTAAGACGATGCATGAACTCCATTTACCTCATTTTCACAGACCCGATTGGCATGCTGTGGAAAAGCGTTTTGAGCAAGTGATCCATGCCCCATGGTTCTGGCCCACCATTGTGTTGTTGGCGATGATTCTGGTGTTGGTTGTACTGAGCATTCTGGCCGGCGGGGGTACGGCACAGGTATCACCTCTACCTATACGCTATCCATTTATGCCATAACGTACAAACCTTAGTCAGGCTAAGGCTTGCCTGAGGGAGTAGGTGCCTTTTTGTAAACAGGAGACATAACGATGAAGCAATTCGGGAAATCTCGCGGTCATCAACAGCCCAGAAAACAATCCAGAAGATTGCCGATGGTTCTTATTAAGCATAAAGGAGCTGTACGTTAATTGATTCCACCTGAATGAGATTCCAGATTCTGGCTCATAAACCAGAACGTTTCATTCAGAATAACCGATACATCATGGACATCAGGGAGCAGGTTGCTTGCCGTCTTTGATGGCCTCATCTGCAGACCCATAGCCTATATATTGGTCAGCTCTGATGAGCAGGGCACGTCGGTCCTCGATGGAATAGAAGTATCGGCCGGATTGACTGGCGACAAATTTTACACCGGAGGTGTCCACTTTCCCTCTCCAGGAGAACCCTGGTACCTCTGTCAGCGGAGCAGGGGTAGGTGGGATGCCGGTATTGCGAGTGCCGAAACTTTCCGGGGCGTTGGGGAATAGCTTTTCAACAGCCCGGCGGTTCTGCTTCGAAGCGCCATCGCGGCTCAAGAGGATGATAATGCCGCCAATGACCAGAATCAGTACAGTTCCCAGGATAATACGCCAGGGTGTGCTAATGTGGGTCCATAGTATCCTGATTCGATTCTGGGCAGGGGGTTTCAGGCTTGTTTGGGTAAGCGGAGCCGGGATTGTGGTTCGTGTTTTCTGCAGTACACCCTGCCAATCCATGGCCAGGGTGGAGCCGCCGGGACCAACCGTCGCCTGAGAGTCGGAAGAAAAAGAAATAGACTCTGCGTGAAGAATGGCGGCCACTTCCGCCGCAGAAGGACGAATCCCCGGTTCCTTGGCCATCATCCGCTGGATCAGAGAAGCCAGTTCCGGCGAGCAGTTGGGCATATACTGCAGAATATTCGGCGGTTCAGAATGCAGATGCTGCCTGAGAATTTCTTCCATGGTCCCCCCGGCAAAGGGAGGTCGTCCGGTCAGTACGTAATATAAAGTTGCTCCGAGACTGTAAATATCAACAGCCGGAGTCAAGGCTTCCCGTCGAATCACTTCCGGTGCCATGTAGTGGGGTGTGCCAATGGATTGCCGGGCATACGTATCAAAAGGATCGTTGGGGTCATCCACCCGGACCAGCCCGAAGTCACTGATCTTTCCATGGCCGTTCCGGGTCACCAAAATATTGCTGGGCTTGATATCGCGATGAATCATGCCCAATTCGTGGGCCACCTGAAGCCCGATCGCGGCATCGGCAATAATCGGACATGCCCGGGACATCGGCAGGGCACCGGCCGCCTTGACGATCTCCTGGAGGCTGTTTCCTGAGACCATTTCCATGGCAATATACCACCAGCCTGCATGCTGGTTAATTTCATAGACGCGGACGATATTAGGATGCTCAATGGACGCGGCCGCACGGGCTTCACGGAGAAACTGCTCAACGGCATCTTTGCCCTTTTCACCTTCTGACAGCTTTTTTCGCAGGACTTTTAATGCCACAATTCGTTTTAAATGGGTATCTTCAGCCTGAATGACCAGCCCCATGGAGCCTTCCCCAATCAGACGCAGCAATTTAAAATGCCCCATGACTTTGCCGACCCAGGGTTGTGTTTTGGAGGTTGTTTTGCCCGCCGCCGCAGGCACGCCGCTGTCGGCACTCTGCGGCTTGTCGCCGGGCTCATGATGGGCCGCCAGCGATTCGGCAAAGGCCTTCTGGTCGTCGTGACTGAACTGATGGTTGTGTTTTGGTTCTTCCATCTTGCTGATCCGGCTATCGGGGTATTCCCGTAAATTCCATGATCGTTAAAATGCTTTGTCGGGCCACGCGTCCTTCACTGATATCGCCTTCATCGCTGCCTAATGCAATATAGCGGCTGTCCCCCAGACGGCAGACCGCCTCAATGGTCATATCCGGGATTCGGGCCACCAGAATCGGGCTGTCTTTTTTGTTTCCGCTCCACCAGAACAGGGCACTGTCCAGCGTATTGGGCGGATACGGGCTGTTGGGATTGAGCCGGGGGCCGTTACTTTTGGCCGCGGTGATCAGATATCCCTGGGTGAGGGGATCCCAGCACAGATCACTGATTCCCCGTCCATTCAAATCCAGCAAAAACAGATCAGCGACCTTGAGTAAATCCGGCTGGACAGGCTGTCCTGTCTGGGGCATACCCGAGACCGCAAACAGCATTGCGGCATTATCAAATAAGGGATTGCGCATCCCGCCAAGGAGTGTCTGTCCATCCGGTGTGAAGGTTATTCCCTCCACATTCCCCCAGCGATAGGTATTCCTGTTTTCACCGGGATCGGCGTTAAAGGTGTAATAAGGCAGGACTCCAATTCTCTCAAAGCAGCTTTCCAACTGCTGACGCAGCGTTCCAGCCGAGACCACGTTGGTGCGATCCAGTATCAGCGGCCGGACAGATTTGAACTTGCCGTGGAATAAATGGCGGCGCTGCGGCAGAGGCTGGGCGTTCGGGGCGTTGCTCAGGGAACACATCACATAAATAGATGCTTGTCCGCCTTGGTTCAGAATGGTCAGTGATTCCGCATCATTAAGCAGAGATTGCTCGTTATGTATCAAGACATGATATTCGGGTGTCCCAATCTCCATGTTGTTCAAATCCACCGGACAGGTAAACAGCAGGTGTTCATGCCGGTCGCTGACAATAATCAAAACTCCGTCCATCCAGGCCAGTCCGCTGCATTCGAGGGCTTTGGGTTCTGTCTGCTGGTTGGACATCGGCGCCTTGACGGTAATATCTTTCTGGGCGACCACCGGCGGTTCAATCACGTCAAAGCGGATTTCATAGACCTTGCCCGGTGATTCTGCCTGGGCACAGAAGGATCCCAATGGGCATACCATCGCGGTCAGCAAGAGAATAGAAATTCGAATTGAACCCAACCTGTAAGCCATGATTTCTCCATTCGTCTTATGTAAATTTTACGAAAACCGCCTTGCAGTGTCAAGAATATCCTCTTTTTCCAATAAAATGTTGCTTCATTTACTGGAAACTATGGCGATTTCTGGAGTCTTATAGTATAGTACTGAAACGAAATGCAAAGGTTGAAACACTGATAACGATGGTCTCATAAAGTTTTTAACAAAAGGAGGACCTCAGGTGCGACTGCGATTTCAGCATCCCAGGACATGCGGCTGCGATTCACATAAGCCTGATTCGGTTTCAGGAAGACTATTTGCCACGGTTTTCTTTTCGTTCGTTCTGGGTATGGGATTATTGTTTGAGGTCTTTCTTGTCCGAGAGGTTGTATCCGTAATGCATCGGCGAAACTGGCCGGTCGTCAGTTGCCGCATCCTGGAAAGCTCCGTCCGTCAGGAATCCAATTCTGAAAGTCCCTATCGGATTGCCGTCAAGTACGAATATCAGGTCAACGGGACGACGTATCAATCGGCGCGATATCAATTCAAAGATTCCGGCTCCAGTGATTATGCCAAGGTGCAGCAATTGGCGGATCGTTACCCGGCCGGCCTCCAAACACAATGTTATGTCAATCCTCAAAATCCTTTCCAGGCGATCCTGGAACAGGACAGTCTCGGTATGGCCTGCTTTATCCTGATTCCCACGGTGTTTGTACTTGTCGGCGCGGGAGGTATCTATGGTACGTGGTTCTATAGGTCAAAGCCGAAAACCCCAAAAGCCGTTTTACCTGAAGCCAAGGGAAAAACCAGAAAAAGCCAATGGGGATTGCTTCTGTTTGGATTCGTATTCTTTGCCGCGGGGTGCGGATTCAGTTATATCTCTTTGATTAGGCCCATGCTGGATATAGTCCGTGCCAGAACCTGGATTGAAACGCCCTGCACCATCATTTCCGGACAGGTCCTCAGTCATGACTCGGATGATGGCACCACTTACAGTGTCGATATCTTATATGAATATGTGGTTGACGATAAGGAGTATCGCAGCAACCGCTATGATTTCATGAGCGGCTCCAGCAGCGGTTATCAGGGCAAAAAGGATCTGGTGGATAAATACCTGAGGCTCAAACATACCGTCTGTTATGTCAATCCCGAATCGCCCGGCGATGCGGTCCTGAATCGAGACCTGACGTGGAGATATGCAATCGGCCTGTTCCCTCTGATTTTCGTCGCCGTGGGGCTTGCGGTAATGATTGGGTCAGTAATTGGTATGAAGCGTCGTGCGGCCAAAGAATCCATCGGTGGCTGGAAGCCCCAAACAGCATTTACGTCCTCTCGTCAACCCGGCTATCAGCAGCACTACGGGCTGCAGGAAGACAAAATCACCCTCAAGCCGCAAAAACATCCAATCGTAATGTTGCTCGTTTCACTGGTGTTTTGTGTATTCTGGAATGGTGGACTTTCGTTGTTTTTGTATCAAGTGTTCTATGGATTCAAGACCGGCCGTCCGGAGTGGTGCTTGACCCTGTTTATGATTCCCTTTGTTCTGGTGGGGATTGGAACTGTGGTCTGGGTGATGTACCAGTTCCTGGCCCTGTTTAATCCGCGATTCGAGATGATGCTTCAGCCGGCATCGCTCTGCCTGGGCGGCAGTGGCCAGCTCCAATGGACAATCCGTGGTCAGACCGGTCGAATCCGCAAATTAGTGCTTACATTAACTGCCAGGGAAGAAGTCGTAAACACGGATGGAGACAGTTCCAGCACGCATCGTAAGCTCTTCTATGAAAAAGAACTTCTGTCCACCACATTGCGGCATGAGATGAAAACCGGACAGCTCCATGTTACGATTCCCCAACGCACAATGCATTCCTTCGAATCCGAACATAACAAAATTATCTGGGCGATTGACGTCAAGGCCGAAATCTCTCTCTGGCCGGATGTCAGACAGGAATATCCATTCTTTGTCAGCCCTCAACCTGTGATATAGGACCCAATACAGTATGAGTCCATTAACAATCGACATTGACGATATGAAAACGTCCTTCCAGCCCGGCCAAACCCTCCGCGGCCAGGTACGCTGGCAGACTGACTCGGCCCCCAAAACAGCGTGTTTGCGACTGTTGTGGTACACCCAAGGCAAGGGCACGGAAGATGTAGGGATTGTTGAAAGTCTTGAATTTGACAATCCCCAGCAAAACGACCAGCGTACCTACCAGTTTAAAATTCCCGAGGGGCCTTACAGCTTTTCAGGAGAGTTATTGTCTTTGATCTGGTCTTTAGAGCTAATCGTTGGAAAACAAGTGACCCGTCAGGATATTACCGTCTCCCCGGATGGGCATGAAATCCGGCTCCATCAAACCGTGCTTGATGCAAAACCCTTTTTAGAAAGTGATATACGATAAGGCCTTTTGGGTGAGTTTGGTCGGAGCAAGCACATCCCGTAATTTCGTGATGTGGGTGGTTTTTCTTGCCTGGAGTATAGTCTTGACGGCGGCAGGTCCTAAACCCGGTACACGCAGCAAAGAATACTTGTCAGCTTTATTGATATTCACAGGAAAATATTCCGGATGGGCGTCTGCCCAAACCTGTTTAGGGTCTTTTTCGAGCGATAATCGCCCCTCTTCATTAAACAGGATATCCGAGTCGGTAAATCCATATTTTCGCATCAGAAAATCGGTCTGATAAAGGCGGTGTTCCCGAATGAGTCGCTGGGCCGGCATTTCGCTGTCGCCCGGCAAAGAGGCAGAGCCTGCGATGGATTGATAGGCACTAAAATAGACCCGTTTCAGCTTCAACCCCTGATAGAGTCTGCCGACATAGCGGATGATTTGTCTGTCGGATTCCCCGGCCGCACCAACAATAAACTGTGTCGTTTGTTTGACTCGTTGGTATTTGCTGCCCTTGGCGGTCAGGGCGCTAACCAGTTTCATCGGAGCGATAATATCATTAAGAAAGTCTTTTTTATGGGACAATCGCGATAGATATTCCTGTCCGGGAGTTTCTATGTTGATGGATACTGCCGATGCCAGCTTGAGGGTCTCTTCGATGGCAGCTGGCGAGGCCCCGGGAAGGATTTTCAGATGAATATACCCTCGAAATCGATGTTTCTTACGAATGATAGCAGCAATCCCATTCAACCGTTCCATGGTCTTATCCGGCGTGCCGGTCAGCCCCGAACTTAGAAAAAGTCCATGTACAAACCCGGCCCGGAGATAATCCATAAACAGGTTGGCGGTTTCTTCAATTCCCAGCGAGCATCGGGGGACATCATGATTGCTGCGAAGGGGGCAGTAAAGACAATCATTTGAACAGGTGTTTGATATCAGAGTTTTAAACAGAATGGTTGAGCCGCCGCCTGGCAAGACGACAGGATATATCCAGTTCCCGTCCGGACCTTTTCGACGGTGTTCCTCTTTGCTGGTCGCACAGGCACAGGCAAGGTCGTACTGGCCGTCCCGGCCAAGAATTTTGAGTTTTTCGAGGGTGTCTGGCTGACTGATGATTGCGGGCATTGCTATACAAGAATCCTACTAACTATCTTCCCTGAAATCTATTCAATACCATACAAAAAATATTTAAATTAGCAAGTTAAGTAAATTAAAATTTTTGGGTAATTATCTGTATAGCAATTGTTGAGTATGGAGTATATAATCTTTTTGGTTGGCATAGAAGGGATTAATTAGGTACAATGATCCCAAAGAGGAATTATGTCAGATAATGCCGAAAACAAAGTTGGGCAAAAAGGGCTGGAAGAGGGCACGATCGGGGTGCAGGAAGAGCAGATTTTGTCGTTAATATTTCAATATCGGATTAAATATATCTCCTATATCCGTTCGATTATCTGTGATTATCATTTAAGCGAAGATGTCTATCAGAGTGTTTCCCTCGAGGCCATTCGTTCCGCCGATAAATTTCAGAACATCAAGCATCTGCAGCAGTGGCTGTGGGTGGCTTGTCGGACGCGAGCCCTGAATGTCCTGCGGGAACAGAACAAGCCGGTCCGGGTTTTTGATAATGAGATGCTGGATATCATGCAGCCGTTCTGGGAGGCCCGCAGTCCCTATGAACAGCATGAGATCTTTTCTTATCTGGAAAAATGCCTCGGCAGGCTGTCGGCCTACGCTCGCGAAATTATTCATTTCCGCTATCGTGAAAATTTGACCGGCCAGAAACTGGCTGATGCCCTCGGGCGCAAATGCGAATCGGTGTATGTGGCTTTAAGTCGCGTTCATCGGGCTCTGGCAGAATGTATTCAGCGGCAAAGTGAAGTCCATAAGAGATAATATGTCCGGAAGTCAGCACAATCTGAATAATATGAACCAGCCCGCAGATGAGGCGGCATTTGTATATCTGGTCTATGCCTATCTGGATAATCAGGCTTCGGACGAAGAGTACGACAGGCTTAAAGCCTGGCTTCAGCGTGACCCGTCCATGCGTGAGTTGTTTATTCAGATCTGCATGCAGGACCAGATGGTTTATGAGGCGGTTAATACCTCCGGAGGTTTTGTCTGCCAGCCCGAAGCGGCCCAGGAAGACCGAAATCTGTCGTTATGGCGCGAATTGAGCTGGGAAGAGAAAAATGCCCCGACGGTGATGCTGGACAAAACCTCAGATGAAGCCCCCAAAATTATTCCCGACCGCAGCCGGATTGTCCCTGTGCGGCATCGCGTCAACCGGTTGTCCTGGGCGACGATTATCTCGCTGGCTGCAGCGATGCTGTTAATGATGACTTACATATACTTTCATCCGTATGCCAGCATTGAAACAGCGACCCTGGTGGATACGATGAATGTAAAATGGGCCGAAGAAATGCGGATGCCCGGGCCCCAGGGACGTATCAAGACGCTGGTCCCGATGACGCTGCTGCAGGGAGTGGCCCGTATTCAGATGGATGATGGCGTGGAACTGGTGGTCGAATCGCCCGCCAGATTTGAGCTGATGACCTCGTCGGAACTGCGGATGGACTATGGTCGGGTCTATGCCTATGTCTCTGAAATCGGGAGGGGATTTACGGTGACGACGCCGAATTCAAGGATCGTGGATCTGGGGACGGAATTCGGTGTTGAAGCCGACGGGACAGGGCAAACAGATTTGCACGTCTTTCAAGGCAAAACCTACCTGGTTGCAGGGACCAGGAAGAATGCCAAAATCGTTGAAACGCTGGATGCCGGTCAGGCCCGGGGCGTTCAGGCCAACGGTATCGTTCGAAATCTGGGATTGAAGGCAGATGAATTCATCCGGTCATTCAACCCCCAGGAAAAATTGATCTGGAAAGGGCAGCCCCTGGATCTGGCGGATATCGTCGGCGGTGGAAATGGCTTTGGTACCGGTGTAATCAACAGGGGCTATAGTATGGCAACAGGAGGGGCTGTTTTGCTTGGAGATCCCATTGGTATTACCGATGGCGGGGGGTATAAACCGGTTCTGTCGAATTCATTTGTCGATGGGGTTTTTATTCCCACCGGTCCGGGCCAGATTGTGTCTTCGCAGGGACATCAATTTGATGATTGCCCGTCCACCAACGGCGGGACCTGGAGCGGGATGGTGTTTAACGGAGCGTTGCATTACAGCTATGGCAATCCCCGGATATACCGCCATCAGCTGCGCCTGGCCGGCAAGGAGTATGGCATTCCCGGCAATCCCGCCATCAATATGCATGCCAACTGCGGAATCACCTTTGATCTGGCCCAAATCCGGCGTCTGGTGCCGGGCTATGATATTGGACAATTTACGTCCTTATATGGAATCAGTGAAACGTTTTTTGATTTTTATGAAGTCCGAGATATTCCGGATATTGTGGTACCACGAGTCGATTTTTTTATTCTGGTTGACGGCAAAGTCCGATTTTCAAAGAAGGCGGTCGCTCCCGAGGCCGGCAAGCGGTTTGTGGCGGAAGTCCCCTTGCTGCCTGAGGATCGTTTTTTAACCCTGATTACCACCCAGAGCGATGACCCCTATGCAATCAGTTACGACTGGGCGTTGTTTGCGGAGCCCCAGCTGCATTTAACGCGAGTCAGCCAATGATGAGGATAATGCTTACGATAAAAGGTGGAGAATGACTGACGGAAATGAGGCTTTTTCAGTGTCAGGTTTTGACGTTGAGAAAAAGACCGTCGTGGTCTGAAACAATAACATTTTTTTGAAAGGAAAAAGGTTATGGTTAGCAGAGGTAGGGTCGCCATACTCGGCTGTCTTTTGGCAGCGATGCTTATGGCAAGCACCGGATGGGGTGCTGGGTTTGTCAAGCGTGAGATTTGGGAAAACACAACAACGACGACGCTCAATGATGCTGTTTTGGTTGCTCAGGGAGGGGGTGCGCCATCGACGACCAGTTATCTGGCGAGAATGGATTATCCAGGCAACACAATGGATACCTATGTTGATAAATTGTCCGGATGGCTCGTGCCCCCGGTAACGGGCAATTATGTGTTCTACATCAGCAGTGATGATGATGCTGGCCTGTGGATTATTCCGGATGCCAATGACAAAGCCATTGTCAATGTGACCGATACGCCCCCGCTGTGCAGAGTGACCGGATGGCGAGGGTATGGGGATTATACCAGCAGCACTGAACAAATGTCTGCTCCTGTGGCTCTGCAGGCAGGGGTGCCGGTGAAAATGGTTGTGATTCATCGGGATGGCACCGGCGGTGATTTTGCAACAGTGGCCTGGACGCTTCCCGGCGGCAGTACCATCGATGTAATTGGCAGTCAGTATTTTACCGGTGAATACCAGGCCGGCGGTCCTGTGCCGACAGATGGTCAGACCAATGTCAAATCGGGCCAGCTCAGCTGGCTGCCTCCGGCCTTGTGGTCCGGCCGCGGCACGCTGACTTATGATGTCTATTTCAGTGCTGATCCGAATTTGCCTCCGTCATCGCTTGTTTCGAATGACCAGACAGCGACTACTTTTAATGTCGGAGCGGTTAATGGCATCAATTTGCAGTTCGGTAAAAATTATTACTGGCGTGTTGATGTAACAGATCCCAATACCGGCGGTGTGGGGTCTTTTACCACCGGTGAGTTGTGGTCATTTACCACCAATGACGGCAAGCCATTTATTGTTACCGCTCCGCAAAATGTATTCGGAGTTCTCAATGGTGATGCGTCATTTACTGTGGTTGCCGATACGCTGGCAAGCACAACACTCAGCTACCAGTGGTCATTCAAGACCTTCTTTGGCAACACCTGGACGGATATCCCGGGGGCAACCGGGCCAACCTATAGCAAGATTGGCTTGCAGCCTGCAGATCGCGGGTTATATCGCGTCAGAGTGTATGACACTCTCGGCAACGAAGTCTTTGCCGAGGCGCGGCTGTATATGCGAATCGGCCTGGTCAACCGTTACAGCTTTACCGATAATGCCAATGATTCTGTCAGCGGGGCACATGGTACCGTGTATAATGCCGGCTTTGAAGATGCACCGGGCGCCTCTGGCGATCCGCAGAAACGCCAGGTCTTCCTGAACAACTCCTCACGGTTGACGTCCAATAATACAGCGGTTCCTTATGTTGATCTGCCCAACGGTCTGGTTAGCACCCTCGGCACCCAGGCGACTTTTATGGCCTGGTTTACCTGGAAAGAAACCAGTACGGGCAATACCTGGCAGCGCGTGTTTGATTTTGGTAACAGCACCGGTGGTGAAAATGTCGTAGGTACGGGCAATAATTATATTATGCTGACATCAAGATCTGATGGCAGAACTCCGCGATTTGGCTATAAGAATCGTGATGGCGGCGAAGAACGGTATTTGAATGCATCGGCCAGTCTGACGACATCCAGCGGTCAGGTTTGTTATGCGGTCACCTGGAATGAAGATACCGGGCGTACAGAAATGTATCTGAATGGAAAACTGGTTGCAGCGGGTGATATTCATTTCAAACTGTCTCAGATGAATGATGTCAATAACTGGCTGGGACGTGCCCAATGGAATGATGTTGGATTTTGGGGTTCCATCAATGAATTCCGCGTTTATGATCAGGCGCTGCCTGCCAATGCGATCGCAGAAGCGTATGCCCTTGGGCCGGATGTGCTGCCGCCGAATCCCTGTGTCAATCAGCCCAGTGCGGATATTAACGATGACTGCGTCATTGATCTGAACGATTTTGCTCTGATTGCTGCCCAGTGGATGGAATGCGGATTAACGACCTGTCCGTAATGGATGGTTAGTAAAGAAGTTCAACAATGGAGCCGTCGTTCGATACGGCGGCTCCATTGGTTTTAAAATCAGTTTTAGATTGAAAATAGTATTGCAATTGAGTATAGTATAGGACTTTGAATGCAACAGGATTGACGCGGACGACAGGGTGATGCGTGAGTGTGTTTACGGATGAGAGTGATTTTGACATCTGCTTGTTTAGCATAGTCTTCTGACTGAAACAGCAGTGTTGCGGGTGGGTGTTTTGGTATTTCAATGGATCTGAAATTAGCACCGACGGTGGATAGAATAAAAATACAGGAATAGTCGCAAAAGGGTGTAATTGCGCAAAACAGGAAGGAAGAACACCGACACGGGGACCAAGTTGAAGATGGCGTTGTTTAAACATAGAATAATTGTTGATTGAAAGGGAAATATGGCATAAACGACAAATAGTGAGTAGTGTGTTGGTGAAATTACTTAAGTGAATGCGTATAAATAACGATACAATAATTAATTTGGAGGTGGTTTAGATGAAAAAGCAAATGGTAGTATTATTGGCCGTATTGAGTCTGTTATCAATGACTGTAACTGCTGACACTGTTGCCTATTGGCGTTTTGAGGATGGCACCCCAGATGCCCCGGTGGCACATCCGGTTGGGGATGGTCAGTATTATGAAGGGGTTGTCGATGTCTCAGGCAACGGTAACGGCCTGTCGGTGTGGAATGAAAGCTGGGCGGGTTATGTGTACAAATCGGAAGTTGGCGGTACCAGCGTCAATGGGCTTGCCAACAATTTAAGTGTCAAAAATGCTGGCGGCTACCCTGCGATGTGGACCGATCCGTCCGACCCCATCAGTTCAATCACTCCCGCGGCCTTCACCATTGAAGCCACGTTTAAACTGGAAAACGGCGGTTATAAGACCATCGTCGGCCGGGATTCGCGTGGAAGCGCATCCATCAACGGTGACCTTGCCGCTCTGTATTTCCAGGCCGTACCGGACAATGGACTCGCGATCAAATTCTGTGATGTATCCGGCTATTGGCATGAAGCGGTTGCGGCTCCGGGTTCCTATATTGGTTTTGACTGGGGGACCGACCCGGATGGAACACAGGCCCACTGGTACAGCATGGCCGGCGTCAGCGATGGCTCAACGCTGTCCCTGTGGCTCAGAGATGTAACGACCAATGGCGCCTGGCAGTTAATTGCTCAGACCGATATGACTCTGGCTGGCAGCCCTGACACCGCTCTGACCAAGGGCACCGGTTCCGCCGGCGACTGGACAGCGGGGCAGTGGTCCGTGGGACGCGGCCTGTATGCCGGCGGCCACGGTGATCGTGCCTATGGCTATATCGATGAAGTCCGTATTTCCGATGCAGCTCTGAGCGTGGATCAGTTCCTGATGGTTGTTCCGGAACCGGCTACGATGGCGGTTTTGGGGCTTGGTGCTTTGATGGCTGCCCGTATGCGTCGTAAATAATCTTGCTCTTTTGGCAGCATTGAATTTAGAAATGATGTAAAAGAGAGGGAATGGCGAGGAAACCCATTCCCTTTCTATTTCCCAGGATGTTACAGTGTAAACTGTTGTATGTGTAAGATTAACTGAGTTATGGAGGTAACAATGAACAAAAGGAATTTATGGATTATCTGTGGGGTATGCCTGATGCTGGTCAGCATATCCGCCAGCGCCAAGACGGTTGCGTACTGGCGATTCGAAGCAGGTCCGGCGGGGACCAATATCCAGCACGGGGCTGCGGCAGGGGTTTACAGTCCGGACGTTCCGGATGTCTCGGGCAACGGCAATCACCTGGCTGTGTGGACCAGCAGCCAGTGGCAGTACCGTGCCAATGTGCCTTATGCCACCGTTCCCAATACCGGTGAGGCGAATCTGTACAGTGTCAAAAATGTCACCGGCTATCCTTCCTTGTGGAACAAATCACTGGCAACCTGGGAACCTGCCCAGTGGACGATCGAGGCGACGTTTAAAGCCGAAAACAACGGCTGGAAAACCATTGTGGGCCGTGATTCGCGGGGTATCCCCATGATGGGAGAAAACACCAATGGTGACCTGGCGGCCTTATATCTCCAGACGACCGACAGTCCGGCCAGAGGGCTTGCGATCAAGTTTATCGACAAAGCCGGTTACTGGCATTCCGCTGAAGCCGGGCCGGATGCATATGTCGGCTTTAATTACTCGACTGATCCGGACGGCAACTCGGCGCCGTGGTACTCCATTGCGGCCACCAGTGACGGCCGATGGCTGAGATTGTATCTGTACAACCACAGTCAGCCGCAAAATGGGTATGTCAAGATTGCCGAGACTGATATGACCGTGGTCAATCCCGGCAGCACCAATACGGCGCTGAACAAAGGTGCCGGTGATGGCTCTGACTGGGATGCCGGTGATATCACCGTCGGGCGTGGTATGTACGCCGGCGGTCATGGCGACCGTTTCTATGGCTATATTGACGAAGTTCGTCTTTCTGACAGGGCCTTGAAGCCCAGTGAGTTCCTGATGGCTCCTGGCTATGTCAAGCCGGTGTCCCCGGCCAAGGACGAATTCCTTGCCACGACAGCTGCCACGACCTATACCTGGACGACCAACACAGAAGCGATGAATGCAAATAATGTGGTGTTTGATCGGTATATCATTTATATTGCCAATAATGCGGCAGACCTGACGCCGGAAACCCCCACAACGTACCTGCATTCCAATACCATTACCAATGTTGCTACACAGTCCTATAGCGGCTATACGGGCACATATGCGTACAGTGAGGATTACTTCTGGCGTATTGATATGGTTGCCATGGATCCCAATGAGACCGATCCCAATCATATTGTCTATAATGTTCCTCATCTCTATCAGGGTATGCCGGTCCGCTTCTTTGGGCCGCGAGCCTGCCCGTCGGTGTCGATTTCCGGTAATGTGTCGATTGTTCCCGACCCGATTACTCAAATTTATACCGCACAGGATGCCGTCTTTACTGCCGATATCGCCCGCGGCAATGTCAATGTGGCTGCGATTAGCTGGTACAAGGTCAATGGTGTCCAGGATAAAGGTGTATTCGACCCCAATGATCTGCCGGATACCCTTATCAGTCATGTGCCCGGTGTGACCCAGATTACCTATACTCCGAATCTGGCGACGGCCACATCGACCACTCTGACGATTGTGAATGCGACTCCGGCGAACAATGGCAGCTATTATGCCAAGGTGCGTCTGGTGGATCCGCTGGGTGGCTCTACCGGATGCGAAGACGTTTCACCGACGGCTGAGCTGTTTGTCCGTGATGATACCCATGCTTCGACGAACTATCTGGTTCATCGGTATGGCTTCGACGGTAACGCCAATGACTCGATTGGCACAGCTCATGGTACCGTCGTGGATCTGGGCGATGTCAATCATGCCTTCCAGGATGGTCAGCTGGTGCTCAACAATGCGGGCTTGAATTCCAGGCCGATTCAGAATGAGCCGGGGGTTGGTGATCGGCTTCTGGATGCACAGGGAGCCTATGTCGATCTGCCCAACGGCCTGATTTCGCCTCTGGGCAAGAGTGCCACCTTTATGGCGTGGTTTACGTTTACGCCCGTTGCCAATGATGCATGGCCTCGCATCTTTGACTTTGGCACATCGACCGGCGGCGAAGGGTTTGCCACCGGTGCCGACGGGGTTAAATATATTAACGGCCTGCCGTATCTGGATACTGCCGCAGAAGACCAGCAGGAATACGTGATGCTGACTCCGCAGCAGGGAACCGGTTCGTCATGGCGTTTCGAATCGCAGGTTCGTCCGCCGTCAAACAGCGTCTATGTTGATCCGTCGGACAACACCGCTCTGAAGAATGTGGAAGTCTGCGTAACGTGCGTCTTTGATGCGGTCTCCGGATTCAACACCGTGTATCTCAACGGTGTTCAGGTCCTCCGCTCGGCCAATACCACACACAGCCTGGCCAATATCAATGATGTCAATAACTGGCTGGGTCGTTCCCAGTGGCCGGATGCCATGTTTACCGGCAAGCTCAATGAATTCCGCATCTATGATGTGGCCCTGAGCAAGTACTGGGTCAAGGCCTATTATCTGCAGGGTCCCGATGACTATCTGACCCGGCCGAATCCCTGCATTCAGGATCAGGCCAATGCAATGGACTTCAACAGCGACTGTGCGGTCGATATGCTGGACTTTATGGAATTTGCCCAGCAGTGGCTGTCCTGCGATCGTCTGTATGGCTGCAACTAAGTTCTGGCTGAATTGTCGCAGATAGCGGCTTTGCAAGTAAAAACAAAAGCGGGCCTCGGATTTCCGAGGTCCGCTTTTTTGTTTGAGCCAATCCCAGACTGCTGTGGGGTTAGTTGACTGTCCATTCATGGACGCCGGTGGAATAACCAGGCTGACAGGTAATCTCCATCCGCAATCCATCTGTCTTGACAGGGGTAAAACTGAGCCGATCCATATCATCTTTGGTGACTTTATAATCGCTGAAATTGTTCACCGGCTTCCATTGTCCGTTATCCCGGTATAGAACCTTCCAGGCCTTGGGGACGCGGCATTCACCCCGGCCGGTATCGTCAAACCAGTACACCGACACAGAGCCGACTTCCTGAACCCCGTCGAAATCATACTGAATCCATTCGGTCGTTCCCTTGTGCGGCCACCAGTGCAGGAAGCCTTTGGATTCATCCCCGGAGCTGTCCGGCACAAGCTGGTCATTGACGTACTCGGTTTTGGTTCCGCCGACATCGCTCAGAAACGAGGTGCTGACTTTGCTGGTCGAAGCAATCGTCGGGCTGGGCAGGGGGCTGGCGTTCTTTTCGTTCCGGGGGATCCAGATCATCATCTGTCCCTTGCCCCGATGGGCCCAGGCATAATAGGGAATCGCGGCAAATTTACGTTCTGTGCGTTCCATCACATCCGGAGTGCTGGTCTTGCGTAATTCTATTGCGGTGCCTTCGATGACAGTCAGGCCGTTGAGCAAATTCGGTTTTTCCGATGCCGTCAATTGTGCCGTATCCGGCAGCATCAGATTGAACAGCTTGCCGCCTTCCACGTCCGGCCATTCGAGGCAATACACCAGCGGCCCGCGCTGGATCGCCACCCGGCCAATATTATCTTTGACGCGTTCATCACAGATAATCCGCTGCGGTGTCATGGGCAGATCGAGCCGGACCATATCCCCGTCTTTCCAGTTGCGTTCAATCACAGCAAACCCCTTGTTCGCCCTGACCTCCATTGAAGCTCCGTTAACCGACAGCGAAACCTTGTCCTGGGTCGGGTGAAGGACTGAATACAGCTTGCCGGGAACGGGCTGATTGACCGCCCAGCCCGGGATACGCACATGCAGTGCAAACGTCTGGCCCGCACTGGCAGGACTGACTTTCAGTGCAATCGTTCCATCCCAGGGATAGCGGGTGATTTGGGTGATGGCCACCTTTTTACCGCCAACCTGAAGATCGGCAGTGCTATTGACAAACAAGTTGACATAGACTGCGTTGTCGCGGACAGCATAGACATATCCCGGTACCGAAGCCAGAAAGCGGCAAATATTGCTCGGACAGCAGGCGCAGCCAAACCACGGCTGGCGGTCATGGCCGGTGCTTTCCAGCGGATTGGGATAGAAAAACAGTTTTCCGTCCAGCGATACCCCCGACAGCACATTATTATAGAGCGACCGTTCCATCACATCGATGTATCCTGCATCGCCGTGCAGCAGAAACATCCGGTGATTCCAATAGACATTGGCAATGGCCGCACAGGTTTCGCAGTAGGCTGTACGATTGGGCAATTCATAGCTGTCGCCGAAAGCTTCACCTGCATGACGGGCGCCGATGCCGCCGGTAATATACAGCTTGCTAGAGACGACATTGTTCCAAATGCGATCGATAGCGGCAATATAACTGGCATCGCCGGTCATGGCCGCAACATCGGCCATGCCGCTATACATATACCCGGCCCGGACTGCGTGACCGACGGCCTCATCCTGCTGGGTGACGGGTTTATGCTTTTGGGCATAAGCCCCTTCGTCTTTGACACCTCGCCGATCCAGAAACCGCTTGGCCTGCTCCAGATAGGTCTTGTTGCCGGTTGCCCGATACAGCTTGACTAATCCGATTTCGATTTCCTGATGGCCGGGCACATCCGTCCGTCCGTCGGGCCCGAATGTTTTGACGATTAAATCCGCACTTTTGATCGCCACATCCAGGAAACTGCGTTTGCCGGTGGCCAGGTAATGTGCTACAGCGGCCTCATACATGTGCCCAAGATTGTAAAGCTCATGACTGTCCCGGATGTTATCCCAGGGCTCGTTGATATAGCAGCAGGCGATGTTTTTGCCGTCTTTTTTCGCCCGGGCCGTCCATGCAGTGTAAAGATAGCCGTCCGGCTCCTGGGCGGCAGCAATATATGAAATGACTTCATCCAGATAGTGATCCAGTTTGGGATCCGGATGCACCATCAGACTGTATGAGGCCCCTTCGATAATCTTGTAGACGTCGCTGTCGTTAAACCCAAAATCACCCACCCAGGGCTTGTTCGACAGTTTGGCTGCGACTTTGAAGTTTTCGATACGCCCGGTGTCTTCGGATTGCTTAAACGCAAAGGGAATGGTTGCGACCCGGTTGGTTTCCATTCGCGGCAGCCAGAATGTATCCGAAAAGTGAACCTGAGTGAAGGGGACCGGCTGATACGGATAATCCGCTCCAATCTCAGCCGACACAATCCCGCAGACACTCAGGCACAACAACAGGGGGAATAAATACAAGCCCGACCGATCCAGTTTGTGTTCCATGTGCAATCCCTTTCTAATGTGGTTAAGAGTTGAAAATGTTGTTACTGTATCTTAGCATTTGGCGCCTCACTGAGCAATCATAATACAGACATACCTTATCGACATGAGGTTTCACCTGTGTTGTTCTTTAGGTACCCGCGGTTGTCAGGGAAATGTCAAAAAAAGACAAACTAAAGATGGTATAGTTTTAAATAGGATTTAGGCGTGTTTGCAAGTTTTAGGGAAGCCGCTTTACTTTGGAGGGGGGTTATCCTATAATAGCCCCTTTATTGAACCCGAAAAAAAGGTTTAACTATGGAAAAAGTCAAGATTTACGATACTACGTTGCGGGATGGGATGCAGGCCGAAGGAATTAGTTTTTCGGTTGAGGACAAACTGCTGGTTGCTCGCAAACTCGATGAGTTTGGTTTGGATTATATTGAAGGCGGTTTTCCTCAAAGCAACCCAAAGGAGGCCCAGTTTTTCCAGCGGCTGGCCGAGCAGCCCCTCAAGCATGCAAAACTGGTCGCCTTTGGCAGTACCCGGCGTGCCGGTAATACCGTACAGGATGACCCCGGCATCAGGGCCTTGCTGGAAGCCAGTGCTCCCGCCTGTACCGTGGTCGGCAAAAGCTGGGATTTGCATGTGACTACCGTGCTTCGCTGTTCGCTTGAAGACAATCTTGCTGTCTGTGCCGATTCGGTCCGTTATCTGAAGAAACACGGCAAAGAAGTCATTTTTGACGCCGAGCATTTTTTTGATGGCTACAAGGCCAATCCGGAATACGCCCTTAAAGTGCTTCAGGTTGCTGCCGAAGCGGGTGCTGTCTGTTTGGTCCTGTGCGAAACCAACGGCGGCAAACTGCCTCACGAAGTGTATGAAATCGCCTCTGCTGTGGTCAAGGCGCTGCCGGGGGTGGAAATCGGGATTCATTGTCATAATGATACGGATTGCGCGGTGGCCAATTCGCTGGCGGCAATCCGGGCCGGTGCCAGGCATGTTCAGGGGACCATCAACGGCCTCGGAGAGCGCACCGGAAACGCCAATCTGTGCACCATCATTCCGAATCTGACTCTCAAGATGGGTTTTGATACCGTTGGGACGGAAAAACTCAAAACGCTCACGGAATTGTCACGTTTTGTGTTTGAAGTGGCCAATATGACGCCCATCAACAATATGCCGTATGTGGGCGAAAGTGCCTTTGCCCACAAAGGCGGGCTGCATATTGACGCTCTGCGCAAGAATCAGAAAACCTACGAGCAGATTGACCCGGAAGCGGTAGGCAATTCCCGCAAATTCCTGATTTCCGAACTGTCTGGTGCCTCGAATGTGCTGGATAAGCTTGAGAAGAAACAACTGGTTTCCGATAAAGTGTTGGCCCGTAAAATTCTTCAGCGTGTCCAGGACCTCGAGAATGAAGGCTATCAGTTTGAGACCGCCGAGGCCAGTTTTGATTTGTTAATCCACAAAACACTTGGCGATTACAAGCCCTGCTTTGAATTGCAAAAATATCATATCGATATAGAACGTTCCCCCGATGGCAGGATCGTGACCGAGGCGACGGTAAAATTAAGCGTCGATGGCCAAACCGTGCATGTTGTCAGTGAAGGCGACGGTCCGGTTAACGCCCTCGATGGGGCCTTGCGAAAAGCACTTGAGCCGTTCTATCCGAATCTTAAAACCCTGAGCCTGATTGACTACAAAGTCCGCGTTGTCAATGCCCGGGCCGGCACTGCTGCTCGGGTCCGTGTCGTCATCGAAAACAGGGATCAGGACGGTCTGTGGGGTACTGTCGGGGTCTCCGAGAATATCATGGAAGCCAGCTGGATAGCCCTTGTGGACAGCATCGAGTACAAACTGCTCAAAGATGCTGGTCGAATGAAATAGCGGCTCCTCAAGCCAGATGCGAGTGAGGTGGGGCGTCGGTCTGCATCGCCATCATATTGACGGTGCTGATTTTGACTCCCTTGACGCTGGTCAGGCTGTCGGCCAGCTTCTGGATTTCACCTGTTTTGCCCTTGAGAATAATGACTTCAAGGCAATTATGGTGGTCCAGGTGCACATGGGTTGAGGCAATCACATGATAAAACTGGCTGTGCTGCATGTCATTGAGTTTTTGATTCAGTCCGGCAGTATGGTGATCATACACCAGAAAAATACCAGCTACGGCACAGGATTGGGGATTTTGCAATTGCTCCTGTGACAAGGCACACCGGATCAGATCCCGGATTGCCTCCGAACGATTCGGATACCCCTTCTTTGAAAGAAACGCATCAAATTGTCTTAGCAGATCGGTTTCAACCGAAATGCCGATTCGTTCGATATTGGCCATATAGAAATCCTGCTTAGAAGTCTTTGTTTGGATGCAGCCTTGTACCTGTTTTGCGTATGGCAGAACAGGCCTGAACCACTCAATACCAGCATCAGATGATAATGGTATCAGCCCCTTTTGACAAGGTCAAACAAAAGCAATCCCATCCAGCATGAGTACGAAGGATTCTCGGACCTTGTGCAAAGAGCCTTGAATGAATAGGTAATTGTCCTGGCCCAAAAAGCATTATTTTCCTCAGACAAGCAGGGTTTTTTGCCGATATTTACGGTATGTTTCGGGTCGGAGACTGCTATGAAAGAGAAAACAATACCACTGATCAGGATGTCATCACACGCGGTGCACTCTCTGTCGGATGCCACAGGGCGGTTTTTGCATCGAATCTCACTGCACAATTACAGGACGTTGCCAATCCATCTTTGTTTTGAATGGGGTCAAGTATGAATCATGCCATTGAAATCTGCAATTATTCCTATGTCTATCCGGATAGTACCGTGGCCCTGGATTCGATCAATGTCACCATTGAACCGGGTGAAAAGGTGGTGATGGTGGGGCCTAATGGAGCTGGAAAATCAACCCTTTTGCAGGCCATTATGGGTTTCATACGCGGAACAGGAACGATCCGAATCGATGGTATGGAACTATCCAGCCGTACCTTGAAACAGATTCGTGCCAGGCTCGGCTGTTGTCTGGACAACCCGGATGACCGGCTTTTTATGCCGACCCTGTATGAAGATGTCATTTTCGGACCGCTGAATATGAACCTGTCTCCTGGGCAGGTCAAAGACCAGGTGGACCGGGCTATTGAAACTGTGGGTGTAACGACACTGGCCAATAAAGCCACGCACCATCTGTCTGTCGGCCAGAAACGGGTTGCTGCAATTGCGACGGTTCTATCAATGGCCCCTCAGATTATTCTGTTTGATGGACCGGAAATAGCCCTTGACCCCCGGAACCGTAAACGGTTGGAAGAGACGCTCAGTAGTATGTCCCAGACCCTCCTGATTGCAACCTCTAATGTACGTTTTGCTGCCGCCATGGCTACTCGTGTGATGGTTATTGACCAGGGCCGGATTGTTGCAGACGGTCCTGCTGAGTCTATTCTCTATGACCAAGACCTGATGAACATGCACGGCCTGGAAACCCCTTAACAGCTTCCGACTTGATATCCAAGGATGGATTTGGGCAGTAAAATAGGCAGAATAGGGGACATAAACCCAGATTATTAATGTTAAAATAAACAATCTGACGATATGATTCCAAAGGAATTATTGTCAGGAGTTTATGGATACATTTTTAAAGGAATTTCAGGACTCTGTCTATCATTTATCTCCAATAGTTTTAATTGGAGTGGGTTTTATTCTGATTTGGATAGGGTTGAGTCTGTGGCTGGGCGGTTTAAAATGGCTAAAGATTCTGGCTGCTTTTATCGGGGCCGGAATCGGATATGCCATCGCTTATTGCTATACCAGCAAAGAGGTATATATGCTTGTTGGTATAGCAGTTCTGGGTGGATTGATTGCCCTGTTTATCGAAAAAGCCGTGGTGGTCTTTGGGGTTGCGGGACTTGCGGCGATAGCCGTCAACGTCCTGATTGCCTGGCCCACGCTGGCAGATGCCAAAACCTGGCAAGATGTCCCTAAAATCGAACTATCGGTAACCACGCCGCCTGATGTGATCCAGAGTCTCAATGTGCTTGAAACGTATGGTTGGTATGTATGTCAGAAAAGCGTTCAGGTTATTCAGTCACTGGGGACAGTGGGCTGGACGGCCGCCATCATTGCAATCCTGGTCGTTTTAGGTGTTGGTTTTGCGATGCCTCGCGGGGTATGCGCTTTGGGGTGTGCGGTCGTCGGGATTAGCTGGGTTGCGATTGGACTGCTGCTGTTATTGTTATATAAAGGCGCCAAGCCCATCGATTATATAATCCAGCAGGCCAGGGTTTTGGCGATGGTGGTGATGATTCTTGTTGCTTTTGGTACTCTTGTGGATTTGGCTTTATGTCCGGATACGAGCAAAAAGAAGTCCGGCATGATGAATCAATCGAAAGGAAATAAAAAATGATGCCATGGCTACTTGCTGAAACCGCGCCGGAAACGACGTCTTCCACCTTCAGTATGGATCCGGCATTGAATTTTGTCTGGGAACAAATTACCAATCTCACCTGGCTTCAGGCCGTGATAGGGATATCCTTCGGCCTGGTCTATCTGCTGTATGGATGGCGAATATTCCGAATCCTGGTGGTGATTGCTTTTGCCCTGATTGGGATGTTTCTGGGCATTATGGCCGGCCAGAAATTCGGCAGTGAATTAATGGGGGGCATTATGGGGGTTATCCTGTTTGCAATCCTGTCGATGAGTCTGGTCAAATGGTGCGTCTCCATTCTCGGTGCCGCCGCCGGCGGTGTCCTGACAGGAGGGCTTTGGTATGCATTTGGCCTGCCGGAACAATTTATCTGGGCCGGGGCAATTGTGGGCGTGGTGGCCGGCGGGATGATGTCATTTATTCTGCTCAAGATTTCAGTCATGCTCTTTACCAGCCTGGGCGGTTCAGCAATATTGGCAATCAATTTTCTGGCTTTGCTCCACCAATATGAAACCAAAGTCATTACGCCTCCAGGGACCACGATTCACGACTTAATCTTCCAGAAAACCTGGTTTCTTCCTATGGTTATTATTGTTCCGACAATCATTGGAATGATTGTCCAGAATAAGCTGATTAAACAATCCAGCAAATGGGATTTCTAAGCCAGACCCCCTTGGAGCCAAACCAGGACGTTCGAAATTTTAGTCTGTCCAGCTGGTTTTGGTAGAACAATGGACTCCAAACAGCTATAATACCTGTCTATGAGTGCCAGACAGGAAAAAACATTATTCCAGCCATCGGAAAGCAAAACCCTGCAAAGTGTTGCGCCCCTTGCAGTTCGGATGCGTCCCAATACGATTGACGACTTTGCAGGTCAGGAACATTTTGTCGGGCAAGGAAAACTCCTTCGCCGGATGCTCGAAGGCGGGGCTATCAGCAGTCTTATTTTCTATGGTCCGCCTGGCTGCGGCAAAACCACGCTGGCTCGCATTATTGCCAATCACACCAATGCCGTTTTTGAAATCCTGAGTGCTCCGGCTGCCGGTGTCAAGGAACTCCGGCAGGTTCTGGACACGGCCAAAGACCGTCTCATTACATCGGGACGCAGGACCGTACTGTTTATCGATGAAATTCATCGCTTTAACCGGTCCCAGCAGGATGTCCTGTTGGATGATGTCGAAAATGGGATCGTTACGCTTATCGGCGCGACGACCGAAAATCCCTTTTTCAGTGTCAATTCACCGCTTATCAGTCGAAGCACGGTCTTTACGTTTGAACCCCTGAAGATCGAGCATATTAAACTGCTCTTGTCGCGGGCCATTAAAGACGAGAAAAATGGCTTGGGGAAGATACCCCTGGTTGTTCAGGCAGAAGGTCTTGATTTTCTTGCAGAGATTTGCGATGGCGATGCCCGCAAGGCCCTGAGCGCTCTTGAGGTCGCAGTGCTGTCCAAGCAGAAACATACCAAACCAGGCGATGTTGTTGACATTTCGCTGGAGGACATTCAGGAATCCATCCAGAGAAAGTCGATCCAGTATGACGGTTCCGGCGATACCCATTATGATTTAGCCAGTGCCCTCCAGAAGTCCATGCGGGGTTCGGACCCGGATGCCACAGTCTATTGGCTGGCCCGGATGATTGCCGGGGGAGAGGATTTACGGTTTATTGCCCGTCGAATTATGATTTGTGCCGCGGAAGATGTGGGGAATGCGGATCCGACAGCAACTATTCTTGCAGCCTCGGCGATGCAAATTGCCGAATTTGTAGGGTTTCCGGAGGCACAATTACCTTTGGCACAAGCTGCCATTTATGTCGCCTGTGCTCCCAAATCGAATGCCTGCGCCAAAGCAATCTGGTCGGCAGTGGCAGATGTCCAATCCGGCCGGACGATTCCCGTGCCGCCTCATTTACGGGATTCGCATTATAAATCCGCAGCCAAACTGGGCCATGGAATCGGCTACCAGTATCCGCACGACAGCCCCACGGGGTTTATTCCTCAGGATTACGTCGGCCAGCCGCTTCCTCGCAGGTACTACGAACCCAAAAACATAGGACGGGAAAAATTAGTTGCCGAATATTTACAAAAGTTGCGAAATCAAGTAGAACAATTACGCCAAACGTCTTCTCAAACCTCGGTTTAGGCAATAGGAATAAGCCGGATAATTTGAGCAAAACAGGCAGACAGGCCGATATATGAACGGTAAAACAGGTAGCTGCGGACTGGGGCTTATTCTTCAGGACTAACGAATGAATACTGCAGAACAGAAACGGCAAGTGAGAAAACAGATTCAGCAGATTCTGGCGGGAATACAGCCGGAAGTGCGATTACAGAAAAGCCGGGTGATTTGCAATGAAGTCTTATCGTCGGAAGAATACAAAAAGGCTTCTGTCGTGATGCTGTTTTTGTCCATGCCGCATGAAGTGGATACGACAGCGATGATTTTGGATGCCTTTCAGCAGGGCAAGACGGTTGCGGTGCCCAAAGTGTCCTGGCAGCAGCGGCACATGCTCCCTGTGGAAATCCAGTCTCTGGATACGGGATTGCAGGTGGATCGCATGGGTCTGCGAAATCCGACGACCGGGACTCCTGTTCCGCTGGACGATATCGATTTAGTGATTCTTCCTGGCCTCGGGTTTGACCGACAGGGTAACCGGCTGGGCCGGGGAGGGGCCTATTATGACCGGTTTTTGGCCAGTCCGGGTATGCGTGCCAAAAAATGGGCGGTGGCCTTTGCAGAGCAGATTTTGGATGCCGTGCCCCATGATGAAAAAGATATACCTGTGGATGCAGTAATTACCGATGCCGGGATTCTGAGAATTCAGGCTGGATAATATCAGATTGTAACGATGGTGTAAAACAATGACAGCAGGAATGGATTCTGTATGAAAGTAGAGTATCGACCTTACCAGGGGAGAAATGGAAATAATACAAGGACGCGGATAATTCTGATTGTCCTTGCTGTAGCGATTGTCGGGCTGGTTGCCCTTAACCGCTGGAAGAAGAAAAAGGCCGAGCAGGCCCAATTGGAAGAGCCGTCAGACACAGTCACTGCGGTGGAAACGGCTGTCCCCCCGTCTCCCCAGAAGAATCTGCGGACTACAATCCCGGATACCACGCCGGAGCAGCTTGAACTGGCTGCCGGTTCTGGCTCTGCCAGGACCGAGACGGTCGCAGCAGCTCCCCAGACGACAATGCCGACACCCCAGCCTGCCGTGGAAACGCCGCAGCCGGCTCAAGCCCCTGTCGCTCAGGAGGGGGGCCAGCCTGCACCTGTGGCGGATACCATAACCAGTCCTGAAGCCGCTGCGATGATTCGTCAGGCGGTCCAGGATATTGCCGCAGGCAAGATCATTGCCGCTCGCGATCAGCTGAATCATGCTCTGGATTTGAACCTGAGTGATGCGGTGCGTGAAGAGGTTAAAAAGCAGTTGACCAAGCTGGCGGATACCTGGTTGTTCAGCAAACAGGTTGCCGTTGGCGATACCATGACTGAACTATACAAAGTCCAGCCAGGTGATGTGCTGGCAGTGTTGTGCAGAAAATATAAAGTCCCGCATGAGGCGATCGAGCGCATCAACGGCATCACCAACCCGGAGCGTCTTCAGGCTGGCCAGACCATCAAGGTTGTTCACGGTCCTTTTAATGCGGTTGTCAGCAAAAAGAATTTTACGATGGATATTTATCTGCAGGGCGTCTTTGTCAAGCAGTACAAAGTTGGTCTGGGTAAAATCGAGCACGATACGCCCACGGGCAAATGGAGAGCAGCTGCAGGCGGCAAGATGATCAAGCCCACCTGGACCGACCCCGATTCAGGTCGCGTCTATCAGGGCAGCGATCCGGATTATCCGCTCGGCTCACGGTGGATTGCTTTGGAAGGTCTGGACGGCGCCGCCAAAGGCCGCACCGGATTTGCAATCCACGGCACCAAAGAACCCGAAACCATCGGCACTCGTGCCTCACGCGGCTGTATCCGTCTGTTCAACGGCGATGTTGTGGAAGTCTATGATCTCCTGGAAGCGGGCGTATCGGAGGTTGTGGTTATTGAGTAGTGTTGATCTGTGCGGCATTATGGCTGCAGGGCAATCAATGGGAATCACTATCGGATATGGCAGTGAATCCGATCTATTTGCTTGTTAGGGTGAAGTCATGACAACACGACGGCCCAAGATCAGTGCTGTGGCAGCAGGGGGGTCGGCAATCGCTCATGTGCTGCTGCTGGGCGCATTTGCTGCGGTGAGTCTGCAGCCAGTCGAAACGCCTGACAGAACCCTCGGTGCCGTATCCGTCCAGCAAATCCAGCAGATCATTGAACAACCTCTGATCACTGAAAAACCAGAGGTTAAACCGCCTGTACCGGAACCCGAGCCGACACAAACATCCCGGCAACCCGAGCCAATCCAGCCGCCTGTTCAGACACCGCCCAAGGCCTATCCGGCACCCAAAACCGTGAGTCCCCGACAGGAAGCCACTTTTTTCGGCAATAAAACCGCTGCCCAAAATATTTGTTTTGTAGTCGACTGTTCCGGCAGCATGTATGGTCGGCTGGGGATGATTCAGCGTCAATTGAAAAGCTGTATTGCCGCCTTGTATGATACCCAATCGTTCAGTGTGATATTCTTTATGGACGGCAACACGCTGCTGGAAACCGGCTCTGGTATGCTGTTGCCTGCCACCGGCCAGGCCAAATCTGAGGCCTTCACGCTGATTGATAGTGTTCATCTTGGCGGCCAGACGAATGCCATCCAGGCCCTTGGACGGGCTTTGCAGCTTCGGGACAGTGTCGGAAGGGAAGTTCAGGTTATCTATTTCCTGACCGATGGTTTCGATTTATCTGAACCTTCCGGCCAGCCGTTTGATACCCAGATACAAGCGATGCGCAAATCCTATGCCCCTGCTGCGGTGATTCATACCATCGGGTTATGGGCATCTGAGCAGGACCAGCAGCGGCTCAGGCAGATTGCCGAGATGACCGGCGGCACATTTGTGCATATTGATGATTGACAGACTCTGGTTTTTCGTGTCAGATAACAACAAAACAATGAATTCCAACAACCAATACGGGATAGCAAGCTGATGATACTGGCAACCCAAAGTTCTGCGGGACCCTTGTCCCAGACTTATTTTACACAATTTGTCGTGGCCGGCGGACCGATTGTCTGGTTTGTCCTGTTGCCGATGTCAGTGGTCGGGATTTACTTCTGGCTGGAGTTATGCATTACGATACGCCGTCGCCGGCTTTTGCCTGCGAATATCAGTTCCGAGATTGCCACCATGGCCCGGCGTCACGGTACCGCAAGCCTGCCGACCCGGTTCAGCGGTAACATGGATATGGTCAGCCGGGCGATCTGTGCCGCTTTTGCCAAGACCCGCAGAATTCGTCCCACCCATGAGCTGCTCAGCCAGATCGCCGCCGAGAGCCTTCAGGAGCAGGGGCTTAAACTGCTGCGAAAGACCGAATGGTGCAGTCTGCTGGGTAATGTCGCGCCAATGATTGGTCTGTTTGGTACAGTCTGGGGGATGATAGAGGCGTTCAACCTGCTGGGTATTGCCGCAGGCCAGCCTCGCCCGGGCGAACTGGCCTCGGCCATTTCGGTCGCTCTGGTGACGACCTTCTGGGGCCTGTTGGTTGCTATTCCGTCGCTGTTTATTGCGGGCCTGTTTCGTTCTCGTATCGAAGCGTTCATTGCCGAAGCTGCCGTGGAAACCGAAACGCTGTTGGAAACGCTGCTTGAAGTCCGTCCGCATCAGACCGTCGCAGACGGCAGGTCTGATGAGTCTGCACCCAAATCCGACTCTCATCCAGAGCCTGATATCCTGCCGGAGTCTTCCCGTTCATCCCTACCGGTGCGTTAATGAAAGTCGTACTCTATCATCACCGAAAAGACGCAGGCTTTGACCTGACCCCGGTCATCGATGTGGTTTTTCTGCTGATTATATTCTTTATGCTCGTCTGCCAGTTCGGTGCTGCCGAACATTTCGAAGCCCTGCTGCCGGATAAAATTCAATCCGCCGATCCTGCCCCGCTGCAGCTTGATTCGACCGTCAGCGTCAATGTTGTCCAGCAGGACGGCAAGATTGTCTATGCAATCGGCTCTGATGTCCTGTCCGGCGCCGATCCGGAACTGTTGACTGCGATGATCTGTGCCGGAATCGACAGCCGCCTGGCTGACGGCGGCATCTCCCGCATTGTACGTCTGCGTTGTGACAAACACATCCCCTTCGAAAAAATCCGTCCCGTCCTGGCCGGCATTGCCCAAAGCCGAGCCGAAAAGATTCAGTGGGCCGCATTTCCCAAATAAAATCCAGGTTTTTTCCCCGGTCTTTCAGATAATGGGCCAATTGGGTTTGTTTTAGCCAGACAGGATCCGAGTTTAAGCTTCGTGAGTTGGGGTTTTGCATCCCTGATTGCAAGTCTCTTTTGGGAATGTAACAACAAAGCGGGTTCCGATATCGTGATTCGATTCCACATGAATCCGGCCGGCATGCTGGAGGACGATTTCTTTGGCGATAGCCAGACCCAGGCCGCTGCCGCCCGAATTTCGGTCACGGGCTTTACTGATACGATAAAAACGGTCAAACAGCAGGCTGCATTCTTCTTGAGGGATATTGCCGCCTTCGTCGTGCACTATTATTGTGACTGAATTATCATCGGTTTTCATGGCGATTGAAATGGTTGTTTTGGGCGGGGCATACTTGATTGCGTTATCAATCAAATTATTGAATAAACACTGAAGCTGTTCCCGGTTGCCATACAATTCCGCCGGGCACAAGTCCGGTTTCAGAACGAATCCCTTTTCATCAAGAAGCGGCTTGTGATATTCAATAACATCCTCAATCAAATCGTTGAGATGGATCCATTCACGCCGGGTAATAGAGGTCGGACTTTCGATACGTGATAATTCCAGTAATTGGTTGACAAGATTATGGAGTCTGTCCACATCCTCCAGTGCGTCGGCGATGGTGTTTTCATAGTATTCGGCGTCACGTTTTTTCATCTGGGCCAACTGCAATGTGCTTTTCATCAGGGCGATAGGCGTGGTATGGGAAGATCGCAAGGGTTCCAAAGTCAATCCGCTTCGTGACGGATTTGGCATGCTCAGGTCCATGATATTAATCAAACAACAAAAACGGATGGAAGTGTCTTCCGATAAAACTAAAATTCATGTTCCGAATCCCTCTTATCCCTATGTTGACGCATCAACAAACTGAAACAAAACCCTATCACGGCTGTTTTTTGTGGGTTGTACTGCTGCTTGCCGCACGGAGTGCGGTTATGCCGTTTATGCCGCTGGCGGATCCTACCGAAGGACGGTATGCCCTGATTGCCAAAGAAATGGTGGTTTCAGGCGACTGGATTACGCCGCGACTCTGGATGGACGGTCAGAAAGTGCCTTTTCTGGGCAAACCTCCGCTGTATTTCTGGTGCTCGGCGGCATGTATGAAACTATTCGGTATCAATGAATTTGCAGCGCGATTGCCCGGAATCCTATCGTTTGCGATCACTCTGGGGATTATGTGGATCGTGCTCCGCCGATACACAACGGAAGAAATCGGCTGGCGAGCGGTGTTTTTGATTCTGTCCAGTGCGGTTCTTTTTGTTGCCAGCGGGGTTGTGATTGTGGACATGATGGTCACGATGGCGGTAACAGGCGCTTTATTCAGTTTTTTTGCGTTTACCCGAGAAAACAGCTCCGGTGTTCGGAGACGCTGGAGCCTTTTGATTTTTGTAATGCTTGCACTGGGATTTATGACCAAAGGGCCGGTCGTGATCGTGCTGTTTGGTTTGCCGGTTGTCTTGTGGGCGATGTGGTTTAAACGATGGCAGATGATTCTGACGCAGGAATGGTATTGGGGAATCACTCTGTTTGCGGCGATCACCGTGCCATGGTTTGTTCTGGCCGAGCAGAGAAATCCCGGTTTTCTACGGTATTTTTTTGTGAACGAAAACTTGCTGAGATTTGTGGTCCATGAATATGGTGACAAATATGGCTCCGGCCATGAGCACATTCGCGGTACGGCTATCTGGATGATGCTGGCCGCCGCAGTTCCGTGGAGTATCTATATCCTGTATCGTCTCTTTGAGGAAAGACAGCATTTATCATTCAAATCCGTGTTTTCCTATGAGGGGACATCCTTGTTTTTATGTGTCTTTGCGGCCAATACGCTGTTCTGGGTCATGGCACGACAACTTTTGATTGCTTATTTGTTTCCTGCGGTCCCTGCCTTTGCGGCATGGCTGTCCATGCTTATATCCCGCTGGCCCTGTTTAAAGGCCCAAACCGATCCGATATTCAAAAGAACATCTATCGTTATTGGCTGGTGTATTATTTTGGCGATTCTGATATCCATCCCGTTAACGGCCCATCATTCCACGAAATACATTATCAAAAAAGCCCACACGATTTCAGGTGGCAAGCAATATGGACTGTATTTTATCCGTCGCATCCCTTATTCAGCCTATTTTTATGCCAGCAGTGCTGTAATTGCCCATCCGAATGAATCGCTGGAGAACAGTATGAATTATGATCATGGAAATGATCCATTCTTTTATATTACAGAAAAAAAGTACTGGACAAGAATGCCGGATTCTTATCGGCAGACGGTTTCTGTTCTGGCTGAGGGGAGGAAATACATTCTTTATGATGCGCCAAAGAAAGCCAGATGAGCCGACAAAATCAATTCATGGCTCTTAATCAGAAGAAACCCGCTTTTTTGAAGGAGTTCTTTGGCATTCGTCCTGGCAAAGCAGATGATATGCTCAGTATTGGGTTGGAGCATGATTGTAATCATCATTTTGATAAAGGATTTGAGAAATGATTCAGACCAAAACGCAGAAACATGCTGTCAAGGGGGCCAGAGGGTGTCAATTATTTCATATAGTGCTTCTGTTAGTCCTGTTTGTGACACTCACTTTTACCTCAGGTTGTACAGAAATGGTTGTTCTTGCTGGAGAGAAAGCCTATGCCCATCTCCGGGGAGATTTGCTGGGTATCATCCCAGAGAAATTAGACACCGTGTATGCTGCTTCGCTGGAAGCTGTGAAGCATTTGGATCATTATCAGGTACTGGACTATAAATTGACCGCGATTAACGGCACGATAACCGCTCTGGACAGGGATGCAGAAAAAACAACCATCGAACTGACAAGGACTGAAACCGATGGCACTCAAGTCCAGATCAGAATCGGAGCCTTTGGTGATAAGATAAAATCGGTTTATCTCTATGACAGTATCCGGCAGCAATTAAGCACCCCCAGGGTAGCTCGTGCGCCTTTTTAACCTGACACCCTGATGCATATCAGAAGAATGATTGTCGGATATCTCCCGGGACAGCTTCACACGCTGGGGTTGTGATGAAAAGCCATCGGGTTGGGAGATGAGCATCAGGCCTCCCCTGAATGGAAAGATTGTCGAGAAAATGGGGTGAAAAAAATTTTAAGAAATTTTTCTTGCATAGCCGATACAAGAAATTATAAAATATGCTTTGTTAAATGGGTTGATTGTTCACTGCTTGCCATAATAAAATAAATAAGGATTATCACATATTTATTGTGAATGCAGTAATTATTGATTCCATTGAGCAATCATCCGCAAAATGTGGGGAATTTTAAGGATTTGGGACAAAAATAGGGATAGGAAAAGGCGGCACCATGGGTGGGGTTCAAACGAGTTTGCAGCTGGAAACAGGGCTTTGGGGAAAATACCGGTGTTTTGATGGGGGTATGTTTCTTTAGGGCTTCATTAGAATGGAGACTTGGCGTGTCCTGATACAGGTCTAAGCGGGTGGTTATGAGGCATCAGGACGTGAAGGAATTTCAGGAAGAATGGGAGGTTACAATGGAACGACATGGGTGGGGTTTCAGGGCGTATGTGTGTGCAATCATCTTTTTATTTTCCACTTTTGCAGGGGCAACGGTGCAATTGGATCCGGTGGCAATGCCGGTGGTGTCGGTACCGGGGGGGACGTATCACGTTGAGCAGAATCCGGTATTGACCTGTGCAACGCCGGGGGCGATCATTCGTTACACCCTCGATGGAACGGATCCGAACGATGGGTTGGTGTATGAACCCAACGCGCTGATTATCGACCGGAGTGTGACCCTCAAGGCTGTGGGGCTCAAAGAGGGAATGTCGCCCAGTCCGGGATTGACGGTCGACTACAGGGTGGTCGTGGCGACGCCGAAATTCAAGCCGGAGGAGGGGATTTATTTTACGGAACCCAATGAGATTGTTGTGACAATCAGTTGTGCGACACCGGGGGCGGTGATTCATTATACCACCGATGGAAACGATCCCACCGAAAGCGACCCCGTGATTACTTCGGGGGACAGTCTCTATCTGGATTGCGGTACGACGCTAAAGGCTAGGGCGTGGAAAGAACCGATGGAACCCAGTGAAATTTGCTCTTCGCAGTATGCATTATATGTTTCGGATATCAGGTATTCTTTGTCGCCGGTTCCAATCTATAACACCGAACAAACTGTAACACTGACATGCTGGACACCGGGAGCGGTGATTCATTATACAACCAATGGGATGGATCCGACCGAAAATGATCCGGCGATTGTTTCGGGTCAAAGCATTGATCTCGATCGCAGCATGACGCTGAAGGCCAGAGGGTGGAAAGCAGGATATAATCCCAGCCAGATGCTGACCTTGTCCTATAAGCTGGTCGCTGCGACTCCGGAGTTTTCCGTAGCCGGTGGAACCTATAACACCGAACAGACGGTAACGATTACCTGTGCGACGCCGGACGCGGTGATTCATTATACGACCAATGGGATGGATCCGACCGACAGTGATCCGGTGATTGCTTCGGGCGACAGTCTATCTATTGATCGCAGTATGACACTCAAAGCCCGGGCATGGAAGGGATCCCTGACCCCCAGTGTAATCCGGTCCGAGAATTACAATATGGTTGTGTCGGATCTGGTCTTTACACCCGATGGCGGTCGGTACGAGACCGAGCAGACGGTGACCATAACCTGTGCGACACCGGGGGCGGTGATTTACTATACGACCGATGGAACCGATCCGGCCCAGAACGGGACAGTGATCGAAAACGGCGGGACGGTAATGGTTGCTGTAAATCCTGCCACGACGCTAAAGGCAATCGCCTTGAAAGATTACCTGACACCCAGTTCAAAGACTGCTGTCTATGCCCAGGCGTTTATTATTTATGTGAATGCCTCGGCAACAGGGGCCAATACCGGGGCAAGCTGGGCGGATGCCTTTACCGATTTGCAGTCGGCGCTGGATGCGGCTATTGCCGGAGATGAAATCTGGGTGGCGGCGGGGACCTACAAGCCGACGAAGATGGTGGGCGGCACGGGGGATCGATTCAAGGCGTTTCAATTGAAAAATGACGTTGGGGTTTATGGCGGATTCAACGGTACCGAAACCGACAAAGCCCAGCGGAGCTGGGAAGCAAACCCGACGATTCTGTCGGGCGATTTGAACGGCGATGATAATGATGTTGTATTGCCGACAGAACCGACGCGGCAGGATAACTGCTACCATGTCTTCAATCACCTGGCCGGAACGAATCTGACGGCCTCGGCGGTGCTGGATGGCTTTGTGATTACCGGCGGCAATGGCACAGATACCCAGGCCTTTGGCGGCGGCATGTATAACTACGCCAGCAGTCCGACGATCATCAATTGTACCTTCAGGGCCAACAGTGCTGCAGTAGTATCGGATTCCAGCTTCTTCTTGAGCGGTGGTGCGATCCTGAATTATTATTCGAGTTCTCCGGCGATTAGCCACTGTGTGTTTACTGAAAACTACGGTTGGTATGGAGGCGGGGTATGCAACCTATACAGTTCCAATCCGACAATCAGTGATTGTGTCTTCAATCATAATACGGCAGTCTGGGGAGGTGGAATATGTAATCCCCATGCTTGGGCATTATCCGGCAGCAAGCCCGTGATTAGCCGTTGTACCTTTCAGGATAATACTGCGACTGTCGGTGGCGGCATCTTTAATGGCAATTACACTCAAATGGTGATGACCGGGTGTACTTTCAGTAACAATTCGAGCGGCTCTTCCGGCGGCGGCATTCATAATGGGAACTATACGAGCCTGACGATGTCTAATTGTGTCTTTGACCGCAATAGCGCTTCAAGTTATGGTGGTGGAGTCATTGGTCCATCTCTATCCATAACTAATTGTATTTTCAGCCGGAATTCTGCTGCCTATTCCGGCGGAGGGTTGGCTGTTAACATGTCAAGTAACTCCATAATCACCAATTCTATTTTCTACGGCAATTCATCCGGCAGTGCTGGTGGGGGGTTATCTATCGACTATGGAGTTACGCTGAATAATTGCATCGTGTGGGGCAACACCGCCGGCACACCCCATTCAAAGCAGATTACTTTAATTTCGGGAATGTCGGTCAATTATTGCAATATCCAGGGCCAGATAGTATTTGGGCTTGGGAATATTGATGCCGATCCGCTGTTTGTCGATGCGGCCAATGGGAATTTCCGACTTCAGCCAGGCTCGCCGTGTATCGATGCGGGCATCAACGCGGCAATTCCCGCGGGAGTTATCGCGGACCTGGCCGGGACGCCGCGGATTGTGGATGGTAATTGTGATGGCAATGCCATAGTGGATATGGGGGCCTACGAATATTTCCTGCCCGGCGACTTGAACACGACCTGCACAGTGAACATGGAAGACTTGAGCCTGTTTAGTCCATATTGGCTGGCCGTGGATTGCACCAGTCCGGATAATTGCGGTCAGGCTGATATCGACCGTAACGGCATGGTTGATTTGTCGGACTTTGCGATTCTGGCAGGACACTGGATGAAACAGATCTAAGCGAAACAGTCGGCGGTTCACAGGCCGCGATTCTGACAAGGTGATTTTTATTACATCGTAAAGCTCAGGAAGGATTGAAGATCCAATCGTGTATCTTCGAGGCCTTCCTGGGCTTTATGTGTGTTTAGGTTCTATCAGCCGATGGACGCCATGGGGACCAGGCAGTTGCAAAGCTGCTCAAGGGTGTATCGCCGGCCGAGGTCAAAGACCAGCAGGCAGCCGTGATTGTGTTCAGAGGCAATAATGAGGGTGTTAGTGCCCGCGATGCCCCAGCCGATTTCCTGCGGCTGATGGCCCAGGACAAATAAATCCACATCGAATTTCTGGGCAAGATAATCCAGCGCCTTTTGCGAGTGACGCCGGCCCCAGGTCAGCAGATACACGGGTTTGGGCCGCTGGATGTCATCCATCGTATAGGGGCGGTCGAAGATGGTCGTGTCGAAATCCTCCTCAAAGCCGTCGGCCGGCAGCGAATGCGACAGCCAGATACGGTTGGCACATTTGACGGCCAGCGGCTGACTCATCATATAATCGGACATGGCCGCTTCGACATCCTCGAATTTGGCTTTGAAATGGCGACGCATGGCGGTCTTCATCGCCAAATTCATTTCCTTGCCGGCCTTCAGCACGCTCGTATTGCAGATCGCAGCAGTGTCGTGATTGCCCAGAATGATATGGACCTGGTCAGGGAAGCGAATTTTATACTTGATGACCTCAAACAGAAGCTGATATGACAGACACCCGCCAAAGTCATCTTCCGGACCGCCATGAATGATTTCCTGAAAAATGACATGCGTTTCCGGATTATTGTCCAGATTGGCATAGCGGACAATACGTTCAAAATTCCTTCGGTGACCGTGCAGATCGCCTGTCACGACGACTTTACCATGATCGGGAAGATACACGACATTGCCGCGGCGAAGCGGGCTGGTCGTGTTGAGTCTTGCACCCTCGTTAAAGAGTTGAATTGCCTGCTGGTGCATTGGTCGTCAGTCTTGATTGGAATATGTCACGTATCATGATATCCAGTTGTGCAATGATTTCCGACATATTGGATGGCCGATCTGCGGGTTTATCCTGGACGCACTGCGAAACCAGTTCTGACAACTCGCGAGGAATCTTTTTGTAGATTTCATGAGGCGCTTTGAATTCAGGCGGTTCCGTAACAGACAGGCCAAATTCATTGGTCCGCTGAATCAGGGTCGGGACGTGCCGGCCGGTCAATGCCCAGTACAGCGTGGCACCAAGGTTGAAAATGTCGGTACGGTGACTCAGATGTTCCCGGCGGACCTGTTCCGGGGCAATATACTCCGGCGTGCCCTGAATGCGTTTTTTGACATGGCCGATTCGGCAGCTCTGACCGAAGTCAATGATCTTAATGGCCCCGGCCTTGTTGAACAGAATATTGTTGGGTTTGATGTCGCAGTGGACATACCCTTTCTGGTGCATGGCATTCAGGGCCGAAGCGACCATCCGAAAAACCAGCAGGACATCACCGAGGCTGAGTCGTCCCAGGTCTTCCAGAGACTGACCATCGAACAGCTCCATACTCATAATTAATTCCTGGGTTCGCATGAACTTTCGCTTGCGAATCATCTTATAGCATTTACGGAGGTAGGGATGGTCTAATTGATTGGCAACATGATATTCTACCTCCATTTGCTCGAATATACGCTGGTCCTCGGGGCTTTCGAATACGGCCCGTTTCAATGCGACCAACTGCCGGGTTTCTTCGTCCTGTGCCATGTAAATGACACTGCGAGCGCCGGTGCCGATGCGCTTGATGATGCTGAATCCATCTATATCAATTGGCGTTTGAGCCATACCTTATTTGCTCCACGTAGATACGTCTCCTTCACACGCCCGATAATCGTTTATTGGGCTATCCTTAAACACTTACTGTACCTTATATTATGTGTTTTGTCCAGTGCGCATTTATTTTTTAATTTCTACGAATATTTTTCGTCCAAATCTCTTGACAAATTAGTATTTTTCGAGAAAATATCCTTTCCTTTGTATGGTTCTACCGACAAAGGATATGAAATGGGGCTGTTTAGGTCCCCAACATTCCCCGATAGCTCAATAGGTAGAGCGAGCGGCTGTTAACCGCTAGGTCGTAGGTTCGAGCCCTACTCGGGGAGTTAGCCACCAGTAGAAAATACTGGCGGCTTTTTTTGTGCGCCAAAATGCAGATTTTTCGACCTCTTCCAACTATCGGTACAACCTATTGTTATAGAATATTTTAGCTCAAAAGTAGCGAAACTTTTACTCGCTATAACAACCCTAAAAACTCTCAATCTGTTCACCCAAATCACCCTATCCCGCCAAACTCTCGGACTCTCTGAAATTCTCTTTTCTCCGGTTAATACTCTCGTTCCGTTCGTGGGTATCAACGCAACAATTTAGCCACTTTCGCTAATAAATAACCTATACAGGAACACATTATTTAAGGATTCCGAATGGGTATGAAAAAGCGTGACCGCACCAGTCTTGACATCTCAGTCCCAAAACGCCGGGATGAAATCGCAGCCTTGTTGGTGTCCGGGATATTGAAGGTAGAACCCGCTATTAAACCGCTTGCCGAAAAACTCTCAGATTCTTCACAAAAAGCCCTTGAGCTTTCACCGGAAACGAGGCTCAGTGTGTCCATATAATAGTATATCTGGAGAATATATGGATATAAAAAAAGAGATAGCGGCATTACAGAAAATGACGGTTGCCCAACTGCGGCAAAGGCATGTTGACCTGTTCAACGAGCCAACGCGGTCATGCAATCGCCAGTGGTTGTTCCGACGGTTAGCATGGCGGATTCAGGCATTGGCAGAAGGCGGTTTATCCGAACGGGCGAAAGAGCGGGCAAGACAGTTGGCTCGTGAGGCTGATTTGCGACTCTTGCCGCCCAAGGAACTTGAAATGCCAGAGGCCACCGGTATTCGCAGCGTCCCGACGACATTTAAAGTGCAGAAGGATGAGCGGTTGCCGATGCCGGGTACGGTGCTGCCCAGGAAGTTTAAAGGACAAATGTATTACGTCAAAGTCTTGACCAACGGTTTTGAGTTTGATGGCGAACTCTACCGTTCTTTGTCGGCCATAGCCCATAAAATTACCGGCTGCCATTGGAACGGCTATCATTTTTTTGGCTTAAATAAAGGAAGTAGCGAATGAACGAAAAGAAGATAATTAGATGCGCCATTTATACGCGCAAGTCCACAGAGGAAGGTCTGGAACTGGACTATAATTCGCTGGATGCCCAGCGGGATGCGGCTGAGGCGTATATCAAAAGCCAAAAACATGAGGGATGGGTGTGTCTGCCGGAACGATACGACGATGGTGGTTATACTGGCGGCAATCTTGACCGACCGGCCGCACAACGGCTGTTAGCCGATGTAGAAGACGGCAAAATAAACTGTATTGTGGTTTATAAAGTTGACCGGCTCAGTCGTTCACTGCTGGATTTTGCGAGAATTATCCAGATATTGGAAAAGCACAATGTTTCGTTTGTATCCGTAACGCAGCAATTCAATACCACCACGTCTATGGGACGTCTTACGCTTAATATCCTGTTGTCTTTTGCTCAATTTGAGCGTGAAATCATATCGGAACGCACACGGGATAAGATTGCAGGGGCACGACGGAAAGGAAAATGGACCGGCGGACGACCCGTCTTGGGTTACGATATTGAGCGTCAAATGGGCGGTTCGAAACTGGTAGTCAATCCCGTGGAAGCTCAGAAAGTACGAAAGATATTTGAAAAATACCTTGAGACCGCATCATTGATGGCGACATTAAACTGGCTCGATGACAAAAAATGGACCAATCGACCTCAACGAAACAAGGACGGTTCACTCAAGAAATCAAGGCCATTTGCAAAATCGACGCTTCTGCGGCTCCTGACCAATGTTCTTTACATTGGTAGAGTCCCGCATAAAGAAAATGTATACCAAGGTGAACATCAGGCCATCATAGATGAGGGTCTGTTTTCACAGGTACAATCGTTATTAAAAATGAACAGCCACTCCGGAGGGCCGCACCGCAATAAATACAATGCCATGCTCAAGGGCCTGGTACGGTGCAAAAACTGTGGCTGCGCAATGGGCCACCACTACGTGTTGAACAATAAAAAGCAGTATCGTTATTATGTATGCACCAACGCTCAGAAACGTGGGTGGGATAAGTGCATATCGCCATCTTTACCTGCGGCGGAATTGGAAGAGTTTGTGGTCGGCCAGATACGGGCCTTGCGTAAAGACAACCTGTTCTTAAGTGAGGTATTGGAAAAAGCCCAATCCAAATTACATGTCGACGTAGAAAATTATCAGGTATCGCTTAAAAAAGCGGAGACCGAAGTAAAACAAATGGTGCGGTCATTAGGCCAATTATCGACACAAGCGGTGTATGATACTCAGGCAGAAAATAAACTTTCCCAATTAAAGGAAGAAATACATCAGAAAGAACAAGCGATAACAAATTTGAATGAGAAAATTATCTCCGCACGCCGACGTATGGTCAACACCGACGAGATGACCGGGGTAATAGAGTCCTTTGACCCTATTTGGAAGGCACTTACACCCCATGAGCAATCCAGGCTGATTCGACTGCTGGTAGAACAGGTGGAATATGACGGGCAAAACCAGGACATTACTGTCATATTCCATCCCACAGGAATAAAATCATTAACCCAGGAGGAAGTTTGTGTATGAATGAACAATTGAAAGTGACACGTAAAATCCACTTTGCCACCAGTGCCAAAGGACGGCATAAAATCCTACCCGGTCCGGAACCCATACGCGATTTGCCGACTGCACGCATCCCCCGTATTTCACGTCTTATGGCGCTGGCTATTCATTTCGATAAAATGATCCAATCGGGTGGTCTTTTTGACTATGCGGAACTGTCATTGCTTGGGCATGTTAGCCGCGCTCGGGTTACGCAAATTATGAACTTGCTGCTTTTGGCACCGGATATTCAGGAACAAATCCTGTTTTTACCGCCGATAGCCAGGGGTCATGACCCTATTTCGGAGCGCCACCTGAGGCCAATTGTAGCGAAATGTGATTGGTCCGGCCAAAGGGCACAATGGAGCAATCTTTGTAGAAAAAAATAATATTTTCCTAACGCCATTCATTACAGCCACTTACAACTTTTTCGGTATTTCTATTGTTTCCTGTCCTTGACAAAACATGTCGAACTGTTTAGTATTACTAAACAGTTAAAAATGATTCTTTTAGACAAAGGTAATTATGGCGGGAAATCCAGTATTTGGGAAACGAATCCGAGACCTACGGGCAGCCAAGAAAGAAGCTGACCCTAAGTTCTCGCTCCGTCAGTTCGCCCAGGCTGTCGGCATCAGTGCCACGTACCTGAGTAAGGTCGAAAACGGCGAATTTGACCCACCCGCGCCGGACACAATAAAAAAAATCGCCGCTCTGCTTGAAACCGACGCTGATGAATTGTTGGCACTGGCAGGTAAAGTGGACCCCGACCTCTCGAAGATTATTATCGAGCAACCCAAAGCGATGGCTGATTTTTTACGGGTTGCCCGCGACCTTCCTGAGCACGAAATTAAAAAGTTAACCGAACAACTTCGGACGAAAAAGGAATGAGCAGCTACGATAAGGTTTAGGGATGAACGTAAAATACTTGCCGAAAAGTCATATTGAGACTGCCGCTTTTAATCTTTTGGTCGTATATGGACAGAAGTACGGTGAACTGTCAAAGCCGCCGATCCCAGTCGATGAAATAATCGAGTCCCATTTACAGCTTGATTATGGCTTTGATGACCTGTCAGTTGTGCTTTCCATGCCGGACGTACTCGGAGCAACGTGGGTACAGAATCGCAAAATATGTATCGATCAGTCACTTGACCCAACGGAAAATCCATCTGTAGAGGGACGTTACCGTTTTACCGCGGCTCATGAACTTGGGCACTGGTGTTTGCACAGGCATCAAATCATGGAAAAAAGCGGTGGACTTTTTGAGACCAAAAGCAAACCATCATTTATCTGCCGCACAAGTTCGGCCAAAGAACCCATCGAGCAGCAGGCTGATATGTTTGCAGGATATTTGTTGATGCCCAAGGAATTGATACACAATGCATGGAAGGGTATATATGGAAATCTCGAACCCTATGTTGCTGTCAATGAAATTAAAAATCTCTCAGCACGCTGGGGGTTAGCTGAAGATAACCGACCGACGGTCAAGGTGGCTAAACAATTAGCACAGATGTTTAATGTGTCAGGGCAAGCTATGCAAATTCGCCTTATTGGAATGAATCTCATTTTAACCAAAGAGCGTGAGAGAGGATTATTTGAATAAAAAATTTTAAACACTATCGTTTAGTGTTTAGTTGACACTTTAATTGGAGAAACAATAATATGGCTACAAATTTTAAACTCAGAAACTTTTCGAATCCGGAAACACTTAAAGCAATCTCACATCCATTGTTGAAGCGGTTCCTGCAGAAGTATCCTGCCTTCTTTACAGGCAGGTCTTTTGATGTGAATGCCGGCGACAATTTTGATTGTGACCATCTGGCCAATATTCTGCTGTCGCCGGATGAAGACACACCGGAAGAATTGATGGACGCATTATTCTTCATCGATGAAATGTCGTTGCCGCAGTATTACGACGACTTGATGGAGAAAATGTCGGAAGCAGGAGTTGATCCAGGGACACTGCCCAAACCCACAGCCGCAGACCTGGCCATGGCTATTTGGCTTGCCACTCCACATATCTTGGAGACCATGCATGCTGAACGGTTTATGAGCAAAGCAAAAAAATTCGATTCCTTTTTGTCACTCGATTCGGCGATTCCACCGTTTTCTATGCCGAGTCCTGCAACTGTTGCGAACCTGGAAAATGACCTCAACGGTTGGTTCGAGACCAAAAAGAGAGGCCGTGGTACAAAGGTATTTGTGTTTAAGCGTGAAGATTTAGTATGGTTTTTAGTCCGTCATGGCCAACCCTACAAGCGTGAAGGAACACTGAAAAACGGCGAATCCGCCAGTATCTTTTATCGCCCTGAAAAATTTGATGTCCTTCTGTACAATCCCGAAATCGGGGAATTGTCAATTCATACAGACACCAAGGGAGAGAAAAAGGTTTACTGCGAGTATTTCGGCAAGCATCTATTCAACAATGATTGCATATTTGACATCGATTACAGCGGTGAAAAATATACCCTTGATCCGATTCGATTTGACGGTCATCATTCACTTTTATGCACAGATGTTGTGGGCATTGACGATATCAGGCTTTGTGAATTACAGTTTCGTCATGATGCGAATATGAATCACATCGAAATACACAGAGCCAATGATGTATTTGGTGCACTTCAAATCCAGTCGCGTTGTATTCCGATGTCGGCAAAATTGATTAAGGCCAGTTTCAAAATAACTTTCTCCAATTCGGTTCGGCCAAGAATCGTCAGTATTCGGCCGCCGAATATTGCTATATTTGACCGTGAGTCTGACAGTGCAATCGTCAATGTATGGCTTGAGAAACGAGGATTTATCATCCCCAAGCAGGAGTCCACCGATGGCAAAGCTGACACCGGTTTGGCAGTTGCTTGAGAATCGTAACGATAAAACCGCCGTATTGGCAGAGTGGAAACAGCGGGTTGGCGATAGTTTCAGGGTCGTCAGCCCGTTACTTTCACCCACAGGACAATATGCCTGTGCGTATCCGCATCCGAAGCCTTATGGCCTGAAGCTGTCTATTGTAAAACATAAGAACGGTGATGTCGTTGCAGTCTGCCCCGAAGATAGTGATATTCGCATACCGCTTACGAAAACCGACATTGCACTTTACTGTCTGAATATGGGTAAGATGCGACAAACGATAGCTGAGGCACTTTCATTGACTCCGGCCAGAGATGTCATAACTGATGTATCTGATTATATATTGCTGGGTAAATATAAACCAAAGCCAGCGGCGGAATTTTCGGTGTATATGATTATTTCCAAGCCTTACTCTTTTATTACAAATGTGAAAGACCTCTGCCAGTCAACCAGACCTTTTATTTTGCTTTCGACCAGCATGAAAGACTGTACTGAGGAAGCACGGGATTTGATTGAAAGAAAGTCATCAATTATGGTTTCGCTGGATGACGTACTCGAATATTCCGATTCGGGAATGCAATGTACCAGTCAGTGGCAGCAGTGTCTATCGGTATTTGCACAAAAAGTAAATCCGACAGGACGCAGTAATTTTTCCAACAAACCAAATGGAAAGTCCGCCAAGCGGGCTGCCGATGCTGCAAAGATAAGAAAAGAACTCCAGCGATGGTTAAAAGAGCAATATAAACTTATTACCGCAGCTTATAAAGATGAAGAAGAACCTGCCAGTCCACCTAAGATTACAAAAACATTACTTGGAGCGATACTCAACTTAAAACCTTATGAAGTCAATCGTGCTTTTGAATTTGATTCAGATTTGAAGAAAATGCTTACGGCAACTGGGACAGTAGATTCCATTTTGCGATATGTCGAAAAAAGGGGGCCGCTCTAGCAATTACTTCATTCCATTTTAAAGAAACGTTTTTGCACTTGCGTTGTTTCCTGCAACTGCAAAAACGTTTTTTTATTTCATAATCTCAGCGATATAAAGAACTTATATCGCGTATTAAATATTTTTCTCTGTTTTCTGCAAATCCGCCGGAGGTTGTGCGAGCCGCGTGGCCCGCCGCTTTAACAACCTCCATCAGGAGAACATAAAATGAGAAATATTGAATACAACAGCAACATCCGAATCGCCGACACATTCCTCAAGTACCCCGGTATCACCGACACGCCCGAAAGTATCGAGGCATTCATCGACAGGCAAATCAGCGCCCGGACTTCAAAACTCAAAAGATTAATGGCACTTCGCAAAATGTCAAGCGGTGATATCCGCCAGGAGTTTTTGATGGCCATCGTGGCAGCCATGGCTCGATTCGATTCCACCCAGTCATCATGGAAAACGTATGTTTCCGGCGTATGCAACAATCGCTATTGCCAATTTCGCCGAGAGTATTGTGCCGAGACGACTGCACTCGGAAACCGGCTTGGGCTGGATGTCATGAAAGGTGATGAGTCCAGCATCATCCCAACTTATGAGGTCGATTTTGACGCACCGATTGATGTGAACACAGTCGTGGACAAACTGCCATCGCGTCTGCGTCAGGTTGCCAATCTGCTCAAAACCCATTCGCCTGCACAAGCGGCATCTCGCCTGGGGGTATCCCGTTCGACTGTCAGTCGTGCCATAAACCGAATCCGGGAATATTTCTTGGCGGCCGGATTCCAAAATTGCATGGCGATGCAACAAATTAGCCACTGGTGCTAATAAATAACCTATAGAGAGACGCACCTCTCTTCGATGAGTTCGGCAATTCACGTGATGTGCGGACTATCAGGCAGGGCCGGTTTGAACCGGCACCTGCTTTTAGCTGGCCAGCTATTTTTGGAACAAAACCGTTAACAGAAACTTTATTTGAGGATAACTATGAACGTATTAGAACAAATACACATCGGAAAGCGGTCTACACCACCCCGAATTCTACTTTACGGGACAGAAGGTATCGGCAAGAGTACATTTGCTGCACAAGCGCCCAATCCTATCTTTATTTCGACCGAGGATGGTCTGGGTGAAATCAACTGTGCCTCATTTCCATTGGCCAAGAAATTCACTGACGTCGAAACGTATCTGTCGGCACTGGCGATGGAAACGCATGACTATCAGACTGTTGTGATTGACAGCTGTGATTGGCTCGAACAGCTCATCTGGGACGATTTGTGTCAAATCTCGCATGTCTCGACGATTGAGAAAGTTGATGGCGGTTATGGCAAGGGTTACACGGCAGCCCTGGGCTATTGGCGGCAATTCTGCGATGCTCTCGAATCGTTACGCACACAGCGGAATATGGCGGTAATATTGATTGCCCATGCCAAGGTCGAACGTTTTGAAGACCCGGAATCCAGCGCTTACGACCGCTATACACCGCGGCTGCATAAGCATGCGACCGCTCTTTTGACCGAATGGAGCGACGCGGTATTATTTGCCACACGAAAGTTCCGCACCGAAAGTGAAGATGTCGGTTTCGGCCGGGAACGCACGATTGCGGTCGGGCTTGGGAAAGATGGGGGAGAACGGATTATTCGAACCGTCGGTGGTCCGTCCTGTGTCGCCAAGAACCGATACAACCTGCCGTATGAAATGACTTTATCGTGGGATGCGTTTGTCAATGCTCTCCATAACAACAATGTAACCCCTTCCAATCAGGAGACTATCCATGGCTAATTTGAATAATTTTGATGCTAATACCGTTGAATCCGCTTCCGATTTCGATCCAATCCCTGCGGGAAAATATGTTGCGGTCATCACCCATTCGGAAATGAAGCCTACCAAGGATGGCAATGGCAGCTATCTGGAACTGACGTTTCAAATCATTGAAGGCGAATATAAGGGCCAGAATTTGTGGGCTCGGCTCTGCCTGGAAAACAAAAATGAACTGACGGTCAAAATCGCCAGAAGCCAGCTGAGTGCCATCTGCAAAGCGGTAAATATCATGACACCCAGGGACAGTGTTGATCTGCACAATCTGCCGATGGTGATTAACGTCAAACTCAAGAAACGCAAAGACAATGGTGAGATGGCCAATGAAATCAAAGGCTACAGCAAGCGGGAAACACCGTCGTCGCAAGCTGCTGGCGCACCGAAAGGTGTGGCGCCTTGGAAACGCTGATATTAGAGCTGCCGTATCCGCCGAGTATCAATCATTATTTTAAGCGGCGTGGAAACAGGACGTTTATCAGTCCTGAAGGGCTGGCATTCCGAAGTCAGGTATGCCGAGTCCTTACGGCAGCCAAGGTTCGTCCGATGGCGGGTATGCTCGCAGTGAAAGTCAGAGCATACCCGCCGGATAGGCGAAAGCGGGATATTGATAACATTCAAAAGCCGCTATTGGATGCATTGGAAAAAGGCCGAGCCTATTTTAACGACTGCCAAATCAAACATCTGACAACCGTAATGCGGGAATCCATCCAGGGCGGCAAAACCATAGTCATCATACGGAGCATGCGTGATAGAACTTCGTCCATATCAAAAAACAGCCGTTGAGTCGGTTTATCATCACCTGCGAAATCATGACGATAATCCGGTGGTTGTCATCCCAACGGGTGGCGGCAAGACCCCGGTGATGGCCACTATTTGTTCAGACGCGGTCAATCTGTGGAATGGCCGTGTACTGATCCTTGCTCATGTCAAGGAATTACTTGAACAGACTGCAGATACACTTTCCAGGATGGCGCCCGAACTGAGTCTTGGAGTTTATTCGGCAGGTTTAAAACGAAAAGACACTCAACATCCTGTCATTGTTGCCGGAATACAGTCGATATATCGTCGGGCATTGGACTTAGACCCGTTCGATATTGTCATTATCGATGAGGCACACATGATACCGCCGGAAGGCGATGGAATGTATCGAACGTTTTTGAGCGAGGCTCATATCGTCAATCCCAAGCTGCGTGTCATCGGGCTTACCGCGACACCGTTTCGAATGACAACGGGCTTGATATGCCAGCCGGACCATTTCCTCAACAGCATCTGTTATGAAGTTGGCATTAAGGAACTTATCCGCGATGGGTATTTATGCCCATTGCGTTCCAAGGCATCCAAGGCCCGTATTGATACCAGTGTGCTCCATGTGCGTGGTGGTGAATTTATCGCCGCTGAAATGGAAGAACTGATGGATACGGATGCTCGTGTCAAAGCGGCCTGCACCGAGATATTGGAATATACCCAGGACCGCAAAGCGGTGCTCATATTTGCCTCGGGTATTGCACACGGAAAGCATATCCAACAGATACTTGAACAAGAGCATCATGTCGAATGCGGATTTGTTTGTGGCGACAGTCCCGATGGCTGGCGTAAGAAGATAATTGAGGATTTTAGAACCGGCAAACTCAAATATCTATGCAATGTCAATGTTCTGACCACGGGCTTTGATGCTCCGAATATCGATTGCATTGCCTTGTTGCGACCGACGATGTCGCCGGGTCTTTACTACCAGATGGTAGGGAGAGGATTTCGACTTCATGAAAGCAAAACCGATTGTCTTGTACTCGATTTTGGTGGAAATATTCTTCGTCATGGTCCCATCGATTGCTTACGGGTCACTGACGTATCAGCCAAAGGCGATGGAGATGCTCCCGCAAAAGAATGTCCCGAGTGCAGTGAAATTATTCATGCCGCCTATGCCCGATGCCCAGTCTGCGGTTTTGAATTCCCGCCGCCGGAAAAAACAAAACATGATACCACTGCCAGCTCCGAAGGAGTTTTATCCGACCAGGTCCGTGTTGAAGACTACCAAGTCCAGGAAGTTCTCTACAATGTTCACACCAAGAAAGGTGCTGCTGCCGGATCACCTCGAACCATGCGAGTGCAATACAAAATAGGCTATGGCACTACCATTTCCGAATGGGTCTGTTTTGAACACACGGGCTTTGCCCGTATCAAAGCGGAAAGCTGGTGGAAACAGCGGTCCAATGACCCAGTGCCGTCAGATTGCGAAATGGCAGTGTTCTTTGCCCAGCAAAACCGGCTGAAAGAACCTATTCAGATAACCGTCCGAAGTATCTCCGGTGAAAAATTCCCCCAAATAACCGGCTATGAGTTTGAAAATCCTCAGGTCGAAGAATGGTCATTCAATAAGTCATTGCCGGCGTATGTCCCTGCAGAGGATGAAATTCCATTTTAATAGAGGGAAACGTAATGTTCCAAAATATGCTGGCTTATGCTTTGAAATATGCGGAAATGCAGTTGCCTGTATTTCCGATTATCCCCAAAGATAAAAAACCGCTTACGGAACATGGCTTTAAGGATGCCACAATTGACACTGCAACGATTCGTCAATGGTGGCATAAGTGGCCCGATGCCAATATCGGTATGCCTACCGGTGCTGCCAGCGGTTTGCTTGTCATCGATATTGATATCAAAAATAACGGCCAATATGGCTGGCAAGGGCTTCTTGATGAATATGGGCAGCTCCCGCATACCGCACAAAGTTTTACCGGAAACGGCATGCATTTGTTTTTTAAGCATCCTGGCTATGCCATCAAATGCAGTCAGAGCAAAATCGCACATGGCGTGGACGTCAAAGCGGACGGCGGCTACGTTGTTCTTCCGCCCAGCATCCACCCCAGCGGCAAATCTTATGGGTGGGAATTGTCCAGCGATATTGCAGAGGTTACGCCGATTTCGCTACCAGATTGGCTTAGCCGCTTATTGTCCAAATCCGACGAAATCGCCCAACCTGCGCAAACGTGGTGCGAACCTGGCAGCGATTCTATTCCGGAGGGCAAGCGTAACCAGACGCTGGCCTCGATTGCCGGATACATGCAGCGGGCCGCAATTCCGAGTTCGGCTATGGTTGCGGCACTGATGGAAATCAATGCTCTTCGGTGTAAACCACCGCTGTCGGCCCAGGAAATCCAGGGTATTGTCAAAAGCATATCCCGCTACGAGCCGGATGCGGCAACGGTTATCTGTGTCGAGGATAAGTCAGATGAAATCCTGTTGGGGCAGATTGATGATTCAGCAGAGGTAGATATTGCCCATCCAGACCAGGTCCCGCTGGAATTGCTGCGTATCCCCGGTTTTGTTAGCGAATTGATGGATTACTGCATGGAGTATGCACCGTATCCCAACCAGGTGCTGTCGTTCTGTGGGGCCGTTTCGTTGCTATCGTTACTGGGGGCACGCAAAGTCCGTGACCCGGGGGATGTTCGTACCAACATGTATTTACTGGGACTGGCGCATTCATCGGCGGGTAAGGACTCGCCTCGTAAATTAAATACCCACATTCTGTGGCAGATTGGGATGGGCAATTGCGTCGGTGATAAGTTTGCATCCGGTGAAGGGATTCAGGACGCACTGTTTGTCGAGCCGGCCATGTTATTTCAGACCGATGAGATTGACACCATCCTGCAAGCGATTCGAAAAAGCGTGGATGGAAAAAATGAAAGTATGTTGGGGACACTGCTGACGTTGTTCTCCAGCAGCGCTTCCTTTTATCCGATGCGAAAAAAAGCGGGTAAGGATATCCCCAGGTTTATTGACCAGCCTAGTTTGACTGTGTTCGGCACTGCGATTCCCAACAATTATTATGAGGCACTGTCGCAGCGAATGCTGACCAATGGTCTTTTTGCCCGCATGATAATCCTCGATACCGGCAAACGTGAAAAAGGCAAGCGGGCCAAAATACTCAAAGTGCCGTCTCGAATACTTGAAATAGCCAAGTACTGGGCAGAGATCAAACCGGGAGAGGGGAATTTGTCTAATTTTCACCCAGTGCCTCTGATAATACCGCAAACACCGCAAGCGGAAAAACTCATCGACGAAATACGAGTGAGTTCTGAGGCGGAGTATTCCAAGGCTGAGGATAGGAATGATCCGATAGGCACCACAGTCTGGGGGCGTGTGTGTGAGAATGTCTGTAAATTGGCACTTATTTACGCCATGAGTGTGGACTATCGAAATCCCCAAATCACTGAAGCAGCAGTCAAGTGGGCCGGAGCGTTAATGGAACATCAGACGCGACGTTCGTTATTTATGGCGTCGGAGCATTCGTGTGAGAGTGAATTCCACGGCAAGTGCAAAAAACTGCTCAGCCTGCTTCGCAAATGGAAGGAAAAGCATGGTCCGACATCAATGCCGTTTTGGCAAATCAATCGCAAACTGCCGTGGTCTGAACGGGAGCATGAGGAAGTGCGTGTCGCACTGGAAAATCAAAGGCTTATCGAGTTTACCGTGAATATGACAAGCGGGAGGCAACAACGTTTGTATCGGCTAATTGGCAAATGAAACTTTTTTCCGCTTTTAACCTTTTGCGCGCTGACTTTACAGCAAAAAGCCCCAAATCGCTGCAAGGTGACGCGCAAAAAGTAAATAAGTCAGCAATAGGTTTAGAGTCGTAAGTATATGAAAAATAATAACATATATATAAAAAAACAACTTTTTTACTTATTACACTATACCCACACGCGATGCGTGTGCGCGCGTACGCGTGAGGGGCTGGCAATAAGTCAATGAGTTTTCCATCGCAAACATACCGACGTGTTGTCGGTTTCCAATAACCCTTTTTTTAGGAGTACGAATATGAAAACGTCAAAGCAAGTTATCGGGTGGGAAATGGTCGTGGCAGTGGTTGTTTTGGTCATGATGATGGCCGTGTGGATGGGGGGTTGTTCGGGAATCAGTGTCGACCCGGTCCAGATTCAAAACCTGGCAAGTCAAACCGAGGAGTTAAACGGCAAGATTGACCAGTTTCAGGAGCAGACCAAACTGGCTCTGCAGTCAACTAAGCAAAACGGAACCGTCGATGCCAATGCACTGGCTAAGGTCGAAAAACTCCAAACCAGTATTGACTCTGTCCAGGCAAAAACTCAAGCTATCGCAGACGCAGTCAAAAATGCACAGTATACCAACCCTGCCGATGGAGTGACCACGGCCCTGGAAGGAGCACGGGCAGCCAATGCGGCGACAACTCCTTGGAATCCGTATGCCCCTTTGATTGACTTAGGTCTTGGAATCGCTGCAGCAGCGGCAACGGTCGTCGCTCGCAGGAATGCTCAAGCCGCAGCCGAGGCGCAAGCAAAATACGATGCCCACAAGCAGGGAGTGGAGTTGACCATGAAGCAAGTCTCGCAGTCAACGATTCCTGAAGTCAAGGCCATCGAGACGCAGTTGTATCAGAACATTGGACAAGCACGCAGTGCAGTTGGAGCAAGTTAAGCATGGAAACTGGACGCACCACGTTTGCGCAGGTTCGAAGAGTGGATTGGGGCTATAGGGTGATCGCAACAATCGCACCTCTCGCAACCTGTCGCAACGTGGGCGTCCAGTGCAAATTCAACGGTTCCTTCCGGGCGGAAATTAAAGATGACCGCACGCGGAACGGTCGCAAAATAAGACAGACTTGTTTGCCGTGTAAATTATTTTTGGAGAACAGCTTATGCGTATAGAACTTCGCAGTATCGACACCATTTTTCCCTATGACAACAATCCCCGTATCAACGACAAGGCCGTCGATGCGGTGGCGGCCAGTTTGAAGGAATTTGGCTTCCGCCAGCCGATTGTGGTCGACAAAGACGGTATCATTATCGTCGGCCATACCCGCTATAAGGCGGCCGTTAAACTTGGCCTTGAGAAAGTCCCCGTCCATGTCGCTAAAGACTTGACCGATGCCCAGATAAAAGCCTACCGCATCGCGGATAATCAGACGGCGACCTTAGCCGACTGGAATTATGAACTGCTGCCGATTGAGCTCAAAGACCTTGCGGGCATGGAATTTGACCTCGACCTGCTGGGATTTGGCGAAGAAGAACTGGGCAAACTCCTCGAACAGGAGGTCAAGGACGGCTTGACTGACCCGGATGATGTGCCGCTACCGCCTGATGAACCCACGACCAAACGAGGCGACATCTGGATACTGGGTAATCACCGGCTGATGTGCGGTGACAGCGGAAGTGCCGCTGATTTGGATAGATTGCTCAATGGCCAGCCGATTCATCTGGTCAATACCGACCCTCCGTACAATGTCTGTGTCGCACCCCGCAGTCAAAACGCCCGTGCGGCCGCGGCTGCCTCGGATAACTACACCGGCCAGCAAGGGATGGACGAAGCCATTCAGGGCAAGGCCCACAAAACCACTGACAAGATGCGCCCCAAAGACCGGCCGCTGGCCAATGACTTTGTGTCAGACCAGGAGTTTGTCAAGCTCCTGCAGGCATGGTTCGGCAATATTAAACGCGTCCTGATACCCGGCCGGTCTTATTATATCTGGGGCGGCTACAGTAATATCTACAACTACCCCAATGTGCTGAAGGAATGCGAACTGTATTTTTCGCAAATGATTATCTGGGTCAAGGAGCACCCCGTCCTGACCCGCAAAGACTTTATGGGTAACCACGAATGGTGTTTTTACGGCTGGTCGGAAGGCGCTGCACACCTGTTCTTTGGTCCGGCCAACATTACCGATGTTTGGAGTGTCAAAAAGGTCAATCCGCAAAGCATGATTCATTTAACCGAAAAGCCGGTGGAACTGGCGGTGCGGGCCATGCAGTATTCCTCGCAGGTCGGTGAAAACGTGCTGGACCTCTTTGGGGGCAGCGGTTCGACACTCATCGCCGCCGAGCAGACTGGCCGCAAGGCATTCCTGATGGAACTGGACCCGCCGTACTGTGACGTCATTGTGCAGCGCTGGGAGAAATTCACCGGCAAAAAGGCTATGCTGGAGAAAGCTGAATGATTCCCGTGTCCCTTGTTCCCTTAGAAGCCGCCAAGAATCTGTGCCGAAAGTGGCATTACAGCGATATCTTCCCGCCGCACTGTATGGTGTCGCTGGGATTTTATGACGGCCAGGGTCTGGCTGGAATAGCCATCTGGGGATGGGGGACACGGCCAAGGCATACCATACAGAGACTGTTTCCGTCACTGGATACCAAAGATTACTGGGAATTGTGCCGGATGTGCTGTCGGGATGATTTACCTCGCAATACCGAAAGCCAGATGATTGCAGGCTGTGTCCAGTGGTTTAAAGATAACCAGCCGGATAAACAGGTGCTTTTTACCTGGGCTGATGGGATTCGTGGAAAACCCGGCTATGTCTATCAGGCCGCCAACTGGCTCTATGGCGGCTTTATCACCACCGAGATTTACCTGACTAGCGACCATGAGCCGGTCCATCCGCGATTGATGATTACCCGCTTTGGCAGCCGCAGCAAGGAAGTCTGGCAGGGATTGAAACTCAAGCGCATTCGCGGCAGGCAATTTCGGTACTGTACCTTTTTGTGCAGTCACAAACGCCGCAAGGAACTGCTGCGTGAAAGTTCCGTCCAGTGGACAACCCGATATCCCAAACATCCGGATTTGATTTGGCAGATTGATGCGGGCGAGGGGTCAAGAGAGACCCGCGACCTACCCAGGGTCGAGAGGTCGGGGCAGTTCCGGCAGTCCGCTTTTTCGAGCCACCGGCGGCCGGTTTCCAACCTCCGGCAAAAGACGCCGGAGCAGAGCATGTTATTTGATGATGTGAATCCGCCAACAGAAAAAACCACCCTTGAACAAGCGGTGGTTTGAGGATTATCCCATGACAGCTTTACGGAATAAAAATAGACCGAATAGAGAGTGTCCTGCATTACGGCAGTGGTTCAGAGTGCTCTTTGAAAAACGCAGCAATCTGGCTTTTGTCTTTTTGTCCCTGAGCGACCGCCAGGACAAAATCAACCAGGGCGTCATTATCCGGCTTGACGTGAATTCCATTCAGCTCCAAAAAGACAATGGCACACACGGTGCCGGTGCGTTTATTGCCGTCTACGAAGGGGTGATTCATTGCGATATGATACAGATATGTCGCTGCCATCATATACAAATCTTCGTGGGCGTACTGGCCGGCAAAGGATGCCTGGGGCATCATGACTGCCGATTCGAGAAGTCCCTGATTGCGAAGTCCGGCACTGCCTCCGTACCGGGAAATCTGGTCCGCATGAATGGCCGCTACGTCATCGAAGTCAAGAAAAACAATGTCCATCGGTTAATCGGCAAGTTTCTTGAGAGCGGGACCAAAATCGCGATTGACTTTGTCCAATATTCGGTTCAATTTGGCTTGTCGGCTGCTGGGACGCAGAGGCGAAATAACCAGTTTATCGCCATTGGTAGTCAACTCCACCTCGGTATCGGGAGTCATCTGCAGCATCTCCATGATGGGTTTGTCGATAACCAATGCGTAGCTATTGCCGTGTTTGACGAGATTTTTAACCATAGTCAAGTCTCCAGTATTTCGTATATACATAGTATATACAATGGAATACCCTCTGTCAAGCTCATTTTTAAACAAAAATCCCCGCCGTGGGCAGGTGGGGACTGGAAAGTGGATATAAAGCATCTGTCATTAAGCAATTTCGAACAATCCTTTATTGGTCTTGCGAAAGCGGGAGTCCTTGCCTTTTGCCTTGATTTCCCGGATGATGGCCGAATAAATGGTCGCGGCCGGGGTATTGCCGTCGCTTTTCCACAGCCCCTTGTCAAATATGGCCTTGACCATATCGATGCAGTTCATCGGCGTTTTGGCCTCGGCCAGCACCTGCGCTGCGGCATCCAGACCGCTCAGTTTGCGTCCCCTGGCCGGGGGAGTGTTATCTGTTGGTGCCTGTTCCTCTTTCTTCTTGCGGTGAGGTTTAGGATTGTGCGGTCCTACAATCCGCTGGGCCGAGCGGATAACGACGGGGTTGCCGCTGGCCAGCGAGACGGCTTCCCAACCCTCTTTTTCCGCCAGCCGCATAATCCTGACGGCGGTCGTGTGCCTGCCGACCTTGATGTCGTAGACGTTTCCGATTCGAATCTCTGTGTCTTTCATACCTGTTTCCTTTCCAAAATGGGTCTATTAAAGCGACAGGATGTTGCATTTGAGTTTCTCATCCAGAAAAATATTCATCGCCACGGCATCTTCGGGCATTTCCACGCCGTAATCTTTAAATTTATCGCACAGCATGTCCATCGCCTGAAAGACATATACCGCTTTGAAATACTCGCCTCGTTTGCACAGTCCGATCAGCAAATGTTCCATGTCGTTAATTGCGCCCTGTGCCGGATGTTGTTGTTTTTTTGCTTTCATGGTCGTGCTCCTTTCTTAGCTGCGGACTTCCAATCCCAATTTCTCGCCCAGCGCCCGGGCAACATTCCATGCGGTCTTTTTGTTGTCGAATGTGAAAAGTTGGTAATTGCATGGCGGCGTCACCTTGTAGATGGAATAACTATCGCCAACAAAATCCTTTTCGACCCGCAATTCTGTGACCTGCTTGTCGATGCCTTCAAATCCGCGTTTGCAATCAAAACTTCGTGCTTTCGTTTTCATGGTCGTATCCTTTCTTATTTCTGGTTTTGGGCGTCGGTTCTGATGTCTTCTAAGGTTTCCCGAATTGCGTGTTCAGCCATGCCGGTCATTCCCGAAAGGGCTTCAATCAGGTTCTGCCGCAGGCCGGTCAAATCCCCGACGTGTCCCCAATTCAATCTTTCCGGGTTCTTTTCTAATTCTTGTCCAATCCGGTCCAGCAGGCTGGCGATGTCGAGTTTGGCATTCTGGTATGCGTCTTTCATCTGTTCGGCGTTTGTTTTCATCTTTTTTATCCTTTCAAAATGGATTGTTTGTGTTGATCGGATCAGGCCAAGAATGCCAAAGAACATCAAGCTAATAACTGAAAGATTTTTAATAATTCATGAGATTTCTGCATGATTATGGACAAAGCGAATTTACAATTGAACCCATCCTCTATGACACCTACCGAGATTGCCAAATTACTTAGCGCAGTAAGCGCTCAACAGGTGTCCATATCCATGATAGAGGATGCCATCCATGCGGGAGTTCCGGTCTCTGCAAGCGGCCATGTCAATTTGATAGAGTTGATAGCCTGGCTGGAACATGAATATCACGAGGCCCGATGAGTATTGATTTAAAACATATCAAAACAGCGAAGTTGGCTGCGCTGCTGAACTCCACGCGATTGGGCGAAGTGACCAGTGAGGCCCGACTGCGCAGAAATGTCATCAAGGCAGGATTGCGAGTCAGCGACGGCCGTACCATTAATGTGGTGGCGTATGCGGCGTGGTTATTGCAAAACTGGCATCAGAGATATTCTGCCGTTCAATCTGGCGGACTGACGGGTTATGAAGCCCGGAAAGAACGGGAGCGGGCCCGCTTTGCCCAGATGTCGGCGTCCGGACGGGACATCGGCGACCTGCCAGCCGTGGTCAATCCTGACCGCAAAGAGCGGGCTTCACGTGATTTTCGATTCTTCTGTGAAGCGTATTTTCCGCAGACATTTCGGCTGGCCTGGTCCGATGACCACCTGAAAATCATAGCTAAAATCGAGCAGGCCGTCCTTCGGGGAGGGCTATTTGCTATGGCCATGCCGCGAGGCAGCGGCAAAACTACCCTGGCCGAAACCGCTTGCCTGTGGGCTATTTTGATCGGCGCCAGAGATTTTGTGTGTCTGGTGGGTTCGGATAAAGACCACGCCATCAATATGCTCGATAGTATCCGGACCGAATGCGAGGTCAATGAATTGCTGTTGGAGGACTATCCCGAAGCCATTTATCCCATCCAGTGCCTGGAACGGATAGCCAATCGTGCTAAAGGTCAGACTTATCATGGATTACCAACCCGAATCAACTGGGTTGGTGATGAAATCGTCATGCCAACGATTCAGGATTCGGCCGCCAGCGGTGCCATTATCCGTGTGGCGGGTATCGAAGGACGAATCCGCGGCATGAAATACAAACGTGCCGATGGTAGAAGCGTCCGCCCATCCCTGGTGATTATCGATGACCCGCAGACGGATGAATCAGCTCGCAGTCCCATCCAAATCAAAGCACGTATGGAGACACTCAATGGCGCGATATTAAATCTGGCTGGACCAGGACAGAAGATTTCCGGGATTATGCCCTGTACGGTGATTCGTCCTGCAGATTTAGCTGACCAGATACTGGACCGCGACAAACACCCGCAATGGCAGGGGGAACGCACAAAAATGGTGTATGCGTTCCCAATCCATGAAGCCCTTTGGTCTAAATATGCCCAGCTCCGCAGTGAAAGTTTCAAAAACGATGGCGACGGCAGCGAAGCGACGGAATTTTATCGGCAAAATCGTGCCGCGATGGATGAAGGTGCCGTCATTGCATGGCCGCAGCGGCATAATACGGATGAATTGTCTGCCATCCAGCATGCGATGAATCTTAAACTCCAGGATGAAGCGGCATTTTTTGCAGAATATCAAAATGAGCCGATTCCGGAACAGCAGGGTGACGCTGACCTGCTCACGGCTGAACAGATTGCCGAGAAATTCAATGGATTGAGCCGTGGACAGATACCCATCGGATGCAATCACCTGACGATGTTTATCGATGTGCAAGGCAAGGCGCTGTTTTATGCGGTCGCGGCATGGGAAGATGACTTTACGGGCTATATCGTTGATTATGGTACATGGCCCGACCAGAAACAGCCGTATTTTACGCTGCGAAATCTCACCCGCACACTGACAAGCGTCTCATCGGCTTCCGGTATGGAAGGAATCATCTACGAAGGGCTGGACAGATTGACCAGTTTGCATCTTTCCCGGCAATGGCGACGGGATGACGGCGCTTATTTAACCATCGAACGGTGTTTAATCGATGCCAACTGGGGACAGTCCACCGACGTGGTCTATAAATTTTGCCGCCAGAGTCCTCACACTGCGGTGCTTTTACCCAGCCATGGGAAATTCGTTGGGGCATCCAGCATCCCATTTAGCGAATATGTTAAAAAACGGGGGGACCGCGTGGGGCACCATTGGCGAATTCCCTGTATGATTAACCGCAGAGCGATTCGTCACGTGCTCATTGACACCAACTACTGGAAGTCGTTTATCCAGGCCAGACTGTCGGTTGCCATGGGTGATCCGGGATGTTTGTCCTTGTTTGGCAAGACTTCGCGGCAGCATCAGCTGTTTTCTGAACACCTGACGGCCGAATACTGTATCCGTACTGAGGGAAGGGGACGCATTGTGGATGAATGGAAGATTCGCGCCGGAAGTCCGGATAACCACTGGCTTGACTGTATCGTCGGTTGTGCGGTGGGGGCCTCTATCCAGGGGGCGGTCCTGTTTGCCGCTGATTCACAGCACAGGTCTCGCGTGCCTCTCAAACTATCTGAAATCCAGCAGAGGAGACGTTGTGAAAAATAAGCCCTATGAAACCAAACAACCTGCACCGCAAAGTATTGTCTGTCGTGATTGCGGTTGCGGGCATTTCTATACCCTCTATACCCGCCACAAACCCGGTTATATTTTGCACATGAAACAATGCCGCTACTGCGGCAGGCGCATCCACACACGCGAAGTGGCCTATGGCCACGGTTGAGCCGCGAGAACGAACAGGGTTACATAACTGGACATAGCTGCGACGAACGGTCCCCTGGTCGCTGCATTCGATAAACCATTGCCGCGACGAAGGCAGGAAATTACATATCTGGAACAATCTTCGTCTTCTTCCTCAAATCGCGGAACGGTTCGGGCGCTCCCGCTAATAAATAACCTATAGAGGGACGCGATGTCCGAAGAATTAGAAGACACAATTAAAGAAAACGCACAAAGCCCTGCGAAGGTGACTGGTGATGCCGGTTCGGTGGAGCAGCATCCGCTGCCTGACCAGATTGCGGCAGATAAGTATTTAAAGTCCCAGCAGGCTGCAAAATCAGCCGGTCTGGGTATCAAATTTACAAAACTCAGTGCCCCGGGGAGCGTGTAATGTTTGGTTTTGGAAAAAAGAAACAGGCAACGACTCTCTCGGATACCAAGCCGCAGCGGTTTGGCATCCGCGCACGCTTCGATGCCGCCCAAAACTCCACCGAAAACGCCAAGCACTGGGCGATGGCAGATCCCTTTAGTCCGGACCTTGCGGCAAGTCCGCAGGTGCGTGCGACCCTTCGCAACCGTGCCCGCTATGAGGTCGCCAATAATAGTTACGCCAAAGGGATGGTTTTGACCTTAGCCAATGATTGTATTGGAACTGGTCCCCGGCTGCAGATGCTTTTACCTGATGATGCAGCCAACAAGGTCATTGAGCAGATGTTTAAAGACTGGGCTGACGAGATTTCGCTTGCGGCTAAGTTGAGAACGGCCCGCATGGCACGGGTGGTCGATGGTGAGACCTTTTGCATCAAGACCTACAATCCCATGCTTCGTAGCCCCATCAAACTGGACCTCAAACTCATCGAGGCAGAGCAGGTGACAACCCCCTGGGATAAAATGTCTCTTACATCTTCCAATCAGGCTGACGGAATTGAATTTGATTCTTTCGGCAATCGGCAGTTGTATTATATCCTCAAGCAGCACCCGTATTCTGCCAGTCAATTTTACGACTCTGGATACGACATCGTTGCCGCCCAAAACGTGATGCATCTCTACCGTGTGGACCGGGCCGGTCAAAATCGCGGGATTCCGGAGATTACCCCGGCACTGCCGCTGTTTGCACAGCTTCGCAGATATACCTTAGCGGTTATTGCGGCCGCAGAAACCGCCGCGGATTTTGCAGCGGTGCTTTATACCGACGCACCGGCCAATGCAGAATCGGCTAATATCGCGCCCTTAGATGTGGTGGAACTGGAAAAACGTATGGCGACCACACTGCCGGAGGGCTGGAAACTCGGCCAAATCGAAGCCAATCAGCCCATCACCACCTATGCGGAGTTCGTACGCTCGATCTTAAATGAGATTGCCCGCTGCATGAATCTTCCCTTGGGTGTCGCTATCGGCAATAGTTCCCAATACAACTATGCCAGCGGCCGACTGGATTATCAGATGTACGGCAAAACTATCGATGTCGATAGAAGCGATATTGAACTGACAATACTCGACCCGATTTTAATGCAGTGGATGGATATGGCCATCTTAGCTGGTTCTCCCATGCCGCTGTCCATTCGGTCCATTCCATCGTTTCCGCACAAATGGTTCTGGGATGGCCGCGAACACGTTGACCCGGCCAAAGAATCCAGTGCCCAGGAGACACGCCTGCGCAGTAATACCACCACGCTGGCAGAAGAGTATGCCAAACAAGGCAAGGATTGGCGTCAGGAATTGGACCAGCGGGCGATAGAGGTTGCCTACTGTAAGCAAAAAGGTCTGACGCCACAAGAGGCTATGCCTGCCAACACTAAGTCTACTTCCACCCAGGAGCAAGAGGATGACAACGATTAATTTTACCTGTCAGGATATGCAGCTTTCTATTGAGGCGGCAAAGCCCGAAGCCAAAAACCGCACATTCAATATGGTCGCCTATACCGGTGGCCCGATGCGTGTGGCGGGTTGGTACGACCCGGTGGTTGTTGACCTGGCTGGTCTTAAAATCAGTGCCCAGGCCAAACCGATTTTCTTTGGGCATGAACAGGACCTGGATTCACTGGTCGGTCAGACCAATTCCATTAAGGTTGCGGATGGCCAGTTGCTGGCCAGTGGTGACATCCTGGGTGAATCCGACCGCGTCAAACAAATTTTAACGCTTGCCGACAAGGGTTTTAAATGGCAGGCCAGTATCGGAGCCAGGGCAGAAAAATCCGAGCGATTAGCTGAAGACCAGACGGCTAAAGTCAACGGCCGCCAGATTACGGGGCCTGCGACGATTATCCGTAAGGCCACCCTGGGGGAAATCAGTTTTGTCATGTTAGGAGCCGACGACCAAACCTCGGCCCAGATTGCAGCCAATAAACACCTTTTACAGGAGATACTCGACATGCCTAAAGATAAAGTTGAATCAACTCAGGACGTAGCAGCCACCACTGCTGTTGAAGTTCCGGATATTACCGTTGAAATCCGCGCCAAGGCCGCAGCGGAACTGACTCGCATTGCCGACGTCCGCAAGGCGGCTGCCGGAAATACCGACATCGAGGCCAAGGCCGTTGCCGAGGGCTGGAATGTGGATAAGACCAAACTTGCAGTTCTGGAAGCCAATCTGGCCAAGGCGCCTGCGGTCCATACCGAGGTGCGTCTGGATGCCAGGATGATTGAGGCCGCGGCGTGTCTGTCGGCCAAGATGCCCGAACAAACCGTTCTGAAAGCTTATGGTGAACAGGCCGTTAACCAGGCCGAAAAATACCGCAGTATTGGTATCCATGACCTGTTCCGACTGATTGCCCGTGCGGAAGGTCGGGAACTGCCGCAGATTATGGGCGATCCCAATGGGTTTATTCGGGCTGCCTTTAGCACAGTAAGTCTGCCGAATATTCTGAGCAATATCGCCAACAAGATGCTGCTGGAAGCGTATCTTAACCAGGAGAATTCCTGGCGCAAGGTGGTCAAGATTGCCAGCGTCAATGACTTTAAGACCCACAGCCGATATCGTCTAACGGACAATCTGGTTTTCCAGAAAGTCGGTGCCGATGGCGAACTCAAGCATGGTAAACTCGGCGAGCAGGTCTTTACCAACAAGGCCGACACCAGTGGTATCATGTTCAGTCTCAACCGTCAGACCATCATCAATGACGATCTGGGTGCATTCGCCCAGATTCCGACGATGCTGGGAATTGGGGCTGCCGATGCGATTTCCGATGCCATCTGGACTCTCATCTTGTCCAATCCCGGCAACTTCTTTTCGGCAGGCAATAACAACTATGCCGCCGGGGCAAACACGGCGCTGTCGGTCGATTCCCTCACCGCAGCAGAACTGCTGTTCTTAAATCAGACCAAACCCAACGGCAAACCGCTGGGGATTCTACCCCGGTATCTGCTGGTGCCCAATGCCCTGAAGGTCACGGCCAACTTACTGATGACCAGTATCAAACTCAACGAAGCGGCCACAGCCGGTTCGCCCAAGCCCCAGGATAATCCTCATGCCGGAAAGTATGAGGTGGTGTCCAGTTCGTGGCTTTCCAATGCAACCATTACCGGCTACAGCACCACGGCCTGGTATCTGTTTGCAGACCCGGCACGGCTGGCGGCCTTTGAAGTGGCATTTCTTAACGGCAATGAAAACCCCACCGTTGAACAGGCCGATGCAGACTTCAATACCCTGGGCATTCAGTTCCGCGGCTACATCGACTTTGGCGTCAAGGAACAGGATTACCGCGCTGCGGTGAAAATGAAGGGTATCGCATAAGCGATTACAAAAAAGAAACTCTGTTTGGAGAATAAGATATGGCGATTAATGATGTCAAAACTCAGTTTATCCAGGATGGCAACAGCATCGACTATACGCCGTCGGGTGCGGTTTCTGCCGGGGATATTGTGTCTCTGGGCAATGTGGCTGGCAATGCCGCCTCCATGATTGGTATTGCCAAATCCGACATTCCGGCTAATACCTTAGGCGCTCTTGCGATTAAGGGGGTCTTTGAGTTCCCGACGGCCACAGCCCTGGCTACCGTGGGTACGAAGGTCTATCTGTCGGCTGCGGGTCTGGTGACTACGACCAATACCGAAACACCGCTGGGCAGGACCGTGGCGCCTTCGACCGACGGTAATACCAGGGTCAAGGTCGCTATCAACGTACCATAAAAATCCTCAATGTTTCCTTGTGCAGGTCAGGCAGAACCCAGGGGTTCGCCTGACCTTTCCAAAGGATACCTTATGACCAATATGCTCAAAACCGGATTGGATTATCTTGCCGAGCAGCTCAAAATCCATGCTTCACAGGCAATTGTCTACAAGCGTGGAACAGACCAAGTTGCTCTGTATGCCGTGAGCGGCAAAACGACCATCCAAACCCAGGACCAATCGGGATTTGTCATTGGTGCTGAAAGTGTGGACTTCCTCTTTTTGGCCGATGACCTGGTTTTGAATTATCAACGGGTTACGCCTCAGCATGGCGACCGGATTGAGACCGACCGTGCGGTGTATGAAGTGCATCACTTACCCAATGAGGGCTGCTGGAAATACAGCGATCCCTTCGGTAAGCAAATACGAGTTCATGTTAAAGAGGTAGGGACAGTATGACCATAACTCCAAAATTAATTTTAACGGCCGTTCCGTTTTTGCTGCTGGCTACCGATACACAGACTCCAATCGAATCGGTGGGCGGATTAGCGGGACAGTTCTTAAAATATGGTGAACTGGGCCTGTGCTTTGCCCTGGTGGCCTATCTGGTCTACAGCAATTATTCCCTGATTACCTCCATGCACCGTCTCATGCAGGATAAAACCAAGCAGGAAGAACGACTGATTGCGGCCATCCACACCTTCTGTTCGGTCTGCCGGGAGCGGCCGTGTCTGTTGGAGGCAGGCGCCTTTAAGACCGAAAATCCCGATAGTATTACCAAGACCCCTTCGGAGGAAAACCATGAATAAGAAACTATTGTTTGGAATTATCCTGTTACTTCCGGCCATTGGTTTTGGGGCGTACCCCAAAGAAAGGCATGTCATGAGTCGGTATTTCGCAAAAATTTTCCATTCAACCAATAGTCCTATTGTTGTTTCAGATAATCCGGCCATAGATATTGGTTATCAAAGTTTTAGTTTTAGCTTTTGGTTTAATCCGGGCAGCGCGATTGAAAATTACGGCTCTTACGGCGATAACGTTATTATCAGGAGAATGCCGTTTAATCCTTATAACGAATACTTCATCCAGGCAATCCGTGACGGCAATGCGATAAAAATAAGTTGTTTTTTACTGGTTGTTGGTGCTGATTATACCGTGCTAACTGACCCGATTGTGCCAGACAATAAGTTCCATCACATTGTATGGGTCGTTGACAGGAAAGACGATGGAAGCGGCAGGATTGTGACCTATGTGGATTCTGTCCTGCAATCGCAATCTATTATCGCCCCGTCATTACAGGAAAGCATCTCCACTAACAGGAATCTTGAGATTGGATTAAGCGGCTTCGACTACGGGTTGGATGATGTAAGATTCTATCGCTCGGCATTGACGGCCCAAGAGGTCTCTGTGTTATGGAATCATGGAGTTGGAATTACCGGAAGCGGGTTGTTCTATGGCCTTCCAATCCCAAGCTGGCGGATGGATTTCGACGTATTTGAAGGCGACACAATTCAAGGGATAAAAGCCAATGGCTTTGAGCTCAATGGAACCAAAAGTTCCGCCATAACGCTGGTCTCGGGCGGCATTCCGCTGTCTATCTCACAGGGTGTCACGGCTCTTTTACTGGCCGATGCGGTTGTGGAAACGCTTAATACCGGCGATTGGAACCTGCCGTTTACGGCCATTCGGACCACATTGCCGTATTATGATGTCAAAGAGTTGACGATATTGAAGGTCTCGGTTGTCCCTCGGTCGTTGGATATATCCAATATCACTCGGGCCTCTAATGAATGTCTGTATCAAATTGACATCGCCATCCAGAAAGCGGTGGCCCATGTCAATCATCAGGACATCCATGCCTTGATGAATCTGGCATTGAATATCTCTAAATCTTTCAGGGGGAAAACCTATCCATCCCTGGATGCTGTTTGTTCCAAGCAGGCCATCGATCCGCTGTATCAAGCGGAACATATTGCGCCGCCATCGGTTTTTACAACCGTTGTCACGTTAAACTTTAAGGTCTTTGAATAGGAGAACCTTATGCCAATACCTTTAGAAAAATCCTATGCCGCACCCAATGCCATTTATGCCCCGCAAATACTGTTACAGTCGGCCATCGTCAATGGGCAACTGATGACCTCGGCCCACATCACCCTGCAGACGGCCCGAGTCAGTGAAAAAGGCGTTTGGGAAATCGCCCCCGGCCGCTCGGAGACGGTGGTGATTAACGACATCCTGAATCTTCCCGACGACCTATCCAGCCAGGCAAAGCGGATTCAGGACATCTATGGGGCTATCGTTGAGATGATTGGTCAAGTCAACGCCACCCGGAAGGTCTTATAGATGACGGTTTGGTTTGCACAATCCTCCAACGGCAATATCAATGATGCCAGCAAATGGGGTGATGCTCCTACATCGCCATCGTCCTATCTGACCTTTGACAACCTGGCCGCTGGGGATATTTTGCAACTCAACGGCAAGACAGCAATCAATATCAATGTGTCCTTTGCCTGTACACGGGTGTCCTCGGCACAGGAAGGCGGCCTGGGCACTGCCAGTGGTAATCTTGTCATCAGTAGTGGTACTATCACTATCGGAACCAGCCAGACTAAAACTGAAATTAGGGCAGGCAGTTCGTGTCCTTTGACGATTAGCGGTGGAACGGTAGTGATTAATGGAGATGTGACGGCCGGTAATTCCTATCACGGCCTGACCTTATCCGGTGACAGCACTTCATTGACCGTAAATGGTCGCATTACTGGCGGCTCTGCTCCAACAACTCATGGCATATCCAGGACCGGCAGCGGTACACTGGTGGTCTCCAACCCCGGTGCAGATGCCTTATATACGCCGCAAAGCGGTAAAGCGATCAACGACAATGGCGGCGGCGGAACCATCACCATTAACGGCAACATCAACGCCTATGGCACAACGTATTGTCTTTATACAACCAATTCACTGGCCACCATTATCGTCAACGGCAATGTCTACGGCACCAGCGGTTGCGGTATCTCGCACAATTCCGTGTCAGGTATGGGCGCCACGTTGACCATTAATGGCAATGTCACTGGCGGCTCGTGGGCATCCTGTTCTTATGCCATGGTCAGTATCAGTCAGTATGTATCCGCCACGATTTACGGCAATGTCACCGGCGGCGGTAATTGCGGCGCATACGGATTTGCCACAACGATGAATTCTCGTCCTTCTTATGTTTATGGAAATGTCATTGCCTCGTCGGTCTGTAGCGGCGTCTCTTCCAACAGTCTGGGGGCGGCCATTATATACATCCAAGGCTGTATTTATGATTCGCTCTCTGCATCTGCTTATTGCGGCGGCGTAAGACTCAATCTACCCAGCACAGCATCGATTCACCGTGTCTACGATTGGAGCGGCAACCCCGTCAATCTGCCCTTGCAGCTACCCCCTGATGACGTTAAAAAAGGCTTGGTCCACGGTGAGGTTGTCGGAACATTGCCGCCGGCCAGTGCATTTCGGCGAACAGGACGATTTGTATGAGAGGAGAAATTATGACTCAAGCACACCATTCCGGATGGCAATTACTCAGGCAGGCTGCGGCAGTTGACAGTCCCGCTATCAACGCAGCGACGATGGATAGTAAGCCATCCTACGCACAACCTATTGGCGCTGACACGATTAAAGGAATCGAACTTATCCTGGCTGGCGTCGGGGATGAAGAGGGAACTGTACAGACCAAGGTCTGGATGGGTAAACGCGACGGTGGTCCGGCCCGCCTTGCGACCATTATTACCTGGACCTTAGGTTCGATGGCAGTCAATCAAGACCCGCAGACCCAACAGCCGACAGCACTTGAACGCTATGCTGACACGGCGGTCGTGACATCCTATTGGCCGACTGATATCAAAACACCCAACAGCGGCAACAACATGCTTTGTGTCGTCAGTCTGGATGGCCTGGACTATGACTGGATTGCTGTCGAGATTACAGCAATGACCAATGTACAACGGGCTGACATCTTTATGGGGTATTTCGCATGAACGGTGCCGGACTGAACCAATCCTTAGTCAAGGTCAAGGCGTTATTTTTTGACCGAGAGATGGTGATGCGCTGTGTGGATAAGGCCATCCTGAAAAACCTCAACTATATCGGCGGTTATATCAGGCGTGTGGCCAAAAACTCCATCAAGAAGGCCAGTGCCCGTCATGCCGTCAGTACGGTAGGAAAACCGCCCTTGAGTCACACCGGGCTCTTGAAACAGCATATTTATTATGCGTTTGACCCGCAGGCACAATCGGTCGTCGTAGGTCCGGCGTTACTGAATGCCAAGGGCAAGAATGCCCCGCATAACCTCGAATATGGCGGCCGGACGAATGTCAACCACAAGAAAGTCTCCATCCGGCCGCGGCCCTATATGCGTCCGGCGATGGATAAAAGTCAAAACAAGATCGCTGAAATCTGGCGAGATAGTGTCAAAAAATAATATTTAGGAGAATCCATTATGGCCGATTTTGTACTCGGTATTAACGCCAAGATGTATTACGGCATCAATGATGCCGCAGTGTCTGCAATGACCGAGGCATCCAATGTCAAGGAAGTCACCGTCTCGGTCTTGGCCGGGGAAGCCGATGTCTCCACCCGGGCCAATAACGGCTGGAAGGCAACCGCTCCTACATTGCGGGAGTGTGAAGTCTCTTTCCAGATGATCCACAAGACCGGGGATGCCTTTTTCACGGCAATTAAAAATGCCGCCTTAACCAGCGGTACACTCTGTCTTGCGGCACTGACCGGTGAAAAGGCCACCTCCGGTTCATCCGGTATCCACGGCAACTTTGCCATCACGAAGTTTGACCGCAAGGAAGGACTGGAAGAGGCCATCACTTATGATGTGACGGCAAAACTGTCAAAATTCATCGCCTGGATTGATGTCGCTTAACAAGGAGAACCGATGAAAACATTTACCGATAATGCCGGAAAAGTCTGGACGCTTGTCTTAACGATTGACAGCGCCAAGCGGGTGAAAAGTCTTTTGGGGATTAATCTCCTGGAACCGGAAGCAGGGGAGCCGCCGTTACTGACACGGCTTGGGACCGATGAAATCCTGCTCTGTGATGTGCTGTACTGCCTGATTAAACCGCAGGCCGATGCACTGGGGGTTACCGACGAGATGTTCGGCCAAGCCTTAGGCGGCGATGTAATCTTAGCGGCACAGAATGCCTTCTATGATGAGCTTGTGGATTTTTTCCAGAAGCGGGGTCGGACCGACCGGGCCAAGGCGGCACAGACACAGCAGAAGATGATCAATCTGGCCATCGAGCGAATCACGAACAATCTGGCCAAAATCGATCCGGTCCAGAAAACCGCCGAGATATTTGGCCAAGTGTCTACCTCTTAGCGGGATTGATCGGCGTTGACCCCGCGCCGCTGACCTTGCGTGAACTGTGGTGGATGAGTCAGGCCATCGAATATCGTGACCGGATGGAATGGAATCGAATCTCGGCATTGATGTCACTACTGTGCAATATTAACCGTGACCCCAAGCGCGGCAAGGTATCGATACCAACAGATTTTAATCCCTATGCCCAAAACGAAACCAAAACCAAACGGCGTGAAGACGTCATTGAAGTCAAAGATGACCAATCCAAGGCGTTATTTAAGGCCGCTGTCACCGGGCAGGCATAGCCTGCTTTTATGCCGCGAGAATCCGTAGGGTAACGTTACCTTATGTAGCCGCGACGAACGGAAAATTTAGATTGTCACTATTATAAGGATAAACCATGGCGGGTAATTCTGGTGCCATACGAGCAGGTGCTGCATTTGTCGAGATATTTGCCGACAAAAGCGCCCTGATGTGCGGCCTTAAAGCCGCCGAGCAAAGCATTAAAAAATGGGGCCAAAGCATCTCCAGCTTCGGCAAAAAGATGATGGGCCTGGGTACGGCGATTGTCGCACCCCTGATAACCATAGCGACCAAGACCGCAGATTTCCTGCACGAACTGGAAGAGATGTCTATTGTCACCGGCATCGCGGCTGAGAGTCTCTATGCCTTGAGCTATGCTGCCGACCAAAACGGTGTGAGTATGCAGGGCCTTGTTAAATCCATGATCTTTATGCACAAAAATTTATTTGCCGTCCAAAAAGGCAGCAAATCCGCGGTGGAGGCATTTGGCAGGCTGGGATTATCGGCCAAAGATTTGGCCGGTAAAACCCCGGACCAACAGTTCCTGTTGATAGCAGACCGCATTGCCTCGATTAAAGACCCGACATTGCGGGCCGCACTGGCATTGAAAGTCTTCGGACGCTCAGGGGCAATGCTGCTGCCGTTGTTAAGCCAAGGGAGCGGTGCCATTCGTGCCTACCAAGCCGAACTGAAACGCTTGGGAGCCACCGTCTCCAGTGAAGATATCCAGGCCGCCGCGGGATTTTATAAGGAAGTCAAAAAGCTCTGGTGGGTCGTTAAAAACGGCCTGATTCAATCCATCGGTTCGGCTCTGATTCCAATGCTGCGCCAATGGGCCGAAAAAATGGTTGAATGCGTCGGCGCTGCCACCCGGTGGGTTAAGGAAAACCGGGGTGTGGTCAGTATGGTCTTTTGGTTTGGCATTGCCCTGACCACTGCCGGAGGTGCCTTGTATGCCTTCGGAAGCGGCCTGATATGGATTAGCAAGGTCGTTGGGTTGGTACACGCTGGATTTGCTGTCGTTCGTTCTGCCTTGCTGTGGCTGGTGTCTCCGATTGGGATGGTCATTGCCGCTGTCACTGCGGCCGTGGCGGCATTTTTGTATTTTAGCGGCTATGGCGGCCAGTTGATGGCCTGGCTGGGTAAGTGCTTTGCGTCACTTAAAGACGATGCAATCAATGCCTTTAATGGCATATCCAAGGCGCTGGCCAAAGGGGATTTGGGATTGGCTGCCAGGATCGCATGGCTGTTTGTAAAAGTAGAGTGGCTTAAGGCCAAGCAGTGGCTATTGGAAATCTGGTACTCTGTCAAGGAAAAGATGCTGGAGGTATGGCTTGCTGCAGTTTATGGCATTGTGGATGCCTGGTACACCACGGTGTATGGCATTCAAGTGGCATGGATTGAGACCGTTGCATTCCTTAAATCTGTCTGGATTGGATTCAAAGAGTTCTGGGGCAATACCATCGATTGGATTGCCAAAAAGATGATGGATGTATGGATATGGTGGCAAAAGCTCATGGACCCGAATTTCGACGAGAACTTTGCCAGGGCCTACGCCAATGACCAGTTTGACAGGGATCAAAACCAACGCGCTGAGCAGACCAACAAAGACCTTCTGGCTGTTGATCAGGAACGTGCAAGGCGCCGCCGGGACTCGCGGTTACTCTATGACGACCAGATGAAGACCTCCGAACAGATGCAGCAGGATGAAATTGAGCGGGCTAACGACCTGGCCCGGCAGAATATTAAAAATGTCGGGGATGAGCTGGCCAAAACCAAACGCCAGTTCGATGAATCGATTCGGAAAGCCAACGAACCTGCACAGCCCAGGTCTAAAAAGCCACCGGCCCCCAGCAGGGACTGGAGTCCCAGCGGATTGGATAAAGCATCCACCACCGGAACCTTCAGTGCATTTGGACTCAATCAGATGGGCGTTGGCAGCGGACTGATGCAAAAAATATCCGACTATACCCAGCGGACGGCAGAAGCCACTGAAGAAATCGCCGACCAGATGGCCGATGGCGGCCTGGAGTTTGGAAACTAATTATGGCCGTAACCATAGCAGAACGCTGGTCAGCCCGAAAGATAAGCCGGGGAACTAACAGGTTTGCCCAGGCCGAATACGTCATCACCGGAACCGATAGTGACACTGCCGCAGCCGATGCCCTGGATACCTATCTTACAACGAATTCCTTATTATACTGGGATGGCACCATCCCGCTTCAATCCAAAGAGATAGAACAGATTGCCGACCAGATATGGATTGCCACGGTCACCTATTCTTTTGACCGACAACAAGACCAGAATCTTAGCGAATATAGTTTTGACACCGGCGGCGGGACACAGAAGATTACCCAGACGCCATCGGGACTGGCGGTCACAGCTTACGGCATTAATCCGCCCAATTTCCAGGGCGCTATCAATGTCGATGACAATTCCGTCAACGGTGTGGATATTATTGTCCCGACGTATAATTTCAGCGAGACCCGGTATGTATCCAGCAGCACCGTAACGGATAGTTATAAGCTGGCCTTATTTAATCTGACCGGCAAGGTCAATAATGCGGTCTGGCATGGATACGCTGCCGGTGAGGTCTTGTTCATGGGGGTTTCCGGCGGCAAACACGGCAGAACCGGCGTCTATGAACTGTGTTTTAAATTTGCCGCAAGCCCCAATAAAACCGGTATTGCCATTGGCGGCATCTCTGGAATTGCCAAGAAGGGATGGGACTATCTCTGGGTGCGGTATGAAAAAAATACCAGCAATGACTCTTTGGTCCAGATCCCCAAGGCTGTGTATGTGCATCAAGTGTATGAATCAGGTGATTTTGCCAGTGTCCTGGGATTTTAATCATGGATGGCAGCAATACATTTAAAAAAGTGCGTGACGGTGAGAAGCTGCGGATTTG